>DASYGI010000035.1:0-17341 GCA_035999925.1 Pedococcus sp.
GAGATGGCCAAGGACGTCGAGACCAAGGAGCAGATCGCTTCGACGGCCTCGATCTCCGCTGCTGACCCCCAGATCGGCGAGATGATCGCCGAGGCCATGGACAAGGTCGGCAAGGAAGGCGTCATCACCGTCGAGGAGAGCAACACCTTCGGCCTCGAGCTTGAGCTCACCGAGGGCATGCGCTTCGACAAGGGCTACATCAGCCACTACTTCGTCACCGACACCGAGCGCATGGAGTCCGTGCTCGAGGACCCCTACGTCCTCGTTGTCAACTCCAAGATCTCCGGCATCAAGGACCTGCTGCCCCTCCTCGAGAAGGTCATGCAGTCCGGCAAGCCGCTGCTCATCATCGCCGAGGACGTCGAGGGCGAGGCCCTGTCGACCCTGGTGGTCAACAAGATCCGTGGCACCTTCAAGTCGGTTGCCGTCAAGGCTCCCGGCTTCGGTGACCGTCGCAAGGCCATGCTGGCCGACATCGCCATCCTCACCGGTGGCCAGGTCATCTCCGAGGAGGTCGGCCTCAAGCTCGACACCGCGGAGCTCGACCTGCTCGGCCGCGCCCGCAAGGTCGTCGTCACCAAGGACGAGACGACCATCGTCGAGGGTGCTGGCGACGCCGACCAGATCCAGGGTCGCGTCAACCAGATCCGCGCCGAGATCGACAAGTCGGACAGCGACTACGACCGCGAGAAGCTGCAGGAGCGTCTGGCCAAGCTGGCCGGCGGGGTTGCAGTCATCAAGGCCGGTGCCGCCACCGAGGTCGAGCTCAAGGAGCGCAAGCACCGCATCGAGGACGCCGTGCGCAACGCCAAGGCTGCCGTCGAGGAGGGCATCGTCGCCGGTGGTGGCGTGGCCCTGCTGCAGGCCACCAAGGCTGCGTTCGAGAAGCTCGAGCTCGAGGGTGACGAGGCCACTGGTGCGAACATCGTTCGCGTCGCCGCCTCGGCTCCGCTGAAGCAGATCGCCATCAACGCCGGCCTCGAGGGCGGCGTCGTGGCGGAGAAGGTCAGCACGCTCGATGCAGGTTGGGGCCTCAACGCCGCGACCGGCGAGTATGTCGACCTGATCGCCGCGGGCATCATCGACCCGGCCAAGGTCACGCGTTCCGCTCTGCAGAACGCTGCGTCGATCGCCGCGCTGTTCCTCACCACTGAGGCCGTCATCGCCGACAAGCCCGAGAAGGCTGCTCCGATGGCTCCCGGTGGCGACGAGATGGGCGGCATGGGCTTCTGACGAAGCCCGCGCAACCCGGCATACGCCACATTCCGAGGGCGGTCCACCGAAAGGTGGGCCGCCCTCGGTCGTGTCTGAGGGTTCCCTCAGGGTCCAGTCAGGGTCGATCCTGAAGCCACCGGGGGGTCGCGGTCCCTACGGTTTGAGGAGCACGCACACCGAACCACGAGCCGGGAGCCGACATGAGCGCCACGCCCCAAAGTGACCTCGCCACGAGTGGTGGTCACGACTCCCCGCCGCTGGCCGCCCGCGTGGTCGGCCTGACCAAGATCTATGGCCGTGGGGAGACCCAGGTCAGGGCCCTCGACGGGATCACGCTCGACATCGCCGCCGGAGAGTTCACGGCCATCATGGGTCCGTCTGGCTCAGGCAAGTCCACGCTGATGCACTGCGCCGCGGGTCTGGACTCCGTCACCAGCGGGACGGTCTTCATCGGCGACATCGATCTCACCGGACTGCGGGACAAGGCGTTGACGACGCTGCGCCGCGACCGGGTCGGGTTCGTCTTCCAGTCGTTCAACCTCGTCCCGACGCTGAACGCACGCGAGAACATCCTTCTTCCCCTGGCCATCGCCGGCCGGGATCCGGAGTCCGAGTGGTACGACACCGTCATCGACACGGTCGGCTTGCGTGACCGGCTGACCCACCGCCCGAGCGAGCTCTCGGGTGGGCAGCAGCAGCGGGTGGCCTGCGCTCGTGCCCTGATGAGCCGTCCCGAGATCGTCTTCGCGGACGAACCCACGGGCAACCTCGACTCGACGTCCGGCGCGGAGGTGCTGGGGTTCCTGCGACGCAGCGTCGACGAGTTCGCTCAGACGGTCGTCATGGTCACCCACGACCCGGTGGCGGCCTCGCACACCGACCGCGTCGTGTTCCTCGCCGACGGCAAGGTCGTCGACGAGATGCGCGAGCCCACGGCGGAGCGAATCCTCGAGCGCATGGCCGAGCTCTCGGCGGCCTCACGCGCCGTAGGGGGCTGAGCCATGCTTCGTGCCAGCTGGAAGAGCCTGCTGGGCCGCAAGCTCCGGTTGCTCATGAGCGGCTTTGCCATCATCCTCGGCGTCGCCTTCGTGTCCGGGTCGCTCATCTTCACCGACACCCTCGGCCGGGCGTTCTCCGGAATCGTCGACACCGTGGGCGATGTCGTCGTCCGGCCTGCCTCGGCGCGCAGCGGCTTCGACAACTCTCCTACGTCCGTGACGCTCAGCGGACCCCTGATCCGTCAGCTGGCGTCCGTCCCCGGCGCCGCGCGGGCCGATGGCAACGTCAGCGACTCGACCACCTTCGTGGTCTCGACCAAGGGCAAGCTGATCGGTGGACAGGGGGCGCCAGGCCTCGGGCTGTCCCACAACGACGCCCCCACGGCCGCCGGTGACCCACCCGCCAAGATCGAGCAGGGTCGGTGGCCGACCCGATCGGGCGAGGTGGCCCTGGACGTGCTCAGCGCGGAGCGGGCTGGCTACCGGATCGGTGACCAGGTCATCCTGGCCACCAGCGGCGCTCAGCCCATCGTGCGGGCGACCTTGGTCGGGACCGTGCACTTCAAGTCCGGTGGGCTCGTGGGGGCCACCCTGTCCTTCTTCGACACCCGCACGGCCCAGCAGCTCTACCTTGGCGGCAAGGATGCCTACACCGATGCGTGGGTGACGGCCAAGCCCGGGGTGAGCCAGGACCAGCTCGTCAAGGCCGTCAGGGCGCGGCTGCCGCATGGGTACCAGGCGATCACCGGGGCGGCTGCCGCGAAGGAGTCGCAGAACGCGGTCAACCAGGCGTTGTCGTTCATCAGCACGTTCTTGCTGATCTTTGCTGGGGTGGCGTTGTTCGTCGGGTCCTTCCTGATCATCAACACGTTCTCGATCCTGGTGGCTCAGCGCAGTCGTGAGCTGGCGTTGTTCCGGGCCCTCGGCGCCGCCCGCAGGCAGGTGACCCGGTCGGTGCTGTTCGAGGCGTTCGTCGTCGGGCTGGTCGGCGCGACCCTCGGTCTGGGGCTGGGCTTCCTACTCGCGCTGGGCATCAGGGCCCTGTTCGCGACGTTCGGACTCGATCTCAGTGGCTCCCCGCTGGTCTTCCAGTGGCCGACGGCCTTCTGGTCGTATGCCGTGGGGCTGGTCGTGACGATGGTCGCCGCCTACCTACCCGCTCGCCGGGCCGGCAAGATGCCTCCGGTCGCTGCCATGCGCGACGACGTCGCGATCCCGGAGGCAGCACTGCGGTGGCGCTTGCTCATCGGCGGAGTGCTCATGCTCGGCGGCCTTGGCTGCTTGGGTGTGGGGTCGTTCACCTCGGTGGACAACTCCGCCTACTACGTCGGTGGCGGGGTGCTCGGGCTGGTCCTGGGCGTCGCGCTCACCAGTCCGATCATCGGTCGACCGGTCATCGCCCTCTGTGGGCTCGTGTATCGCGGGTTGTTTGGCGCGGTCGGGGTCATGGCCGAGCAGAATGCCGTCCGCAACCCACGCCGCACCGCGGCCACCGCCTCGGCGCTCATGATCGGCCTGACGCTGGTCTCGATGATGTCCGTCTTCGGAGCATCGGCGAAGGCCAGCGTGGACAAGTCGATCGCGCAGACCTTCGCTGCCGACTATGTGGTGTCCAATGCGATCGGCCAGCCGTTCAGCCATCGGGTGACCACTGAGGTCGCGGCAGTGCCTGGGGTCCAGACCGTCAGCCCGCTGAGGTATGTCCGGGTGAGGCTCAACAAGAACACGACATTTGGCGCCGCCATCGACCCTGAGAGCTTTGCCAAGGCCGTTCCGCTGGACATGGTGTCCGGCTCGTTCCGTGGCGCCAGCGCACGGACGGTGTTCCTGGACGACAAGACAGCCGCCGCCGATCACGTGGTCACCGGGGACACCGTGACCGCGACCCTGGGTGGCTCAGCGGCCGAACCGCTGAAGGTGGGGGGTGTCTTCAAGCATCAGGCGATTGCGCCGTCGGTCCTGGTGACGCTGGACGCCGCCACCGCAGCAGGTCTGCCGACCCAGGACACCCTGACGTACGTCCTGCGACAGCCAGGAGCGAACGCCAAGACCGTGGAAGCCGGCATCGAGAAGGTCATTGCCGGGCTGCCCACGGTCTCGCTCAAAGACCAGAACGCGTTTGCCGCGGAGCAGCGTCAGCCGATCGACCAGCTGCTCAACCTGATCTACGCGCTCCTGGGGTTGGCGGTGATCATCGCCGTGCTCGGCATCGTCAACACGCTGGCACTCTCGGTGATCGAGCGGACTCGCGAGATCGGACTGCTGCGGGCCGTCGGGCTGAGCCGCAGACAGCTGCGGACGATGATTCGGCTGGAGTCGGTCGCCATCGCCCTGCTCGGGGCCGTACTCGGTGTGGTCCTTGGACTCGGCGCTGGCTGGGCCTTGCAGCGCAGCCTGGCCGGTGACGGGATCGACGTCCTCTCCATCCCCGTGACCCAGCTGTCCGTCTTCGTCGTGGTGGCAGGGGTGGTGGGCATCCTCGCCGCGCTGTGGCCCGGCCGGCGAGCGGCTCGCCTGGATGTGTTGAGGGCGATCACGACCGAGTAGCACCACCGGGTATGCCGAGGTCAGGTGAACATGCGCAGGGTCTGGGACTCCGTCTCGGCGTAGTGCGCTCCGGCGGCGCCCAGCACCGTGCTGATCGAGTCCAGCGACGCTCGAACCTGCCGTTGCGTGGCATGCCACTCGCTGACCAGTGTCTGGAACCGGGCGGCGGCGGAGCCCGTCCAGGCGTCCTGGAGGCCCTGAAGACGGCTCATCATGGCGGTGACCTGACCCTCGATCTCGCCGGAGATGCGGGCGATGTCGCCTGACGCTGCGGTGATGCGCTGCGGGTCGACCTGGAACTGGGAAGACATGGTGTGCTCCTTAACGCCAGCGGGATCACTGTGACGCCCGCGTCTTCATCGACCGTAGGCGCAGGCAGCTGAGGACCCCTTCGGTTATCCACAGCAGCCCCACCCACGCAGTACCGTCGGGCAGGTGACCATCTGGATCGATCCGCCGGCGTGGCCCGCGCACGGGCGCCTGTGGTCGCACCTGGTCAGCGACCTCTCGTACGCGGAGCTCCATGACTTTGCCGACGCCCAGGGCGTGTCTCGCCGCGCCTTCGAGGGGGATCACTACGACGTGCCCGACGACGTGTATGCCCGGCTCGTTGCGGCAGGCGCGCAACAGGTTGGCGCCCATGACCTGGTCAGGATCCTTCGGCGTAGCGGGCTGCGCATCCAGAAGCGAACGCGCGAGCGCGTCGTCGAGTCGTTGTCCGGGCCCACGTGGCTCCCGCCCGGCAGCCGGGTCGACGTCATCGCCTCGCGCCAGGCGACACCCCCGGTGGGTACGGTCGTGGTTCGCTTGGCGACGGTGGTTGGAGGGCAGGTGCTGCTGGGCGCCGCCTCCGACGGCGGTCTGGACCTGCCCTCCGCCAGCGTGGAGCGGGACGACGTACTGGGCGCAGTCGCAGGGCTGCGCGGCTCCCTCGATGGTGAGTCCGGCCAGGCGGCGAGCTTGCTGGGCTATGTGCGGTACACCGTTCCCGATCCCGACGCCGGGTACCTATGGCCCAGTCCGGTCGCCAGCTTTGCCGTGTATCTGTCTCGTACGGCTTCACCGGCCCTGACCGGCCAGTGGGTCCCTGTCGCGGGGGCGGGGGCCCTAGTGGGGGAGCGGGACTGGTGGCCCCTGCTCGCCCCTCTGGATGGATCCACGTGAGCACGCTCCTGGCTCGTGTCGGGGACGCCACTCCGGCGCCGGGTTCGCGGGCCACCGTCGAGCTGTGGCTCTCGACGGTGGCCGCAGCCGAGAGCCTGGTGTTCGCTGCCATGGTGGTTCTCGATGACGGCCATGGCCGGTATGCGGCGGTGTTCAGCCCGCGGCGTGACGAATGGGGTGCGCCCGGAGGCTGGCGGGAGGAGGGTGAGTCCGTGCCGGGTTGTGCGGTGCGCGAGGTCCTCGAGGAGACCGGCCTGCAGGTGT
Organism: Pedococcus sp.; assembly: GCA_035999925.1. Classification (GTDB taxonomy): domain Bacteria; phylum Actinomycetota; class Actinomycetes; order Actinomycetales; family Dermatophilaceae; genus Pedococcus. The sequence continues at coordinate 6,189 of DASYGI010000035.1, forward strand.
CACCCGCAGACCTGAGGCCCGTGGGGTTCGAGGTCTTCGATCCACCGCCGAGCCGTCCGGGAGCGCCAGGGGGCAGGTCCTGCCTGCAGGTATTCCGGGCACGGGCAGGAGAGGGCCGTGTGCTCGCGAGCTCGGTCCCAGATGCCGTCGATCCGATGTGGGTGACCGGACTCCACTTCGAGCAGCTCTGTGGGCGGCAGTTCTGGTGGCCTCTGGTCGAGGCAGTGCTCGCTCGGACGTGAGGAGGTGAAGCCCGCGTTCAGTCCCGGATCTCCTTACGCTCGGGTGGCGGCCGGGTGGCGTTGCGAAGCTCGCGGAACTCCGCGATGGCTTGGTTGACGTCGCGCATCATGGCCATGGTCATGCGGGCGTAGGGCAGGAGAAGCTGTCCCTCGCGGGTCAGCGTCATGCCGTTGCCCCGGCGCCGGAAAAGGACGGCCCCCAGCTCTCTTTCGAGGGTCTGGATGCGGTGGCTCAGACCTGGTTGGGAGTAGCCGAGCTGCTCAGCCGCCGCCGAGACGGAGCCCTCCTCGGCGACTGCCAGGAAGGCTCTCAGCAACTGCAGATCCAATGGGTCCCCCGGACTGTGTGATGTGTCCCGCCCCAACAAAACAGCCGACCCGACGAGATGCAACGAGCTATTCGAATCTCGAATGTAGGGTTGACAACTGACGGTCCTGTGTGAGTCGAAATGCTGTGTGGACAACGTCGCGTTGTCGCAGTGATCGCGACGCGATAACGCCTTACCGGAGGCGCAGGGAGTCCAGCTCGCCGAGGAGGTTGGCCCGCGCTCGGTCCTCCCAGCGGTCTCGTGCCCAAGCGGTGCCAAAGATGGAGGCCCGCTCCAGGAACGGACGAAGCACTGCGGCGCGTCCGGCCCGGAAGGCATCGTCGGGGACGGCGGCATACTCCAGTCGGACCTGAGCGACGTACTGGGCGTAACGGTCAGGTGGCGACGAGAGGATCCAGAGGTCGGCGTCATGAAAGGCGGCGGTCGTCCGCTCGCTGGTCAGCTCATGGCTGCTCGTCGCCAGCACCAGCCCGCGCACCAGCTCCACCTGTGCCCGGCCCACCCCCAGGCCACGCAGGCTGGCGGTCGCTAGCTCAGCGCTCGCCAGCTCGTTGAGGCCCTGACCGGCGCTGGGGTCGTACACGGCATCGTGGAACCAGGCCGCGATTCGGGCGATCGTGGCGCCGGATGCGTCGACCTCGCCAGCATCCGCCAGCTCCGCGAGCGCCTCGAACATCTCCGCCACATGCTGCGCGGTGTGATAGCTGCGATGCGGCTCCTCGAGCCGCCGGACCAGGTCGTTTCCGACGGCTGCGACAGCTTCAGGGGGCGCTTGGGGCGCGAGCTCGGCCACGTCACGGGCCCAGGTCGTGCCAAGCGGATGCACGCCCTGAGTTTGGCAGACGTCACACCTTCGGCCGTGAGACGTCCCATCCCTGACCCGTCAAGGGGATGACTGGTCAGCTGGACGGCAGGCACCGCCCCAATGCGCCTGCCGTCCAGCGCCCGCTCAGGGGCCTGGGACCAGGTCGGGGGGCAGGGGCTCACTGTGCACCACGGTCAGGGCCGAGACCGCACGCGTGAGCACGACATACAGCCGCCGAAGCCCGGTGCGCTCGTCCGGCTCGGCCGCCGCGATCGCGGCGGGCTCCACGACCACGACCCGGTCGAACTCCAACCCCTTGGCGACCGACGCCGGCACGACGTCGACCTGGTGGTCGATGTCGCCGTGGTCCCGACCCAGGACCCCGTGGTCGACACCAACGGCCTGCAGCGCGGCCGAGACCTCCTGCACCAGGGCGTCCGGCGTGATCACGCCGACCGAGCCGGGCTGGGCTGCCTCGGCTGCCGCCGTCCGCGCGGTGACCTCCAGCACCCGTGCGGTATCGACCTGCAGCACCTCGAGTCGACCGGGGTTGTCTCGCACTGAGACAGGAGCGCCGAGCCCGGGGGCGACCCGGGGCAGCAGCTGGGCGGCGAACTCGATGACGCTCGCTGGGACTCGGAAGCCCCGGTCCAGGATCTCGACGTGGCTGCCGGGCTTCCCCAGGTGCTCCAGGGAGGACTCCCAGGAGTCGGTCGCCCACGGCGTGGTCCCCTGAGCGATGTCGCCGAGCACCGTGGCGGCGCCGGTCGAGCAACGCCGCCCCACGGCGCGCAGCTGCATAGGCGAGAGGTCCTGGGCCTCGTCGAGCACCACGTGACCCAGGGATGGCGTCCGGGCGATGTGGTCGGCCAGCTCGTCGAGCAGCACCGCATCCGCGGCCGACCACCGCGCCGATCCCCGACTGCGCGGCGGGGTCTGCCACAGCAGCAGATGCTGCTCTTGCGGCGAAAGGAGACCTTCGGCGTGCCGGGCCAGCGCCTCCGCATCGGAGAACAGAGAGAACAGCACGGCCTTGGCGTCCAGCGGGGGCCACAGCCCCTGGGCGTACTTCTTGACCACCGCGGATCGCGCCACCTGGTCCTGCACGCGGTCGTCGGGGGAGTCGCCGGCCCGTTCCATCTGCAGCAGCACCGCGTGGGCGAGCCGCTGCGGCAGCATCTGCCGGGCGGCGTCGTAGCGCACTCCGCGGGTCTTCAGCTCATCGATGAGCTCGTTGACCTCGTATGCCGGCACGCGCCACTTGCGTACCCCGCGCGGGAACACCAGGGCCTCGGTGGCCGGACGGACCGCCGACCACACGGCATACCGGAGCACCTCGGCGAGCCGGGCATCGCCCTTGAGCACGGCGGTGGCGGTGGAGTCCTGCGCTCGGACCGGAACGTCGGCCACAAGCTCCTCGACCGTCGTGTGGCCCACGGACACCTCACCGAGGGCGGGCAGCACGGCCGCGATGTGTTCGAGGAAGGCGCGGTTGGGGCCGATCACCAGAACGCCAGAGCGGGCCAGGCGGTCGCGGAACGCATAGAGGAGCCAGGCCGCGCGATGCAGACCGACTGCGGTCTTGCCGGTGCCGGGCGCGCCTTGGACACAGATGGTCTGGTCGGCACCGGCCCTGACGATCTCGTCCTGCTCGGGCTGGATCGTCGCCACGATGTCCCGCATCGGACCCACTCGGGGGCGCTCGATCTCCTCGGCCAGGATCTGGCTGCGGACCTCATGCTCGGCACGGTCCTGGAGATGTTCGTCCTCGTAGGCGGTCAACGCGCCCCGGTCCAGGCCGAACCGGCGCCGCAGCACCACGCTCATGGGCTCGGCCCGCGACGCTCGGTAGAACGCCGTGGACATCTGGGCCCGCCAGTCGATGACCAGCGGATCCCCGGCCGCGTCAGCCACGTGCCGACGGCCGATGTACCACCGCTCCGACCCGTCGGTGTCGATCCGTCCGAAGAACAACGTGGTCGACGGGTCGTCCTGCAGTGATGCGGCCCGCAGGTGCAGCGTCCGCGCCAGGTGTTCGGCTGAGATCGGGTCGTGCGCCTGGACCTTGAGTGAGAGGGTCTGCTCGCGCATTCGGGCGAGGGCCTGGCGCGCTGCCTCGAGATAGTCCTGCTCTCGCTTCAGCTCGGGCGCGACAGACACAAGGGTCTACCTTGCCACTACCACGTCCCGGGGCCTAACGAGTTTCGTGCGCTGGTGCGCTGATGGTCACGTCGTCGTCGCGCCCTGGTCGCCGGCCAACCGGGGCGAGCCTCGCCCCGGCCGGCCGGACGTCTGGGTGGGCGAGGTCACTGACTGGTCGTGGCCTTCGCGACGAGGGTGGTTGTCAGGGTGACCTGCTTGCCGGAGCGCAGCACCGTCAAGGTCACCTTGTCCCCGACGGCGCGCTCGCGGATGTTGGCGACCAGGGCCAGCGAGGAGTCGACCAGGTCGTTGTTGACGCCGATCACGACATCGCCCTTGCGCAGCCCCGCGTTGGCCGCTGGGGTGCCGGCGCTGACGTCGGTCACCTCCGCGCCGGCTCGCTGGCTGGAGCCGTCCGTGGCCGTTCCGTCACGCAGGGTCACCCCCAGGAAGGCGTGCTGGGCGCTGCCCTTGGCGATGAGCTGGGCGGCGATGCTCTTGACCTCGTTCACCGGGATGGCGAAGCCGATCCCGATGCTCCCGCTCTGGCTGGTGCCCGACGAGCCGAGCGAGGCGATCGAGGAGTTGATCCCGACCAGCTGACCGCTGGCGTTGACGAGCGCGCCGCCGGAGTTGCCCGGGTTGATGGCGGCGGAGGTCTGGATGGCGTTGGTGACGACCTGCGTCGAGTCGCTGCCCTGCCCGCTGCTGCCCTGGCCGAACGGGTCAGTGGGCGTGGTGGAGTCGGCTTGGGTGGTGACCGGGCGGTTGAGTGCGCTGACGATGCCCGTGGTCACGGTGCCGGCGAGGCCGAGCGGGTTCCCGATCGCCATGACCGGGTCGCCGACCTTCAGGTCGCTGGAGTTACCGAGCGCGACCGGCTTGAGGTCGCTGGGCGGGGAGGCCAGGGTCAGGACGGCAAGGTCGGTGCTGGGGTCGGTGCCCGCCACCGTGGCCTTGTAGCTGCGTCCGTCCGTCAGGGTCACCGTGATCGTTGCGCCCGTACCCATTCCGCTGACGACGTGGTTGTTGGTCAGGATGTGTCCGCGCCCGTCGATGACGACGCCGGAACCCTGGGCCGTCCCCTGCCCGGTCGCGACGGTGATGGAGACGACGCTGGGTGCGACGGCGGCCGCGGTGGCGGTCCAGTTGGGGGTGTTGGCGTTGGCCTGGACCACCGGCCCGGCGTCAGTGCCGCGACCCAGCGTGGACGCGCTCACAGCGGAGGAGGTCTGTGAGTCGTTGCCCAGCTGGGTCGCGGCATAGGTGCCGCCACTGGCCAGAATGGCGGCAAGCGCCGCGACGGCGGTGAGTTCCGTCCATCGGCGTCGATTGCCCGGCTGGGCAGGCTCTGCCCCGTCCCTAGTGGGAACGGAAGGGGGCGGCCCAGCCGGTGGCTGGAAGACCGGCGGGTATGCCGGGTACCCACCCGAGGGCGCACCGCCGAAGGCGGGGTGCTGGGTGGGGAGCTCCTGGGTCTGACCGAACCAGACAGGAGCGGTGGACTCTCCCGGGTGAGACGGGGTCTCAGGCTGGGACGGCGGTCCCGGCTGCGACGGGGTCTCCGACTGGGACTTCGTCTCCGCATGGGTCTGGGTCATGGCTGCACTCCTCGGTCTGGCTTGGTGACTTCAGTCAAACCGTCGAACGTCAAGGAGTTCTGGGGTTGGCCTGAGAGTTTGCTGTGGGCAGCTGCAGGACGAAGGTGGCCCCGCCGCCTGGGGTCTGACCCACTCCGATCCGCCCATGGTGGGCGTTCACTATGGCCGCGACGATGGCCAGTCCGAGACCGCTGCCGCCGCCATGGCCACGCACCCGCGAGGGGTCCGCACGATAGAAGCGCTCGAACACCTTTCGCGCTTTCTGGGGGTCGACGCCGGGACCGTGGTCGCGGACCTCGAGAACGGCCGCGGCGCCAAAGTCCTTGAGCCCCACCGCGATCTCGACGGGCGTGCCGGCCGGGGTGTGGTTGAGGGCGTTCGACATCAGGTTCGCGACGACCTGGCGCAGCTTGCCCTCGTCGCCGCCGACGACCGTCGGCGCGACATGACCATCGACGCCGACCACCGTGACGGTCCGGTCGGGCGCCATGGCCCGGGCATCCTGGGCTGCCTCGGCCGCCAGCACCGTGAGATCCACTGGCCCGAACTGCAAGGGGCGCTGGTCGTCGAGCCGGGCAAGCATGAGCAGGTCCTCGACAAGGCCGCCCATGCGGGTGGCCTCGCCCTCGATCCTCGACATGGCGCTGGCGACATCCGCGGTCTCCCGGACGGCACCCTGGCGGTACAGCTCGGCATACCCGCGGACCGCGGCGAGAGGCGTGCGCAGCTCGTGCGAGGCGTCGGCCACGAACTGGCGCATCCGCTCCTCGGAAGCCTCACGAGCCGAGAACGACTGCTCGATCTGGGCGAGCATCACGTTGAGGGACCGGGACAACGAGGTCACCTCGTCCTTGGCGGTCCGGGTGGGTATGCGGCGCGTCAGGTCGCCGTCGGCGATGGCCGCGGCGGTGTCCTCGATCTGGCGCAACGGACGGAAGGCGCGATGCACGGCATACCAGCCCGCGGTGGCGCACACGAGGAGCACGGACAGCCCGATGAGCAGCTCGACCAGCAGCAGCCGGCGCACCGTACGATCGACGCTCGACAGCGAGACCGCCACGATGAAGGTCGCCGAGTAGTCGCGGGTCCGCCCGGCGATCGCGCGCCAGCTGGTGTTGGCACCGTGCGAGCCGATCGTGAACGGCACCCCTGAGCGGACATGCGGGCTGGTCAGCGGCAGGGTGGCGGGCACCGCCGGGCGGACCACCTCACCGGTGGGGTCGAGCTCGACCGAGTTGGACCCGTCGGCGGGGTAGAACACGACCGCGTACCCGCTCGGCAGCCGCGTCGCGCCGCCTTGCTGCTGTCGCACGAGGGTGTCCAGCGCCTGCTGCGCCACGCTGAGCCACGCCCGTTGCAGGTCCTGGTCGACTCGGCTGGTCAGGTCCTGGCGCATGAGCACGGTCGTCGCCGAGGCGGTCACCGTGAGTGCCGCCAACAGCAGCACGACCATGACCGAGATCAGTCTCAGACGCAGGGGGAGCGCCTCGAGCTGTCGGCTGAACCGGTCGAAGGTGGCTCCACGGACGCCCCCGGGCACTGGGTCGTGGTCACCGACGTGTGTTGCAGTCTCGGGCTGCGCCGGCTCCGCCGGCTGGGACGGTTGGCCCTGCCGGGTGGTCGTCACGGTCACGCTCCGGGTGGCCGGCGCAGCACGTAGCCCACGCCTCGCTTGGTGTGGATCAGCGGCGCGACGCCGTCCACGTCGATCTTGCGACGCAGGTAGGAGATGTAGGACTCCACGATGCCGCTCTCGCCGCGGAAGTCGTAGTCCCAGACGTGGTCGAGGATCTGTGCCTTCGACAGCACGCGGTTGGGGTTGAGCATCAGGTAGCGGAGCAGCTTGAACTCAGTGGGGGAGACGTCGATCGGCCGTCCGGCCCGCAGCACCTCGTGCGAGTCCTCATCGAGCTCAAGGTCCTCGAAACGCAGTGCGGCACTGTCGTCCCGCTCGCCACGGGTCCGTCGCAGGACCGCGCGGATGCGTGCCACGACCTCCTCCAGGCTGAAGGGCTTGGTGACGTAGTCGTCGCCACCCACGGTCAGCCCCTTGATCTTGTCGTCCACCGAGTCGCGCGCGGTGACGAAGACGATAGGCAGCTGGCGGCCGCTGTCGCGCAGCTTGCGGGTGACCGTGAACCCGTCCATATCGGGCAGCATCACATCGAGGACGACCAGGTCGATCTCGTTGGCGCTCGCGAGGTTCAGGGCGGTGGCTCCGTCGCCGGCGACGTGCACCTCGAAACCGGCGAACCGTAGGGACGTGGCGAGCAGCTCGCGGATGTTGGGTTCGTCTTCGACGACGAGCAGGCGCGCCTCGGGCAGGGCAGTGGTCACCTTCTCAGTGTTGTGCCGGATCCTGGGAGTGTCCTGTATGCCGTCTGGGTGTTTCTCATTCAGCCGGTGTGGGCAGCTCGTCGGCGTCGACGATCCGGTACGCGTAGCCCTGCTCAGCGAGGAAGCGCTGGCGGTGCGCGGCGAACTCGGCGTCCACGGTGTCGCGGGACACCACGGTGTAGAAGTGCGCAGTGCGTCCGTCCCCCTTGGGGCGCAGGACCCGACCCAGCCGTTGGGCTTCCTCCTGACGCGAGCCGAACGTTCCCGAGACCTGGATGGCCACGCTCGCCTCCGGCAGGTCGATCGAGAAGTTCGCGACCTTCGAGACGACGAGCAGGTCGATCTCTCCGACCCGGAAGGCCTGGAACAGCTTCTGCCGCTGGGAGACCGGCGTCTCACCGGTGATGACGTCCGCGTCTAGGCGCTGGGCCAGCTCGTCCAGCTGGTCAAGGTACTGCCCGATGACCAGGGTGGGCTCGCCGCGGTGGCGTGCCACGATCCGCTCGACCACGGGAATCTTCACCGGGCTGCACGACGAGAGGCGGTACCGGTCCTCCGGCTCGGACACGGCATAGGCGAGGCGTTCGGCGTCCGGGAGGGTGACGCGCACCTCGACACAGTCGGCCGGCGCGATGTAGCCCTGGGCCTCGATGTCCTTCCAGGGCGCGTCGAAGCGCTTAGGGCCGATGAGGGAGAACACGTCCGCTTCGCGACCGTCCTCGCGAACCAGGGTGGCGGTCAGTCCGAGGCGACGACGTGCCTGGAGGTCCGCGGTCATCCGGAAGATCGGTGCCGGCAGCAGGTGAACCTCGTCGTAGACGATGAGACCCCAGTCGCGAGCGTCGAGCAGGTCCAGGTGGGTGTACACGCCTTTGCGGCGGGTGGTCAGCACCTGGTAGGTCGCGATGGTGACCGGCCGGATCTCCTTGCGGGCACCTGAGTACTCGCCGATCTCGTCCTCGGTCAGCGAGGTGCGCTTGAGCAGCTCGTCGCGCCATTGCCGCGCCGAGACAGTGTTGGTGACCAGGATCAGCGTGGTCGCCTTGGCTTGGGCCATCGCGCCCGCTCCGACGAGCGTCTTGCCCGCACCGCACGGCAGCACGACGACACCGGACCCGCCGTGCCAGAACCCGTCGATCGCCTGCTGCTGGTAGGGCCGCAGGGACCACGTCGCATTGTCGAGGTCGATCGGGTGCGCCTCACCGTCGACGTAGCCCGCCTCGTCCTCTGCCGGCCAGCCGACCTTGAGGAGCTCCTGCTTGAGGTGGCCGCGCTCGGAGGGATGCACCAGGACGCGGTCGTCGTCGAGGCGCGACCCCACGAGCGGCTTGATCTTCTTGTGCCGCAGCACTTCCTCGAGAACCGGCCGGTCGGTAGTCCTGAGGACCAGGCCGTGTTCGGGGTCCTTCTCGAGGGTGAGCCGGCCGTACCGGTCCATGGTGTCGGCCACGTCCACGAGCAGGGCGTGCGGCACGGCATACCGGCTGTACGTGATCAGTGCGTTGACCACCTGCTCGGCATCATGTCCGGCGGCGCGTGCGTTCCACAGGCCCAGCGGCGTCACCCGGTACGTGTGGATGTGCTCGGGCGCCCGCTCGAGCTCGGCAAAGGGTGCGATGGCCCGGCGCGCCTCCTCGGCGCGAGGGTGGTCGACCTCCAGCAGCAGGGTCTTGTCGCTCTGGACGATCAGTGGGCCGTCTGGCACAGGCTTAGGCTCCCGAGTTGTAGTTGGTGGAACTGCTGGCCACCCCGAGGATGGCGAGAACGACGACCACAGCGGCAGCCAGCACGAAACCCACCACGAGGGCGATCCAGCCCCAGCGCGTGAACCTGGCCGATGCCGCTGGGTCGTCTTTGTGGGTTGCCGCAATGATCGCAAGGATGAAGGCGACGATGCCGAAGAGGCAGCCGAACGTCGTCAGACCCGAGACGACGAGCAGGGCGATCGTGTTGCCGCTCAGCGAGCGTGGGGGCGCATACCCCGGCTGCCCGTATCCCGGCGCTCCGTATGCCGGCTGCCCGTACCCAGGTTGGCCGTACCCAGGTTGGCCGTACCCAGGTTGGCCGTAGGCGGGCTGTCCGTGGCCGGGCTGCCCGTACCCAGGCTGTCCGTAGGCGGGCTGTCCGTAGCCCGCAGGGCCATACGGACTCGGCGGTCCGCCCGCCTGAGGACTGCCCGCCTGAGGACCGACCGGCTCAGAGGCCGGGGTGGGAGGCGCCCCGTAGGGATTTTGCGCAGCGGGGCCGGGCGGCACCGCACCTGGCTGCGGGGAGGCGTACGGGTTGCTCGGGGGTGGTCCCGGGGTGACGAGCGGCCCCGCAGGAGGCTGAGGCGGCGGCGGGACTTCCTGAGTGTGCGAGGTGTCGATTGGACGGGTTTCCCCGGCCCCCGCAGACTCGGCGAGAGATGGCTCCTGACTCGCCCCTGGTTCGGACGGCGCCGTGGGGTCGCGAAACTCTGGGTTCTCCTCGTTGCCTGGGGTCTCGCTCATCGCATGGTCCTTCCCTCGGACGTCTCGTCCCGCAAATCTACCCGCGGACCGCGGCTGGGACCGCTGACCGCCCAATGGCAGTATCAAGGCGTGACCATCGGACTGCCGCAGCGGGAGGCCGATCCCGCCCTGCCCTCGAGTGTGACGATCTACGAGGTCGGCCCGCGAGACGGCCTCCAGAACGAGAAGGCTGTCGTCCCGTCGGAGGTGAAGATCGAGTTCATCCGTCGGCTGGCGGCGGCCGGCCTGGACACGATCGAGACCACCTCGTTCGTGCCCGCGGCCTGGGTGCCGCAGCTCGCGGACGCCCCGACGGTGCTGGCCGGGCTGGGTGACCTGGGGCGCGGTGCGCGCCGCCCCGTGCTGGTCCCGAACGAGCGGGGGCTCGACGACGCGCTCGCGGCCGGAGTCGGCGCCATCGCCATTTTCGGCAGCGCCACCGAGACGTTCGCCCGCAAGAACCTCAACCGGACGGCGGCCGAGTCGGTGGCCATGTTCGCCCCCGTCGTGGCCCGAGCGCAGTCTGCCGGTCTGTGGGTGCGCGCCTATGTCTCGATGTGTTTCGGAGACCCCTGGGAGGGGCCTGTGCCGATCGAGCAGGTAGTCGACGTCGCGGTCCGGCTCATGGATCTTGGCGCCGACCAGCTCTCGTTGGGCGACACCATCGGGGTGGGTACGACCGGTCACGTCAGCCGGCTCCTCGAGGCGCTGGACGCCCGCGGAGTGGGGGTCGACACGATCGGAGTGCACTTCCACGACACCTATGGCCAGGCCCTGGCCAACACCATGACTGCCCTGCGCCACGGGGTGACAGTCGTGGATGCCTCAGCCGGCGGTTTGGGCGGGTGCCCGTACGCCAAGAGCGCGACCGGCAACCTCGCCACCGAGGATCTGGTCTGGGCCCTGGACGGGGCCGGTGTGCAGACTGGAGTCGACCTCGCTGCGCTGGTCGAGACCAGCGTGTGGATGGCTGGGCAACTGGGGCGGCCGTCGCCGTCTCGAGTGGTCAAGGCGCTGGCGGGGTCCGGGGACTGAGCCAGCGCTGCTCAGTCAGCCCGGCGCAGCTCCGGTCACCCGGTGGATCGACAGCGTGCGCGCCACTCCCTCGGTGGTCCCATGGACTCGCCCGCCCTCGACCCGCTCGGGATAGAAGAGCAGGCGCTCCACGCGCCCGTCGGCGTCGGAGTAGCCCAGCCACACGGGTT
>DASYGI010000036.1:0-4367 GCA_035999925.1 Pedococcus sp.
GCAGGTGATCCGGCAGGTGCAGACCCGCTTGTCCTGCTCGTCGGTGATCACCACGTCGTAGGACGCCAGGGTGTTGCCGAGGGAGAGCGCGGTCGCCGTCCCGGTGACGAAGCCCGACCGGGCTGCGCGGTGGTGGGTCGCATTGATGTCCAGGCCCACCGCGATCCGCGTCGGTCCGGCGTGCAGGGCTGACCCGATCGACCCGAGCGTCTCGGCGAGCACGACCGAGGCTCCTCCGTGCAGGAGGCCATAGGGCTGGGTGTTGCCTTCAACAGGCATCCGTCCGACCACCCGGTCGGGCGTGGCATCGATGATCTCGATCTGCATGCGACGCATCAGGGAGTTCGGGTTCATCTCCTCCATGGCGCGGGTGGCGTCGGCGAACGGCGATTGCTGCGGCATGCGGTGGTCTCCTTTGAGGGCCGGCGGCGCTCTGGGTGGCTGGCGGCGCTGTGGGTGGCTGGCAATAGGCTGCCACGCGTGAGCCGACTTCTACTCCTCGACGGTCATTCGCTGGCCTACCGTGCGTTCTTCGCATTGCCATCGGAGAACTTCTCCACGAGCACCGGGCAGCACACGAACGCCGTCTACGGCTTCACCTCGATGCTCATCAACGTGCTGCGCGACGAGCAGCCGACCCACGTGGCGGTGGCCTTCGACGTGTCCCGGCAGACCTTCCGCAGCGAGGTCTACGCGGAATACAAGGCGGGTCGGTCGGCGACCCCGACCGAGTTCCAGGGCCAGATCTCGCTGCTCCACGAGGTCCTGGACGCGCTCAAGATCCGCCACGTCGAGGTCGACGGGTTCGAGGCGGACGACGTCATCGCGACGCTGACCACCAACGCCCTCGCCGAGGACATGGAGGTGCTGATCTGCTCGGGTGACCGTGACGCACTGCAGCTGGTCACCGAGTCCAGCACCCTGCTGTACCCGGTGAAGGGTGTCTCGGAGCTGGCCCGGATGACCCCGGACGCGGTCGAGGCCAAGTACGGCGTGTCGCCGGAGCGCTACTCCGACCTGGCCGCCCTGGTGGGCGAGAGCTCGGACAACCTGCCCGGAGTGCCCGGGGTCGGTCCCAAGACCGCCGCCAAGTGGATCAGCCTGTACGGCGACCTGACCGGGCTGGTGGCGCACGTCGACGAGATCAAGGGCAAGGCGGGGGAGTCGCTGCGCGACCACCTCGAGGGGGTCCTGCGTAACCGGCGGCTCAACCAGCTGGTCCGCGACCTCGAGCTCCCGGTGACCATCGCCGAGCTGGCCCGGCAGAACTGGGACCGCGAGCTGGTGCACACGGTCTTCGACAGCCTCGAGTTCCGGGTGTTGCGGGACCGGCTCTTCGAGTACCTCGAGGCACCCCAGGAGGAGGCCGACCACGGCTTCGAGCTCGACGGTGAAGTGCTCGAGTCCGGCGACGTGGCTCCGTGGCTCGAGAAGCACGCCGCCCCTGGCGCGCGCCTCGGCGTGCACCTGGTCGGTCGGTGGGGGCGCGGGACCGGTGACGTGAGCGCGCTGGCGCTGGCCACGGACGGGGATGCCGCGGCATACCTCGACGTCGCGGACCTCGACGCGGACGGCGACGCCGCGGTCGCGGCCTGGCTGGGCGACCCGACGCGGCTCAAGGTCCTTCATGACGCCAAGGGCCCGATGCTCGCCCTCGCGGCGCGGGGCTGGACCCTCGAGGGGCTGACCATGGATACCGCCCTGGCCGCCTACCTCGTCCGACCGGACCAGCGCTCGTACGACCTGGCGGACCTGGTCCTTCGTCACCTCGGTCGTGAGCTCCGGGTCGAGCAGGAGCCCACTGGCCAGGGTCTGCTCGACTTCACCGACGAGGGCGACGCCACCGCCCAGGACGCCATGGTCCGCGCGCGCGCCGTCCTGGACCTGGCCGCCTCGCTTGGCGAGCAGCTGGAGGCCACGGGTGGCACCGCGCTCCAGCAGGAGGTCGAGCTGCCTCTGGAACGCGTGCTGGCTGACATGGAGCGGACCGGCATCGCCGCTGACGTCGACGTCATGACCGAGCTTGAGAGCGACTTCGCGGCCGCGGTGCGCGAGGCCCAGGAGGACGCCTTCGACGCCCTGGGTGGCGACCAGATCAACCTCGGTTCTCCCAAGCAGCTCCAAGTGGTCCTGTTCGAGACGCTGGGGCTGCCCAAGACCCGTCGGACCAAGACCGGCTACACCACGGACGCGGACGCACTCAACGACCTTTTCGCCAAGACTGAGCACCCGTTCCTGGAGGCGCTGCTGCGCCATCGCGACGCCGCCCGGCTCCGGGTCACGGTCGAAGGGCTGCTCAAGTCGGTCTCCGACGACGGGCGCATCCACACCACGTACCAGCAGACCATCGCGGCCACGGGTCGGCTGTCGTCCACCGATCCCAACCTCCAGAACATCCCGATCCGCACCGACGCCGGGCGGCGGATCCGCGAGGTCTTCATCGTTGGGGACGGGTTCGAGTCCCTGATGTCAGCCGACTACAGCCAGATCGAGATGCGCATCATGGCGCACCTGTCCGGCGACGAGGGTTTGATCGAGGCGTTCCGCTCCGGCGAGGACCTGCACCGGTTCGTCGGCTCCCGGGTCTTCTCCGTGGCACCCGAGGACGTCACGTCGGCGATGCGGTCCAAGGTGAAGGCGATGTCCTACGGGCTGGCCTACGGCCTCTCCGCCTTCGGGCTGTCCAAGCAGCTGACCGTCTCCACCGGCGAGGCCCAGGGTCTGATGGACGAGTACTTCGCGCGGTTCGGCGGCGTCAAGGACTACCTGGCCTCCGTCGTCGCCGAGGCGAGGGGCACCGGCTACACCCAGACCATGCTCGGGCGTCGGCGCTACCTGCCCGACCTGACCTCGGACAACCGTCAGCGCCGCGAGATGGCTGAGCGGATGGCGCTCAACGCGCCGATCCAGGGATCGGCGGCGGACATCATCAAGGTGGCCATGCTGCGGGTGGACGAGGCGCTGCGGGCCGCGGGCGCCAGGTCTCGACAGCTGCTCCAGGTCCACGACGAGCTCGTCCTGGAGATCGCGCCCGGCGAGCGGGCCGACGTCGAGGCGCTGGTGCGCGAGCACATGGGTGCGGCGATCGAGCTGGACGTGCCCCTGGACGTCAGCGTCGGCGTCGGGCGCTCCTGGCACGACGCCGCGCACTGACGAGCCTGCGACCGGCCGAGGCCGCCAAGCTGGCTGAACCCGCTCGAAGGACTCACGGCCTGTGCCATAGTGCCGGACATGCCTACACCGGGGTTGGGTCGTCGTCGTTCCGTGCTGGTCGTCGCGGTGGGGTCTGTACTGGCAGTGGGGGCGTGCTCGTCGCAGACCGGTGTCACGACGAGGGTCGACCAGGAGCGCCTCGCCGCGCCGGCCGCCCTCACGACAGCCTGCACGGACTCCCTTTGCAAGGGTGAGCGCAACGGCGCCCCGTTCGAGATCCGGCTGCCACAGAAGTGGAACGGCACCCTGTTGCTCTGGTCGCACGGCTACCGTGCCGCGGCGACCGTTCCTCTCAACCCGCTGGACCCGTCGTCGACCGAGCCGCCGGTGCGGACCGCCGAGGTGGCGCTGTCCGACTCGGTGGCCCAGGAGCTGCTGAGCAAGGGCTACGCGCTCGCGGGATCGGCCAACAAGGCCAACGGGTGGGCCGTCCAGGACAGCGTTGCGGCCAACGAGGATCTCTACGCGTACTTCTCGAAGACCTTCGGGACCCCGAACCGGGTGTACGTCTGGGGTGTTTCGCTGGGCGGCCTCTCCACCCAGGTTCTCGCAGAGAAGCACCCCGACTGGGTCGCCGGCTCGGCACCACTGTGCGCCCCGCTCGCCGGAACCAACCTGAACCTCGACCTGGCCCTCGACGTCGCCTACGGCGTGAAGACGTTGTTCGACCCCAGCCTGAAGCTGACCGGGTTCACCTCCAACGACGAGGCTGTCGCCAACTGGGAACACGCCGCCAAAGCCCTCGTCGCGGCCGCCAAGAGTGGCTCGCCTAACGCTATCGCGGGGCTGTTGACGCTCAAGGCCATCACCGGCGCGGCGGACAAGACCCAGGACCAGGACGGCAGCACGACAACCTCGACCGGCACCGCCATCGTCGAGAGCGTGCTGAACGCCCTCGGCTACGCGACCTTCGGCCGGTACGAGCTGGAGCAGCGCGTGGGCGGCAACCCCTCCGGCAACGTCGGGACGGACTACGGCGCACGGGTCGCGGACGCCGACCGGGCGCTGATCAACGCGGCTGCGCCGGGCAAGCTGGACGGCATACTCGCCAGGCTGGCCGGCGGCGCCAGGGTGACCCCGGACCCGACCGCCCGGTCGAAGGCCGACGCCCTCGGCAACCCGAGCGGCCACATCGCGATGCCCACCCTCACCAT
>DASYGI010000037.1:0-19470 GCA_035999925.1 Pedococcus sp.
CCCGCGTCCCGGACCGCACGGGTGGCGCGGAACACGTCGGAGACGTGGACGCCACGCTTGAGGGCCTGGTCGGCGGCATACGCGATGACGGGGCCGTCCATGAGGGGGTCGCTGTACGGCACCCCCACCTCGACGATGTCGACCCCGGCCTCGGCCATGGTCACCATGGCCTCGATCGACCCTTCGACCGAGGGGAAACCGACCGGCAGGTACCCGACCAACGCCGCGCGGTCCTCGTCGCGGGCACGCTGCAGCGCCGCGGACACTCCGATGCTCACTGGGGGGCTCCTGCGTCGTCGATGAGGCCGAAGTACTCCGCGGCCGTGTGCATGTCCTTGTCACCGCGCCCGGAGAGGTTCACCAGCAGCAGCGCGTCGGGGCCGAGCTCCTGGCCCACCTCGATCGCGCCCGCCAGGGCGTGGGCCGACTCGAGCGCGGGGATGATCCCCTCGGTCCGGCAGAGCAGCTCGAACGCCTTCATGGCCTGCGCGTCGGTGGCGTACCGGTACTCGGCTCGGCCGCTGTCGCGCAGGTAGGCGTGCTCCGGCCCCACGCTGGGATAGTCCAGCCCCGCCGAGATCGAGTGCGACTCCAAGGTCTGACCGTCGTCGTCCTGCATCAGGTAGCTGAACGTGCCGTGCAGCACTCCGGGCTCGCTCGCCGCGAACCGGGCCGCGTGTCGGCCGGACTCGATGCCCTCTCCCCCGGCCTCGACGCCCACCAGGCGCACTCCGGCGTCGTCGATGAACCGGTGGAAGATGCCCATGGCGTTCGACCCGCCACCCACGCAGGCGATGACCGCATCCGGGAGCCGGCCGACCAGGTCGAGCACCTGCCCGCGAGCCTCGACCCCGATGATGCGGTGGAAGTCGCGGACCATCTCCGGGAACGGGTGCGGGCCGGTGACCGTGCCGAGGATGTAGTGGGTGTTGGCCACGTTGGTGACCCAGTCGCGCAACGCGTCGTTGATCGCGTCCTTGAGTGTCGCGCTGCCGGTCGGGACCGCCACGACCTCGGCGCCGAGCATGCGCATCCGGGCGACGTTGAGGGCCTGCCGCTGGGTGTCGACCTGACCCATGTAGATCACGCACTCAAGGCCCATCAGAGCAGCCGCGGTGGCGGTCGCCACCCCGTGCTGGCCGGCCCCGGTCTCGGCGATGACCCGGGTCTTGCCCATCCGCTTGGTGAGCAGGGCCTGGGCGAGGACGTTGTTGATCTTGTGGGAGCCGGTGTGGTTGAGGTCCTCGCGCTTGAGGATGACCCGGGCGTTGCCGGCGTGTGCGGCGAATCGAGGCACCTCGGTGATGATGCTCGGGCGTCCGGTGTAGGTGCGGTGCAGCCGGTCCAGCTCGCCCAGGAACTCGGGGTCGACCATGGCCTTGCGCCGCGCCTCGTCAAGCTCCTCGAGGGCCGGGATGAGGGCCTCGGGGACGTAGCGCCCGCCGAACTCGCCGAAGCGTCCAGCGCGCGGCACCGGCTCGGGGGTGAAGTCGCTCGGCTGGCTCAGCTCACTCATGGTTCCGGGCTCCTGCCGCGATCAGGTCGTATGCCGCGCGGCGGGGTTCGCCGTCGCGCACGAGCGCCTCGCCCACCAGGACGGCTCCCGCCCCCAGGGCCGCGTAGCGCGCGGCGTCCGCAGGACCGCCGACCCCGGACTCGGCCACGGTGACGCAGGTGTCTGGGATCAGCGGAGCCAGCCGGCCGAACGTGCCAGGGTCGACGTCGAGGGTCTTGAGGTTGCGGGCGTTGACCCCCACCACGGTGGCGCCGGCGTCGACGGCTCGCGCGGTCTCGTCCTCGTCGTGCACCTCCACCAGGGCGGTCATCCCCAGCTCGCGGGCCAGCGCCTGCATCCGCACGAGGTCAGGCTGAGCCAAGGCCGCCACGATCAGCAGGATCAGGTCTGCGCCGTGGGCGCGCGCCTCGAACAGCTGGTAGTCCGCCACCATGAAGTCCTTGCGGAGCACCGGGATTCGCACGGCTGCCCGCACGGCGTCCAGGTCGTCGAGTGAGCCCTTGAAGCGCCTGCGCTCGGTGAGCACGCTGACCGCGCTCGCTCCGGCGGCCTCGTAGTCGGCCGCGAGGGCCGCGGGATCCGCGATGTCGGCGAGGGCACCCTTGCTCGGGCTCGCGCGCTTGACCTCGGCGATCAGCGACAGCCCCGGACGGCGCAGGGCGGCCTCGGCATCCAGCGCGGGGGGAGCCTGCGTAGCCAGCTCCTCGATCCGCGTCCGGGAGATCGCGGCCTCGGCGAGCGCGAGATCCTCGCGGACGCCGGCAACGATGTCATCGAGCACGGTGGGCATGCAGACAGGCTAACCAGCGGGGCCGCGTGGCCCGGGCGCGGGTCAGGACCTGGACGACTCGCCCGCTCTCCGAGCGGTGGTGCCTGTCAGCCGATCCCGACCTCGGGGCGGTTGCTGTCCGGGGTGTCGGCAGCGTTCACGGTCTTGGTGCCGTAGCCGGCCATGCTGAGCAGCTTGCCGGCGATGACGCCCAGGATGCAGATCACGATGCCGACCACGAACAACGGCACGTTGCTGATGACCACCGCCAGTGACGCCAGGGCACTCCCGACGAGGATGACGAGGACGCCTGTCCACGCGGCGATGCTGTGGCCGTGGTCTTCGTCGATCTCGTGCTCTGACATCGGGGACACGCTCCTGTGGATCGGTGGGTCGCTGGGCCATGCTGGCTCGTTCGCTGCGGTGCCTGTTCGCTGCGGGCCTATTGTGTCAGGTCGGGTCAGGGTCGACGGGTGCGGCCGGTGTCGTGGTGGGGGTCTGCGCGACGGTGGGGTCGTCGCCCGCGTCCAGACGGTCCCAGTCGCTGCCGACGCGCTGCCCGCGAGCGCCGACCGTGGTGGCGCCTTGCGCCTCGTAGCGCGCGCCGAGCCCCCGCCAGCTGCTGGCGCCCACCCAACCGCCTGCCGCCGCAACCAGCATCAGCACGGCGGCGATCACGCAGAGCCAGGGCCATCCGGTGGCCGACGCCTGGGTATGCACCGTCCCGGTGCGGCCGAGTGCCCGCGCGGCCACCGCCCCCATGACCCCTGACGGGTCCACCAGCACTGTCACGACGAGCACACCGAGCCCCAGCCCGGTGAGGCCGAGCACGACCAGGGCGACGCGACGCACCACCCGCCCCGACGTGGTCGCGGCTAGGGCCGAGGCGGCCGCCACCAGAGCCAGCGCGGTCACGCCGGACGCGACCTGGGTCCCAGTACCGACGATCTGGCTCTTGCCGAGCACGGCGTCGTTGATGTGCCCCGAGACCCAGGTCCGCGATCCACTGACGAGCACGATCAGCGCCCCGGCCAGGGCGAACAGCAGCACGGTGACCTTGGCGGTGGGTCGAAGGCGTCTCATCCTGGGTTCCTCGATGACTGGGGCGATCTCAGGGCTACCGCGGTGGCGACGGCCCGCAGGGCGGCCGCCGCCTTGTTGACCGACTCCTCGTACTCCGCGGCGGGCACCGAGTCGGCGACGATTCCGCCGCCGGCCTGGACATGAGCGACCCCGTCCTTGACCACGGCGGTCCGGATGGCAATGGCCATGTCCAGGTCGCCGTGGAAGTCGAGATAGCCGACCACCCCGCCGTAGACGCCGCGACGGCTCGGCTCGTACTTCTCGATGAGGCTCAAGGCGCGCGGCTTTGGCGCCCCGGACAGGGTGCCCGCGGGAAACGTCGCCCGCAGCACGTCGTATGCCGTCCGGCCCGGGGCGAGCTCGCCCACCACCGTCGACTCCAGGTGGGTGATGTGGGAGTACCGGCGCACGGTCATGAACTCGACGACGTCCACGGTGCCCGCGCGGCATACCCGTTGAAGGTCGTTGCGCCCCAGGTCCACCAGCATGACGTGCTCGGAGCGCTCCTTCGGGTCGGCCAGCAGGTCCTCGGCGAGCCGCTGGTCCTCCTCGGGCGATGCGCCGCGCGGCCGGGAACCCGCGATCGGGTGGGTGATCGCCCGGGTCCCGGTGACCTTGACCAGTGCCTCAGGAGAGCTGCCGACCACGTCGTAGGTCGTGCCGTCCCCGGCGGGCAGGCGGAGCAGGTACATGTAGGGGCTGGGGTTCGCCGACCTCAGTGCCCGGTACACGTCGAGCGAGTCCGCCGGGCAGTCAGTCGAGAAGCGCTGGGACAGCACGACCTGGAAGACCTCTCCGGCGCGGATGTCCTCCTTGGCCTGTTCGACGATCCTCTCGAACTGGGGCTGGGTGAAGTTGCTGCGTACTGCGCCCCGGGCCTGCTCGAAGGCCTCCCGGTCGACGGTGGCCACCGTGCTTAGGGCCGGCGCGGCGAGGTCGCGCGTCATGGCGTCCAGTCGCGAGACCGCGTCAGCCCAGGCCTGCTCGACGCGCTCGTCCGTCGCGTCGTAGTTCACGGCGTTCGCCACGAGCAGCAGCGACCCGTCGGCGTGGTCGAGCACGGCCAGGTCGGTGGCCAGCATCATCGAGATCTCGGGGAGCTTCAGCTCGTCCGGCACCGTGGCCGGCACCCGTTCCCAGCGGCGCACCGCGTCGTAGCCG
This sequence comes from Pedococcus sp., assembly GCA_035999925.1. Taxonomy (GTDB): domain Bacteria; phylum Actinomycetota; class Actinomycetes; order Actinomycetales; family Dermatophilaceae; genus Pedococcus. The sequence goes on from DASYGI010000037.1 coordinate 4,530, forward strand.
ATCGCGCCGACCATCCCGCCGGTCAGCGGGGGCAGGCCCGGCACCGGCTCGGTGGCGAGCGCGGACACCGTGGCGCGCAACGCTTCGAGCGGGTCGCCGTCCGTCGGCACCCCGGCCGGAGGCTGGCCCACCCAGTGCGCGTGACCGTCCTTCTCGGTGAGCGTGGCGCGGCTGGCAGCCCCCACGATCGAGTACCGGGACCAGACGCCGCCGTGCTCGGCCGACTCCAGCAGGAACGTCCCGGGGAGGTCCTTGGCGAGCTTGCGGTACACCCCGACCGGCGTCTCGGCATCGGCCATGAAGCGGCGCACCACCGGGATGACCCGGCGGTCCTTGGCGAGGATCTGGAACGTGTCCAGACTGGGCCAGGTCGTCCCGAAGCTCAGGTCAGGCTCGAGGTCGCCGCTCACAGCTCGCCGACCTGGGCGCCGAGGTCGCCGGCGTCGAAGCACGTGCGGTCGCCGGTGTGACAGGCGGCGCCGACCTGGTCCACCCGCACGAGCAGCGCGTCGCCGTCACAGTCGAGGGCCACGGACCGGACCAGCTGGAGGTTGCCGCTGGTGTCCCCCTTGCGCCAGTACTCGGCCCGGCTGCGCGACCAGAAGGTCACGCGCCCCTCGCCGAGCGTGCGGCGCAGCGCCTCGTCGTCCATCCAGCCGAGCATCAGCACCTCACCGGTGTCGTGCTGCTGCACGATCGCCGCCACGAGGCCGGAGGGGTCCCGCTTGAGTCGGGCCGCGATCGTCGGATCCAGCACAGTCGGGGAGGTCACACCGCCATTGTGCCAACCTGGCGGAGCTCGGACGTGCAGTGGGCGCCTCGGCTCGACCTCAGCCGCGCTGTTGGGCCGCCCACGAGGCGTGCAGGGCGGCATACACCCCGCCTTGCTCGACCAGCACGCGATGCGGGCCTCGCTCCACGATGCGCCCCCGGTCGACCACGACCACCTCGTCAGCGGCTTCGGCCGTGGACAGGCGATGGGCGATGGCGACGGACGTCCGACCCCGGGTCAGGCCCTCGAGAGCCCGTTGCAGCCGCACCTCGGTGGACGGGTCGACCGCCGAGGTCGCCTCGTCCAGCACCAAGAGGTCGGGGTCGGCGAGGTAGGCCCGGGCCAATGCGACCAGCTGCCGCTCCCCGGCCGACAGCGACTCGCCCCGCTGGCCGACCTCGGTGGCGAGCCCGCCGGGAAGGCCGGCCACCCACGCATCGAGACCCAGCTCGGTCAGCGCGAGCTGGACATCGGCGTCGGTGGCGTCGGGTCGGCCGAACCGGACGTTCTCGACCAGCGTGGCGTCGAACAGGAACCCCTCCTGGGGGACCATCACCACCCGCTCACGCAACGAGGAGAACCGCACCCGGCGCAGGTCGACGCCGTCGATGCGCACCGTGCCCTCGGTGGGGTCCATGAGCCTGGTCAACAGCTTGGCCAGGGTGGACTTGCCCGAACCCGTCTCACCCACGATCGCGATGCGTGACCGCGGGGCGATCGACAGGGTCACGTCGTGCAGCACCGTCCCGGCACCGGGGTAGGCGAAGCTGACGGCGTCGAAGTCGACGGTGATCGGGCCGCGCGGGAGAACCTCGCCCGCATCACCCGGGTCCGCGACATCCGCGGGGGTGTCGATGACCCCGATCACCCGCCGCCACCCCGCGACGGCGTTCTGCAGCTCGTTGAGGATCTCTGTGGCCTGCTGCACGGGCTGGGTGAAGAGGTTGACCAGGAAGGTGAACGCGAGCAGCTCGCCGAGGGTGAGGTGGCCGCCCACAGCCTGGACCGTGCCGACCACCAGCACCACCGCCAGGGTCAACCCGGCCACCAGCTGGCCGGAGGAGAAGGCCACCACCGAGCGCACCTGCGCGCCGATGGCGGCACGGCGATGCGCCTCGATGGCATCGTCGATCCGCTCACCGGTGCGCTCCTCCACGCCGTAGGCCCGGATGGTGGCCGCGCCGACGACGGCCTCGGACACGGCCGCGAGCAGGTCGCCGACGCGCTCGCGGACCCGGGTGTATGCCCGACCCACGATGGCCTGGAACCGACGGATGACGAAGAGCAGCGGCACGAAACAGAGCCAGGCCACTGCGGTGAGCAGCGGGCTGTAGAAGAACATCAGCGCGGTCGCCACGGCGATCTGCCCCAGGCTGAGGATCAGGATGATCCCGCCGTACTGGACGAACTGGCTGATGGTGTCGACGTCGGAGGTGACCCGGCTGACCATCGACCCGCGGCGCTCGGTGTTCTGGGTGAGCATCGACAGGTCGTGGATGTGCCGGAACCCGCGGAGCCGCAACGTCGCCAGCCCCGCTTCGGACGCGGTGAACAGCCGCACGTTGACGGCATACGCGCAGATCGCGGTGATGACAACGGCCACGACGGCGAGCGCGACGTCGCGCCAGACCAGAGCCGGGTCTGGCCCTTGCTTGCCGAGCAGACCGTGGTCGGTGGTCTGCTGCACGACCAGCGGGACGACCACGCGCCCCACGGTGGTGACCGCAGCGAGGACCAGCGTGACGCCCAGGCCACGCCGCAGCTCGGGTGAGAGGTCCAGCCCGCGACGCAGCGTGTCCCACGTCCCCAGCCGGGACGTCACGTCGATCGAGGTGCTCATGCGTGGGCCCCCTCTTCGTCGGCCGCGACGGCGGCCCGTTCGGCGGCCTCTCGCGAGTAGGCGGTGACCAGCCGCTCGTAGCCACCGCAGCGGGCGAGCAGCGCGCTGTGCGAGCCGTGGTCGAGCACCCGTCCGGACTCCACATAGACGATGTCGTCAGCCAGGGTGATCGTGGACATCCGGTAGGCGACGACGAGCACGGTGGTGCCACTGCTGGAGTGCCGCAGGGCACGCAGGATCTCCAGCTCGATGGCGGGGTCGACGGCGCTGGTCGCATCGTCGAGCACCAGTAGCTGCGGGCGCCGGATGATGGCTCTGGCCAACGCGACCCGCTGACGCTGCCCGCCCGACAGCGAGGCACCGCGCTCCCCCACCCGGGTGTCCAGCCCCTTCGGGAGATCACGGACGAACCCGGCCGCCTGGGCGACTCCCAGGGCCCACCAGACGTCGTCGTCACTGAACGCCCCGCCCAGGGTGATGTTGCCGCGCACGGTGTCGTCGAAGAGGAAGGTCTGCTGGGGCACCAGGGTGGCCGCCGCGGGCACGCCGCCCCGAGCGACCTCGCGCAGGTCGATGCCGTCGAGTGTGACGGTGCCGGTGTCCGGGTCGACCAGACGAAGGGTCAGGTTCGTCAGGGTGGACTTGCCTGAGCCGGTCGGTCCGACCAGCGCCGTGGTCGACCCGGCCGGCACCTCGATCGAGACAGCGTGAATGGCGGTGAACCTCGACGTCCCGCCGTGCTCGTCGACGACCTCGTAGGAGTAGTCGACAGAGTCGAGCCGCGCCGTGGACGCGCCTCGCGTCGGCACCGAGCCGGTGCCGAACTCGAGCTCGCCGCGGGCCTGGAGCACCGCGTCCACGCGGTCCCAGCCGACGACGGTGCGGGGCAGCTCCCCCAGGACCCAGCCCAGGGCTCGCACCGGGAAGGCCAGGACGGAGATCAGGTAGGCCACCTGCACCACGGCCGCGGGAGTCAGGGAGCCGGAGGCAACCTGTTGGGCACCGACTGCGAGGACGGTCAGGGTCCCTAGTGTCGGGATCGCCTCGATGACGGGGTCGAAGGTGCCGCGGGTGCGGCCGACAGCGACGTTGGCCGCCTGCAGCCGGCGGGTGACCTCCTCGAAGCGTTGGGTCTCCTGCTCCTCGCGCCCCATCGCCTTGACCACCAGAGCCGCTTCGAAGCTCTCGTGCGCGACCTCGCTGACCTCGGCGCGCAGCTGCTGCGCCCTGGCCACCTTGGGTGACATCGCCCGCTGGAACACCGTGTTGGCCAGGAACAGCGCGGGGAAGACCGTGAGTCCGATCAGCGCCATGACCGGTGCGACCAGGAGCATCTCCACGATGCCGCCGACCAGCATGACGACCACGCCGATCGCCATGGGCAGCGGAGCGAACACGTTCCAGGTGGCTTCGACGTCGGCATTGGCGTTCGAGAGCAGCTGGCCCGAGGGATGCCGGTGATGCCAGGACAGCGGCAGCCGGAGGTACTGCCTGGTGACCTCCTGCCGGAAGCCCGCCGCCACGTTGTACATGGTGAACCCTGCGGCGATCCGGCGGATCACGACGCCGAACACGTTGACGACCACGACTCCCGCCACCCAGCCGAAGATCGTCACGAGCTGCGAGGTGGTCGCGTGCCCGGCCGCGACGGCCGGCTGGATGTCCTCCCGGGTGACCTTGCCGATGGCCCACGCGGTCAAGACGGTCATCACGCCATACAGCGCGCTACCGGCGACGGCGAGGGAGAAGGAGCGAGGTTCCCGACGGATGCCCACCCCGACGATCCGCAGGCTGCGCAGCAGGCTGGGAGCGGCGTCGACGGACACGGCGGACCTCCGGGATGGCAAGCAGATGGGCGGGTCTCCAACCCTCTCACGCGGGGAGCATGATGACTGCCATGACCCACCTTGCCCGACTCGAGCGCGACGCCCTCTGCGCCACCCTGGCTGTGGTCGGTCCAGCCGCGCCCACGTTGTGCTCACCCTGGACGGCAGCGGACCTCGCCGCGCACCTGGTGCTGCGCGACCGCCGCCCGGACCTCGCCCCCGGCATCTGGGTGCCCGCGTTGGCTGCCCGGACCGAGCAGGGCATGCGCCGGTATGCCGCGATGCCGTGGGCCGACCTCGTCGACCTCGTCCGCGCGGGGCCGCCCGTCTGGTCGCCGGCCCGGGTACCCACGGTCGACGACCTGGTGAACTTCGTGGAGTTCTTCGTCCACCACGAGGACGTCCTGCGCGGCGACGAGGTGCCTGGACCGCGTCGGGAGCTGAGTGACCGTGCGACCCGAGGGCTCTGGACGTCTCTCTCGCGCAGTGCCCGGCTGATGTTTCGTCGCAGCCCGGTCGGCGTCGTCCTGCGGACCCCGGCTGGCGACACCATCGCCGCGCACCCTGCGACAGCCCTGGGCACGGTGATCCTGGAAGGCGAACCCGGTGAGCTGCTGCTCGCGGCCTACGGCCGGCGTCGAGTGGCCCAGCTGGCGGTGATGGGCAGCGACGAGGCGGTCAGCCGACTCTGGTCGGCGCCGGTAGGGCTGACCTGAGCGACCGCCCTGGGCGGCAGTCGCCGCTCAGCGCACGGTGATCCCGTCGGCGCGCAGCGCCCGCTTGACGTCGGCGATCGTGAGGTCGCCGAAGTGGAAGACGCTCGCGGCGAGCACGGCGTCGGCTCCGGCCCGCACGGCGGGAGCGAAGTGGTCGACCGCACCCGCGCCTCCACTGGCCACCAACGGGACGTGCACCTCGCGCCGGACCAGCTCGATGAGCTCGAGGTCGAAACCGTCCTTGGTGCCGTCGGCATCCATGGAGTTGAGCAGGATCTCGCCGGCTCCCAGCTCGGCGGCTCGCGCGCACCACTGCACGGCGTCCAGACCCGTGCCAGTGCGGCCACCGTGCGTGGTCACCTCGAACCCGTTGGTCAATGCTCCCGAGTCGTCACGACGCCGTCGCACGTCCGCGGACAGGACCAGCACCTGGGAGCCGAAGCGGTCCGCGATCTCACTGATCAGCTCGGGCCGGGCGATGGCCGCGGTGTTGACGCCCACCTTGTCGGCCCCTGCACGCAGCAGGCGGTCCACATCGTCGGCGCTGCGCACCCCGCCGCCCACCGTCAACGGGATGAACACCTGCTCCGCGGTCCGTCGCACGACGTCGTAGGTGGTCTCACGGTTCCCGCTGCTGGCGGTCACGTCGAGAAAGGTGAGCTCGTCGGCTCCCTGCTCGCCATAGGCTTTGGCCAGCTCGACGGGGTCGCCGGCATCGCGCAGGTTCGCGAAGTTGACGCCCTTGACGACCCGGCCGGCATCGACATCGAGGCAGGGGATGACGCGGATGGCCACAGACACGAGGGAATCGTAACCACCCCTAGGGTGGAGCCCATGCCGGCTGACCATGCAGACCTCGTGGCAGCCATCGTCGCTCTGGTCGACGCCAGCGAACCACGGTGCGGCTCAACGCATCTCGTGGTCATCGACGGCCCCAGCGGCGCAGGCAAGACCACCCTGGCCGACCAGCTGTCCGCCGCCCTCGCCGCACCGACGGTGCACATGGACGACCTCTACCCCGGCTGGGACGGCCTGCGGGCCGGGACGCACCGCGCCCAGGAGTGGATCGTGGGGCCCCTGGCTGACGGCCGACCCGCCCGGTACCAGCGGTGGGACTGGAGCCACGGCGAGTATGCCGAGTGGATCCAGCTCCCGCCGTCCGAGGTGCTGGTCCTCGAGGGTTGCGGCTCCGGCGCGCTTCCGGTCGGGAACGCGGCCTCGGTGCTCGTCTGGGTCGAAGCCGACGAGGCCGTCCGGCGCCAGCGCGGAATCAGCCGGGATCCTGGGTATGCCGACTTCTGGGAACCCTGGGCCGCCCAGGAGCGCCGCCTGTACGAGGCGGACCGCACCTGGGAGCGTGCGCACCTGTTCGTCGACACCAGCGCCGACGGGCTGTAACGGCCCGGGGCGGCCCGGCGATAATCGACCCATGGATTCCGCTGTGCGCTGGACCGACTTCGCCCGCGCCACCGCCTGGTCGCGCGCCGAGGCGCGGGACCGGACTCGGCGGCTCGTCAACCGGCTGTTCTTCATCGTCCAGTGCGGGTTGGGGGCCGCGACCGCCTGGTTCGTGGCGGCGGATGTCCTGCACCACAACCGGCCGTTCTTCGCCCCGGTCACCGCGATGATCTCGCTCGGGATGTCGTTCGGCCAGCGACTGCGTCGAGTCACCGAGGTCATGATCGGCGTCGCCGTCGGCGTCTTCGTCGGGGACGTCTTCGTGCACTTCTTCGGCTCGGGCGTCTGGCAGATCGTGATCGTCGTGGTGATCGCCATGAGCCTGGCCTCGCTGCTCGGAGCGGGGCTGCTGCTCACCACCCAGGCCGGGGTGCAGTCGGTCATCGTGACGACCCTGGTGGCGGCGACCGGACAGGCCTTCACCCGGTGGCTGGATGCCGTCATCGGCGGCCTGGTGGCCCTCGTCTTCACCCTCGTGGCGCCGGCCGCTCCGCTGCGCCGCCCGCGACGACAAGCCGCCGCCGTGGTGGGTGAGCTCGGCGCCATCCTCTCCGACACCGTATCGGCGCTGCGCGACCACGACGCCGACCTGGCCTCGGCCACCTTGCTGCGCGCACGCAGCTCCGAACATCTCCTCGACGAGCTGCGGGCGCTCTCGGCCGAGGGGATCGCCGTCGTGCGGTTGTCGCCGCTGCGGCGCCGCCACCTGCCGCACGTGCAGGCGATCGCTGACCTGGTCGAGCCCCTCGACCGCGCGATCCGCAACCTTCGCGTGCTCGTCCGCCGCGCTGCCGTGGCGACCTGGCGCGGGGAACCCGTCCCTGCGGCATACATCGAGCTGCTGGCCGCTCTGGCCACCACGGTGGAGGACATCGCCCGCGAGCTGCAGGAGCGGCGACTGCCGCAGAACGCGCGCACCGGGTTGCGTCGCGTTGCCGAGCTCAGCGCGACCCTCGACCCCGCCGCCGGCCTGTCGGGCGAGGTGATCCGGGCGCAGGTCCGTTCCATGGTGGTGGACCTGTTGATGCTGACCGGCCTCGCCGAGGACGAGGCACGGTCCCAGGTGCTCGACTCCCTTGCCGCGACGACCGAACCCACCTGACAGACTCAACTTCGATGTCGAAACTTCGCCCCGCCCTGCCGCCCGTCTGGCTCCTCAGCGTCGCGCTCGTGGCCGTCGCCGCCAACCTGCGCACCGCTATCGCCAGCGTGCCCCCGCTGACCCAGTCCATCGCCGCCGACCTAGGGCTGTCGCACACGGCCCTGGGCGCCCTGACCACCTTGCCCGTCCTGTGCATGGGACTGTTCGCCCCGCTCGCCCAGCGCATCGCCGCCCGACTCGGCGCGGCCGCGTCGGTCGAGCTGGCGATCGTCTGTGTCGCGGTGGGGGTGGCGCTGCGGTTCGCGGGTGGCCAGGCCTGGGCCTTGTATGCCGGGACGTTCGTTGCCGGCGTCGGCATCGCCCTGGCCGGGACCTTGTTGCCGGGACTGGTCAAGGAACTGTTCCCACCACAACGAGCCGGGCTGGTCACCGGCCTTTACATGCTGGCGATGATGAGCGGCGCCGCAGCCTCGTCCGCGCTCGTGGTCCCGCTCCAGGGCTGGCTGGGATCATGGGAGGCCGCCTTGGGCTCGTGGTCGATCCTTGCCGTGGTGGGGGCACTGGCGTGGCTGCCGGTCGTGGCCGGCCATGCGCGACACCGCGCGGCCAATCCGGCAGCCGTGAGCTCGGCCCGGCTGCCCTGGGGACAGGTCACGGCGTGGCTCGTCGCGGCATACCTGACGGTGCAGTCGGTCGGCTTCTACTCCACGCTGGCGTGGCTCGCGCCCTCGTACACGGCTCGCGGCTGGGACCCGACCCACGCCGGCTACCTGCTGTCCGCTTTCACCGCGGCCCAGCTGGTCTCCGGGCTGCTCGCGCCCGCCCTGACCGACCGCATCACCGACCACCGGCTCCTGCTGCTGGGAGCGTCGCTGCTCGGCGCGCTCGGGCAGGCCGGCCTCTGGCTCGGACCGACCGTGGCCCCCTGGGAGTGGGCGGTGGTCCTCGGGTTCGGGCAGGGCGCGTCGTTCGCCCTGGGTCTGGTGCTCATGGTCGACTACGCCGACAGTCCGGCCGCCAGCGCTCGACTCGCGGGTCTGGCGTTCTTCGTCAGCTACACGCTGGCGTCGTTCGGTCCCGCCACGTTGGGCGCGCTGCGCGACGCCACCGGCGGCTTCACCGCCGTCTGGATGACCCTGACGCTGCTGACCGTGGTCCAGCTCGGGCTGGCTGTCCTGCTTCGACCCGGCCTACCGAAGGTCGCCTAGACCGTCAGTCGGCCGTGACGTCCGGGCTGGCGGCCGACGGCCCCAGCGCCTGGACCAGAGCGACCAGCCGTCGCGCCTCGGCACGGGCGAAGTCGCCGTCGGCCTTCTGGATCGCCATCACGGCCAGCACGTCCGTGTCGTCGAGGTCGATGCTCAGCCAGGGATCGCCACCGCCGAAGTGGAGGTCGACCACGCTCTGCCAGCTGACCACCCGCGTGGTGAAGAGGTTCCGGACGGTCAGGGTCTCGCGAGTCGGCACGGCCCGGATCGAGGCATAGCGCCACAGCAGGAGAGCCATCCCGACGCCGAGCCCGGCGAAGAAGATCCGGTCCCCCACCTGCCAGTTGCCCGCCTGCGCGGGGCCGGGCAGGAACAGCGCGATGACACCGAACACGACCAGAGACAGAACCGCCGCAACCAGCGCCACCGAGCGCCCCCGCCGTGGGTGGAACGGAGCGAACGCCGTGTGCTCGTCCGGAGTCTGGTCCGCGGGCCGATGCGGGGAGCGCGGGGACATCTCGCTCAGAGCCGGCACGCGGCGATGTCGGTCACCAGGATCGCCCGGGCACCCAGGTCGTACAGCTCATCCATGATCGCGTTGGTCCGGGCGCGGGGAACCATGGCGCGGACGGCCGCCCACTGCTTGTTCTGCAGCTCGGACACCGTGGGCGACTCGAGTCCCGGCGTCACCGCGCAGGCCTGCTCGACCAGGGCCACCGGCACGTCGTAGTCGAGCATCACGTAGTGCCGGGCGGTGATGACCCCGGTGAGCCGTCGGCGCAGCACGTCCACCGCCGCCGTCTCGTGCGAGCCCTCGCGCCGGATCAACACGGCTTCGCTGCGCAGGATGGGGTCGCCGAAGACCTCGAGACCCTGGTTGCGCAGGGTCGTGCCGGTCTCGACGACGTCGGCGATGACGTCGGCCACCCCGAGGGTGATCGCGGTCTCGACGGCGCCGTCGAGCCGGACGACCTGCGCCCCCACTCCCTGCTCGGCCAGGTGCTTCTCGACCAGCCCCGGGTAGCTGGTGGCCACCCGATGGCCGGCGATCTCCTCGACGCGGGCGCAGGTGCCGGGCTTGGCGGCATATCGGAAGGTGGACGCACCGAAACCGAGGGTCATCACCTCGATGGCCGCGCTGCCCGAGTCGAGCAGCAGGTCGCGGCCGGTGATGCCGCAGTCGACCGTGCCGGAGCCGACATACACGGCAATGTCACGCGGACGGAGGTAGAAGAACTCGACGTCGTTGTCGGCGTCGCTGACCACGAGCTCCTTGGCGTCACGGCGCACCCGGTACCCGGACTCGCGCAGCATCTCCACGGCCGGCTCGGACAGGGATCCCTTGTTGGGAACGGCAATGCGAAGCATCGGTGCGGTCTCCGGCCTAGAGGTGTGCGTACACGTCGTCGAGCGAGATGTCGCAGGCGAGCATGAGGACCTGCAGGTGGTACAGCAGCTGGCTGATCTCTTCGGCGGCCCGGTCCTTGCCCTCGTGCTCAGCTGCCATCCAGACCTCGGCAGCCTCCTCGACGACCTTCTTGCCGATGCCATGGACGCCCGCGTTCAGCGCGCGCACGGTGCCCGACCCCGCGGGGCGGCTCACCGCCTTCTCGGCCAGCTCGGCATACAGCGCGTCGAAAGTCTTCACGGGCCAAGGGTACGGGGAGCGAGGGCGCCCAAGGTGACCGCGGTCGCCACGGCGGCCATCGCCGCCTCGTGACCCTTGTCCTCGCTCGACCCAGGCAGTCCGGCTCGGTCGAGTGCCTGGGCGTCGTCCTCGCACGTGAGCACGCCGAAGCCGATCGGGCATCCCGTCGTCGCACTGACCTGGGCCAGCCCGTTCGTCACGCCCGAGCAGACATAGTCGAAGTGCGGGGTGCCACCCCGGATCACCACCCCGAGGGCCACCAGTGCGTCGTAGGCCGGCGCCAGGCGCGCGCAGGCGACGGTCAGCTCGACGGTGCCCGGCACCCGCACCACCGGGCAGTCACCCAGACCCGCCTCGGCCAGGGCGCGCTGCGCACCGGCGACCAGACCGTCCATGACCTCGGTGTGCCAGGACGCGGCGACCACGGCCACCCGTAGCCCGGCGCCGTCCGCGTGCAGCACCGGGGCACCGTGTCCGCTCACGCCGTTTCCCCCGAGTCAAGGGCGTCAAGGAGGAGGTCATGCCCCATCCGGTCTCGCTTGGTCCGCAGGTACCCCCGGTTGGTGGGCGTGGCCGCCATCGAGAGGCGCTCCACGGCGGCCACCTCGACGCCGTAGTCCCGCATCGCCTGGATCTTGGCCGGGTTGTTGGTCATCAGCCGCACCGTGGTCACCCCGAGATCGGTGAGGATGGCCGCTCCGGCGGCATACTCGCGAGCGTCGACGGGCAGGTCGAGCTCGAGCTGCGCGTCGACCGTGTCGAGCCCGTGGTCCTGCAAGGCGTAGGCCTGGAGCTTGGACACCAGGCCGACCCCGCGCCCCTCGTGGCCGCGTAGGTAGACCACCACCCCACCCTCGGCGGCGACGCGCTCCAGCGACCGCTCCAGCTGGGGGCCGCAGTCGCAGCGCAGTGAGCCGAACGCGTCACCGGTCAGGCACTCCGAGTGCAGCCGGACCAGGGGCACCGCCGTCCCGAAGCCGGCCGGGCTGACCAGGGCCAGGTGCTCGTCGCCGGTGAGCCGGTCGCGGTACGCATAGGTGGCGAACGTGCCGTGCCTGGTGGGCAGCGTCGTCTCGGCCAGCCGCTCGACGCGGTCGTGACGCTGTCGCCAGGCGATGAGCTGGGCGATGGTCACTACCGGAACGTCGTGCTCGGTCCCCATCGACACGACCTCCGGCAGGCGCATCATCGTGCCGTCGTCGTTGACCAGCTCACCGATGGCCGCCACCGGGGCCAGGCCGGCCAAGCGGCACAGGTCGACCGCGGCCTCGGTGTGTCCGGCCCGCTCCAGCACGCCGCCGGCCTTGGCACGCAACGGAATCACGTGTCCGGGCCGGATGAAGGAGTCCGGCGTGGCCGCCGGGTCCGCCAGCAACCGGATGGTGTGCGCGCGGTCCGCGGCGCTGATCCCCGTGGTGACTCCGGCGGCCGCGTCCACGCTGACGGTGTATGCCGTCCGCAACGGGTCGCGGTTCTCCGTCACCATCAGGGGCAGGCCCAGGCGGTCAGCCGTGGTGTCGGTGACGGGCACGCAGATGTAGCCGCTGGTGTGCCGGATGGTCCACGCCATCCAGTCGTCGGTGAGGGTCTGGGCGGCCAGGATGACGTCGCCCTCGTTCTCGCGGTCCTCACTGTCGGTGACGAGCACCGGGCGTCCGGCTCGCAGCGCCTCCAAGGCCTGGTCGATCGTCGACAGGGACATCATGCGGTCGCCTCCTCGAGCTGCCTCTCGGCCACCGGTTCCTCGCGGGAGGCCTTGAGCCACACGAAGAACCCGTAGATCACCAGGGCGCCGTACACGGCATACAGCGTCGCGGACGGGTAGAACTTGGAATGTACGAGCAGGGGGACGCCAACGAGGTCCACCGCGATCCAGGACAGCCAGAAGTCGTTCCATCCGCGGGCCATCGAGTAGGTGGCCACGATCGAGCCGACGAAGATCCACGCGTCACACCAGTAGTACCAGCGGGGTGCCGGGAAGCCGGCGCCGATCGCGGAGAACACCCACTGAAGCAGGACGACCCCCATTACCCAGAAGGCGACGTACCCCAGACGCTCCCGGGCGCTCGCCCAGCGTGGCGTGATCACCGGACGGTGGGTGCCCTCCGCGTGGTTGGCCCGGCGCACCTGGTTCCAGCGGTACCAGCCATAGACGCTCGTGATGATGAAGAAGATCTGACGGCCTGCCTGGCCGAACAGGGTGGTGTGCTGGGGGTTGCTGAAGGCCACGCCGAAGAAGACCGTGAACAGCAGGGCGTTGCCGACGATCCCGACCGGCCAGGCCCACATCCGACGGCGCATGCCGCCGATCGCCGAGGCGAAACCGAAGACGTTGCCGACCACCTCGCGCCACAGGATCTGTTGGCTGCCGATGGTCAGCTGGGCCTCGAACAGCTTCTCGAGCCAGTTCATGAGTGGGTCTCCCTTGGTGCGGTTGCGGCGTCTGACAGGGCGGTGCTTGGTGGAGTTGTGGTGGGTGGGGTCGTGGCGGGCGGGGTCGTCGTGGAGGTAGGCGTCCCGAGCAGACGCTCGACGTACTTGGCGATGACGTCGACCTCGAGGTTGACGCGGTCGCCTATCCCCTTGTGGCCCAGGGTGGTCAACGCCAGGGTCGTGGGGATGAGCGAGACGCTGAACGAGTCCGGCCCGACACTGGCGACTGTGAGGCTGACCCCGTCGACGGTGATGGAGCCCTTCTCGACGACGTAGCGGGCGAGGTCTGCGGGCAGGCTGAACACGACCACCTCCCAGCGGTCACCGGGGACCCGCTGCAGGATCGTGGCCGTTCCGTCGACGTGCCCTTGCACGACGTGGCCACCGAACCGGCCTGACGCTGGCATGGCGCGCTCGAGGTTCACCCGGTCCCCGGTCACCAGGTCACCCAGGCTGCTGCGCGCGAGCGTCTCGGCCATGACGTCGACGGTGAACTCGCCGTCTGCATGCTCCACCACCGTCAGGCAGACCCCGTTGACGGAGATCGAGGCGCCATGCACCGCGTCCGAGGTGACCAAGGGGCCGGCGACGCTGAGCCGGGCCGACTCCACGGCCCGGTCGAGGGCGACCACGTGGCCGAGCTCTTCGACGATTCCGGTGAACATCAGCGGCCTTCCTCGGCTTTCGCGGTGACTCGGGCAGTGATGCGAGTGTCGTCGCCCAGGACCGTGATGTCGGTGGGGCGCAGTCGCAGAGCATGGTCGATCGTCGTCAGACCAAGGTCACCGACCGTATGCCGGCCGCGGCCCAGCAACACCGGCGCCACGTAGGCGATGACCTCGTCGATGAGGCCCGCTGCCATGAACGCCGCCGCCACCGTCGGACCGCCCTCGAGCCACAGATGGTGGATCTCCGCCCCTGCCAAGGCCGCCAGGACCTCCTTGGGGTCGCGGGTGCGCAGCTGCCAGGTCAGCGCGGCGTCGTCAAGCACCCTGGCCCCGGAGGGCAGGTCACGCTCGCCCATGACGACCCGCAACGGCTGGTGCGGATAGAGCGACCCGTCGGGTTTGCGGGCGGTGAGGTGGGGGTCGTCCACCAGCGCGGTGCCCGTGCCGACCAGAACCGCTCCGCACCGGGAACGCTGCTCGTGGACGTCGGCGCGGGCCAGCTCCCCGGAGATCCAGCGGCTGGTGCCATCGGCTGCGGAGCTTCGCCCGTCGAGGGTGGTCGCCATCTTCCAGGTGACCCACGGACGGCCGGTGAGCTGGCGATGGGTCCAGGTGTGGTTGAGCAGCTCGGCTTGGTCGGTCAGCACGCCGCCGTGCACGGCAACGCCGCGCTCCGCGAGCCAGCCTGCGCCGCCTGCGGCGGCCGGGTTGGGGTCGGTCTGGGCGAAGACGACCCGACTCACGCCGGCGGCATACAGCGCGTGCGCGCACGGCTGGGTGCGCCCGGTGTGGTTGCACGGCTCCAAGGTGACGTATGCCGTAGTGCCGGCTGCCGCGCCGCCTGCCTGGGCCAGCGCGTCGACCTCGGCGTGGGGGGTGCCGGCGCCGCGATGCCAGCCCTCAGCCACCACGGTCCCCTCCGGCGTGACGAGCACGCACCCGACTCGGGGGTTGGCGTCGGCCTGAGGTCCGCGGGCGGCCAGCAACAACGCACGCTGCATCAGCTGCGCATCGGTGGCGGGGGCGTCCGTCATGTCCTGCTCTCGTGCTCGAGGTCATCTTCGAGCTCCGGGGGACATGCTGGTGGGCCCGCAAGCACCCGCCGGACCCGATGGCCAAGCGAGGACCTAGTGGTCCCACTGTTGCGTGCTGCCTACCATCCGGACTTTAACCGTCGGTCTGGGAGTTCCACCCAGTCAACCGGCCGCTGGCTGCGGTCGGGTCGCGGACTGTCACCGCCGGTTCGGAATTACACCGACCCCGGAGCACG
>DASYGI010000038.1:0-5257 GCA_035999925.1 Pedococcus sp.
GACTCGATCCTCATCGACGAGGCACGCACGCCGCTCATCATCAGCGGCCCTGCCGACGCGGCCACCAAGTGGTACACCGAGTTCGCGACGATCGCGAAGCGCCTCACCCGCGGCGAGCTGGAGTCCGGCGAGGGCGACTACGAGGTCGACGAGAAGAAGAAGACCGTCGGCGTCCTCGAGGCCGGCATCGCCAAGGTGGAGGACTACCTCGGCATCGACAACCTGTACGAGTCCGTCAACACACCGCTGATCGGCTACCTCAACAACGCCATCAAGGCCAAGGAGCTGTTCAAGCTCGACAAGGACTACGTCAACATGAACGGCGAGATCCTCATCGTCGACGAGCACACCGGCCGCATCCTGGCCGGCCGTCGCTACAACGAGGGCATGCACCAGGCGATCGAGGCGAAGGAGGGCGTCGAGATCCAGAACGAGAACCAGACGCTCGCCACCATCACCCTGCAGAACTACTTCCGCATGTACGACAAGCTCTCGGGGATGACCGGCACAGCCCAGACCGAGGCCGCCGAGCTCTACTCGATCTACAAGCTGGGTGTCGTCCCGATCCCGACCAACCGCCCGATGGTGCGCAAGGACCAGGCTGACCTGGTCTACCGCACCGAGGAGGCCAAGTTCACGGCCGTGGTCGACGACCTCGTCGAGCGCCACGCCCAGGGCCAGCCCGTACTGGTGGGCACGGTGTCCGTCGAGAAGAGCGAGTACCTCTCCGACCAGCTTCGTCGTCGCGGGGTGCCGCACGAGGTGCTCAACGCCAAGCAGCACGAGCGCGAGGCTGCGATCGTCGCCCAGGCAGGCCGCAAGGGCGCCGTCACCGTTGCCACCAACATGGCGGGTCGAGGCACCGACATCATGCTCGGTGGCAACCCCGAGTTCATGGCGGTCGCGACCCTCAAGCAGCAGGGGCTCGACCCGGAGGAGACCCCCGAGGAGTACGAGGCCGCGTGGGAGGCCGCCCTCGCCAAGGCCGAGGAGGCCGTCAAGGCGGAGCACGACGACGTCACCGAGCTGGGCGGCCTATACGTCCTGGGGACCGAGCGACACGAGTCGCGACGCATCGACAACCAGCTCCGCGGTCGGTCGGGGCGTCAGGGCGACCCCGGCGAGTCGCGGTTCTACCTGTCCTTGCAGGACGACCTGATGAGGCTGTTCAACGCCGCCATGGTCGACCGGTTCATGACCACGGCCAAGATGAGTGACGACGTCCCTATCGAGTCCAAGATGGTCAGCCGCTCGATCCAGAGCGCTCAGGGACAGGTCGAGGGCCGCAACTTCGAGATCCGCAAGAACGTCCTCAAGTACGACGACGTCCTCAACCGTCAGCGCCAGGTCATCTACGAAGAGCGCCGTCGGGTCCTCGAGGGTGAGGACCTCCACGAGCAGATCCGGCACTTCATCAACGACGTGGTCGGGGGCTATGTCGACGCCGAGACCTCGGAGGGCTTTCCCGAGGACTGGGACCTGGACCGCCTCTGGTCGGCGCTGAAGACCCTCTACCCGATCTCTGTGACTCCTGCCGAGGTCGAGGCCGCTGCGGGGGGCTCGCTCACCGCGGACACGCTTCGAGAGCAGATCACCTCCGATGCCCATCACGCCTACGACGCGCGTGAGGCCGAGCTCGGCGAGGAGGTCATGCGCGAGGTGGAGCGTCGGGTGGTCCTGTCAGTGTTGGACCGCAAGTGGCGCGAGCACCTGTACGAGATGGACTACCTCCAGGAGGGCATCGGCCTGCGTGCCATGGCCCAGCGCGACCCGCTGGTCGAGTACCAGCGCGAGGGCTTCCAGCTGTTCGAGGCGATGAACGAGTCCATCAAGGAGGAGTCCGTCGGCTACCTGTTCAACGTGCAGGTCGATGTCGACCAGCCCGTGGCGCTGGGTTCCGACGTGCAGCCCATGGGTGTCTCGGAGATGCTCGCCGGCTCAGGCCTGTCGAGTGCCGAGCCGGCTGCCCCCATCGACGGCGAGCTCGAGACTCTGACCAGCAGCATCGACGAGGACCGACCGGAGAGCCTCGTCGAGGCCGTCGCCGCGCGCCAGAGCGTCGCAGAGCAGCAGGGCCGCGGCGAGGAGTCGCATCCCACGTTCCGCGCCAAGGGTCTGGAACAGCCCCAACGGTCTGCCCGCGACCTGCAGTACTCGGCGCCGAACGAGACCGGGGGAGTCGACCAGCGTCAGGTCACCGACGCGAGCGGTGACCTGACCCCCGAGCAGCTCCAGGGCGTGTCCCGGAACAGCCCCTGCCCCTGCGGGTCGGGGAAGAAGTTCAAGATGTGTCACGGCAAGGCCTGACGCTGCTGCGTCACCCCACCTGAAGCGCCTCGACCCGCCAGCGACCGTCGAGACCCACCAGCCGCATGGCCAGGGCACGGATGCGTGGTCCGTCGACCACCACGGCACACGCCTCCGCCACCCCGTCGGCAGGCTCACACACGCGCACGCTCCGCACCGTCGCCCTGCGGGTGGCGGGCAGGCCGCGTCGCGTGGACACCGAGGCGCGACGGGCCACCACGGCATACACCTCGGGGGTGGTCCATCGGAGCAGCTGCGGTGCCGGTCTGGCTCCGGCCATGACCTCGACCAGTCCTTGTGCCACGTGGGCAGCCCACGCCCGCGGGTCGGGAAGGTCGTGCCGGCGAGTGGCACGGACGCCGAAGAGCTGCTCGTCCGTGGCGGCGCTGAAGTCCATGGCCAACGCGTCCTGGATGTACCCCTCCCCGGCGGTGGACGGGGGCTCCCACGAGGCGACCTCGGTCTCCGCGAGAACTGGAGGTCGATGACGCGGCGAGGGCACGATGCGCAGTGGCATCAGCGACCCCTGGCTGGCAAGTGCCCCCACCAACCCCGCGCTCACCGGTGCGCCCGACGGTCGGTGGCCGGCGTGACCGGGGCGAGTGGCGCTGGGGCCACCAGGATCTGGCCCGGCAGGAGGTGGCCCGGATCTGCTCCGATGACCTCCCGGTTGGCGGCGTACCACCGGGGCCAGGCCCGCGCGACCTCCGCGTCACTCGCTCCAGGCCCCAGCCGAAGCCGAGCGATGCCCCAGAGCGTGTCGCCGCGGTGCACGACCACCTCGCCGCTCGACGATGCCGGCCCAGGCGTGCTGGTCAGGAGCCGCGGGCTGGGCGCCTGGGCCACCATGGGGCGGCTGGGCACCCAGCCTGGCGAATCGGCCTGACCCACGGGTTCGGGCGTCGCGCTGGGTGAGGGCTCGCTGATGGTGAACCCCGGGTCGCGGATGGGTATGGCTGCGGTGGCGGCGGCCGGTGCGGTAGCGGTGCTTGGTGTGGTGGCCGGAGGTGATGAAGCGGCGATCCCCGCGGCCGGCGTCAGCGAACCCAGCGTGGCGGCCCCGACGAGCGCCGCCGCCATGCGACGCGACAGCGCGGGTGCCCAATGCTGAGCGATCCACCGGCCGAGCCGCCCTACCCGGCCCGGCAGGTGGGCGGCCACTGCCGCCACCGTGCCGAGAATGAGCCAGCCCGCCAACAACAGAGCCACCCCTGCGGCGCCGAGAACCAGAATCTGGTCTGGGGCCAGGTCGCCGACCCGTACCCCGCTGGCCCCCGTGCCGCCCGATGTCGCACCGGGACGCGTCCTGCCCGCACCAGTCGCGCCGGCCCACTCGTCGGCGACGACCCGGACGAAGCCGATCGTCGCGCCCGTCAACGCCGCGAAGCCGGCCGCTGATACTCCCAGTCGGGTCATGGCACAGGCACCCGGCTGCCGTCGTGCCGCTCCCTGGTCGCCTCGTGCGTGTGCAGCGTGGTGATGTGACTTCACAGTTCCCCCTGTTCACATCAATGTGTTTGCATCTATTTACGTTTGTTCAAACGTATCAGAGAGCATTTGAAGGTGTTCGAGCCGTCCACTACTCTCCGAGGCGAGGGGGATGCGATGCGATGGGATGGCCTGTTCGACGATCTCGAGGCGCAATGGGAAGCGCAGGCTAGGCGCGAGCTCGATGCGGAGGTGGCCGACCGCACCAGGCGCGAGCGCGCGGCCATCGGGCTGCGCGAGCGCCTCGCCGCTGAGCTGGAGGGGGAGCAAGGTCCTCATGACGGGCGGGGCAGCGGCATCCGGCTCAGCCTGGTCGACGGGAGTGGCGTCATCGGTCGGGTGGACGATGTTGGCGACGGGTGGTTGCTCGTCGGAGGCTCAGGGGGTTCCTCCCTGGTCCCCTTCTCGGCGCTGGTCGCCATCACGGGCTTGTCGAAATTTGCCGCGACGACGGTGGGGTTGAGCCGGTCGTTCGGGTTCGGTTATGCGCTGCGCGGACTGAGTCGAGATCGCGCCCTCGTCCACATCGTCGACCGGACAGGATCGACGAACACCGGGACGATCGATGTGGTCGGCCGCGACCTGCTGGAGCTGAGCGAGCATCCCGCTGACCTGGCTCGACGGCCTGAGAATGTCACGGCCCGCAGGCTGGTCCCGTTTGCCGCGGTGGCGGCGGTGCGCCTGGTCTAGCTCTGCGGCTGCGGTTACTCGGCGCCCTGACCGAACGGGTGGGCCGCAACGAAGGTCTTGGTCTCGCTGTACATCCGCTGGATGTAGCTTTCGAGCTCGGTGACCTCGACCCGCCACTGACCTCGGCCACCGACCTTGATCGCGGGCAGTTCCCCGGAGCGAACCAAGGCATACGCCTGTGCCGAGGAGATGTCGAGGACTTCTGAAACCTCTGACAGTTGAATGAAGCGCTTCGTCACTGAACTACCCCTGCCTCTACGGATGACTTGACCGTCACCATACGACGTCTTGACCAACTGTTTACCATGATCGTCGATCTGCGTGGGTCGGGTCCGCCATTCTCCCATCTATAGCCGTTCGGCTGAGTTGGCCTTGCCTATCTGTGGATCGGGTCTCTGCCTGTGGACTGACGCATCCTGAGGCTCTGTGACTGCGTCATTATGGCGAGGCCGGCGGGGGAGTCGGCAGTGACACCACGAAGGGGGCCCTCGTGTCCGATCTGCCCACACCTACGGCCGCCCGGTTGCGTCCGCCTCGATGGACCGACGCGCGGCTGATTGTCGGAGTGCTGCTCGTGCTCGGTTCGGTGGTGTTGGGCTCCGTCGTCGTGCGGGCGGCCGACCAGCGTTCCGCTGTGTATGCCGCCCGCGGCGCTCTGGTGCCGGGCCAGCGACTGACCGAGGCGGATCTCGTCCGGGTGGACGTGCACCTGGGCTCGCTGTCCGACCGCTATCTCACCGCCGTGACACCGCTGCCCACGCCTCTCGTGGTA
>DASYGI010000039.1:0-3460 GCA_035999925.1 Pedococcus sp.
CTCGGGGATCTGCAGTTCGAGCTGCTGGAGCTGCTCGTGTGGCTCGGGGTCGACGGCGACCTGCGACCAGCGGCGGGTGTGCTGCAACGCGTTCCGGTACGGCCAGTGCAACACCCAGGTGAAGTGCAGTGGCGGCGTTCACTGCCGGGTCGTGAGCTGCGTCGCGCCGTACAAGTGGACCAGCTGCACCACCACAAGCCTGGTCGACAACCGCACCAGCGAGCACAGCGCGCCGTGCCTGCCCGCGTGGGGGGCGATCGAGCAGCGGTACATGGGGATCGGCGACCAGGCATCGTTCCTGCGGGCGTCCATCGGTCCCGAACGCCGGGTCGGCGATGCTGCAGGCGGGGTCTACGTCACCTACCAGGGCGGAGCCATCTACTGGACCTCGGCCACCGGGGCCCAGCCGTTGGGAACCGTGGCCCTACAGGCCTGGTCCGCGACCGGTGGGGTGAGGGGGCCGTTGGGCTATCCCGTCAACGCCTCCGGCCCAGGCGCCCGGCCGAGTGGCTGGATCCAGCTGTTCCAGCACGGGGCTCTGGCTGGTGTCTCCGCGACGGTCGCCGTGCCTGTTTCCGAGCCGGCCTGGAGCGTGTGGAAGACGAACGGCCGCGAGGCCGGAGCCCTGGGCTACCCGATCGGGTCGCGGGTGACGAACCCTGACGGACGAGGCTGGCATCAGCAGTTCCAGGGTGGGTTCATCACCGCGAGTAAGAGCACAGCGACCCTCGCGGTGTACGCGCCCATCGTCGACGTGTGGGTGCAGAACGCCCGAGAGCTGGGCCCGCTCGGCTATCCCGCCGACATCCTCCGCTCGACGGGTTCGGAGTGGGTGCAGGGGTTCGAGCACGGCGCCATTGCGGGAACGAACAGCACCCCGACACTGCCGGTGGCAGGTGTGATGTATGCCGGGTGGGTGGCCAACGGTGGACCGTCCGGGCTGCTGAAGTTCCCAGTCAGCTCGGTAGCCCGAGGGTCCCGAGGAGGAAACCAACAGTTCCAGGGCGGCGAGCTCTGGGAGCTGCGCACCGGCCCAGTGCGACTGGTCTACGGGTCGGTCCTCACAGCCTGGCAAGCCGCGGGCGGGGCTGACGGCAGGTACGGCTATCCGTTGACCGACACGACTGCCACGGGTAGCGGTCAGCTCACCTGCCAGTTCGAGGGCGGCACGATCACGGCCTGAGGTCGCCTCGCTGGCTAGGGCTCGCCTAGGGCTCGCAGGACTCGGCCGCCACGAGGATTGCCGCTGCGACCGCGGCGTCGTCGTGCGGCGCGATGCACCTCAGGTCGACCAGGCACTGACCGCGCTCCACGTGCGCGAGGACGGGGTGCGGGAGCTGGCGGAGCAACGCGGCATACCGCTCGGGCAAGGCAATCGCCCACCCCGGCAGAAGCTGCCCAGGGGCTCCGCCGCCCCCCACCACGCCGTCAGCCGGGACCGTTACGGCACCCAGCTCGTGCGGGAGGGTCGCGACCAAGGCCTGGCAGCGTTCCCGCAGGACCTCGGGGTCCGCCTCCAAGGCGTCCCACACCGGAGGCCGAGGACCGCGGACGGTCGCTTCGAGGGCGGCGAGGGTGGTCTTGTCTGCTCGCACTGCTCGAGCCAGCGGGTGTCGGCGCAGGCACTCCACCGTGTCTCGGCGACCGAGCACGATGCCGGCCTGCGGGCCGCCGAGCAGCTTGTCCCCGCTGAAGGTGACAACGGCGGCCCCGTCGGCCAGAGACCGGGCCGCGTCAGGCTCGTTGGGGAGTAGCGGGTGTGGGCTCAGCAGTCCACTGCCCAGGTCATGCACGACAGGCGGGCCCAAGGTGGCCAGTGTCGAGACCGGGACTGAGGAGGTGAAGCCCTCGACGCGGAAGTTGCTCGGATGGACCTTGAGGATGCAGGCCGTCTCCGGCCCGATCGCCGCCTCGTAGTCGGCCAGGGTGGTTCGGTTGGTCGTGCCGACCTCGTGCAGGCGCGCGCCCGTGCTGACGATCAGGTCCGGCAGCCGGAAGCCGTCCCCGATCTCCACCAGCTCGCCGCGGCTGACGACGACGTCGCGACCTGCTGCCAGGGCCGTGGTGGCGAGGACCAGAGCGGCGGCACCGTTGTTGACCACGAGGGCAGCCTCGGCCTGGGGGACTGCCTCGAGAAGGGCGGCGAGCACGCCCCGGCCTCGGCGCGACCGTTTGCCGGTGACCAGGTCCAGCTCGACGTCGACGGACCCGGCTGCGGCGGTCATGGCGTCCACCGCGGCAGCGGACAGCGGCGCGCGACCCAGGTTGGTGTGGATGACGACCCCGGTGGCGTTGAGTACGGGGGTCATCGTGGTCGCGCGCTCGGGCAGCGCGGCCAGGGCCGCCTCGACGACGTCGTCGGGCGATAGCTCTCCGCCGCGCGCGCGTTCCTGGGCGGCGCGGACTGCCACCAGCACGGTTTCCCGTCCCAGGCGCGAAATCGCCTGAACCACTTGGGGATTCGCCAGCACGCTGTCGGTGCGGGGGACCAGGCGACGGGCGTCGTTGGGGTGCGCCTGCGGCATACGGCCTCCTGTCGGGTGGCGGAGGCGGACGGGAATCGAACCCGCCCAGCCGAGCTACTCGGCTGCACCGGTTTTGAAGACCGGGAGGGCCACCAGGCGCCTGTACGCCTCCGGTGGCGAGGCTAGCGTAGGCAGCATGACCACGCTGAGCACGCCCGTGCGTTTGACCCAGTACGCCGCGGGCGGGGGATGTGCCTGCAAGCTCCCACCCGGTGAGCTCGCGGAGGTGCTTCGGGGACTGGGAGGGCAGTCGAGCGCGGACCTGATCGTCGGCTTGGACACCGGGGACGACGGTGCCGTGGTTCGGGTGGCCGGTGATGTCGCGGTGATCAGCACCGCGGACTTCTTCACTCCCGTGGTCGACGATGCGTACGACTTCGGGCGGATCGTGGCCGCGAACGCCCTGTCTGACGTGTACGCCATGGGCGGGCGGCCGGTGCTGGCGATCAACCTGGTCGGATGGCCGCGCTCGGTGCTGCCACTGGAGCTGTTGCGGGAGGTGCTGCGCGGGGGACTGGCCGTCGCGGAGGAGGCCGGATGCCCCGTGGGCGGAGGTCACAGCATCGACGATCCGGAGCCCAAGTACGGCATGGCGGTCACGGGGGTGGCGGACGCAAACCGGTTGCTACGCAACGATGCTGCGGTCGCCGGGCTGCCGCTGAGCCTGACGAAACCAATCGGGGTGGGCATGCTCAACAACCGGCACAAGGCCACCGGTGAGGTGTTTCCGCAGGCGGTGGCGTCGATGACGACGCTGAACGCGACCGCGAGTGCGGCTGCTCTGGATGCCGGGGTCGTGGCGGCGACGGATGTCACGGGGTTCGGGCTGTTGGGGCATCTGTTCTCGATGCTGCGCGGTTCGGGAGTCGGGGCGGTGCTCGACGCGGCCGCTGTTCCGGTGCTCGATGGCGCCCTGGCGGCGTTGCGCGAGGGGT
>DASYGI010000040.1:0-6580 GCA_035999925.1 Pedococcus sp.
CTACGCCGAGCCGAAGCGTCGCGGCCGGCAAGGTGCGGCGGCGCCCCCGCTGCGCGAACTGGGCACCGACCCGGCGTCCGGCAAGCCGATGGTGATCAAGGACGGCCGATTCGGCCCCTACGTCACCGACGGCGAGACCAACGCGACGCTGCGCAAGGACGACGACCCCGAGTCGATCACGGCGGAGCGAGGAGCCGAGCTCCTTGCGGAGAAGCGAGCCAAGGGCCCGACAACGCGCAAGCGCGCCGCGAAGAAGACCACCAAGAAGACCGTCGCGAAGAAAACCGCCAAGGCGACCGCATCGGCCTCCGCGAAGAAGGCCACCAAAGGCGCCGCGAAGAAGGTGACGAAGAAGGCCACCAAGGGAGCCTGAGCCTAGGCTGGCGCCGAGGAGGTCGCCGGTGGTCGGGTGGTCAAGGCCGGTGCTGCTGCAGGCCCAGGGGCTGCGCCTGCGACTCGGCGGCGTGCCCGTGCTTCGCGGAGTGGACCTCGAGGTCGCCGAAGGCGCCGTCCACGCGGTCGTCGGACCCGCGGGAGCGGGAAAGACCACCCTGCTCAACGTGCTGACCGGCTACCTGGCGCCTGAGGCCGGGTCCGTGTGGTTCGCCGGGGTCGACGTCACGGGCCGGCTCCCGAGGCCGCAGGTCGCTGGGGGGATAGCGCGCGCATTGCGCAGCCCGGACCTGTTCTCCGGCGTGCGGGCTGCGGACTATTGCCGGTTCGCGGCCGGGAGCGACGCGCCCGCGCGAAGCTGCCTGGGGGGTCGGGCGGGCGTTCACCTGGACCGGCTCTCGACGCTCGAGCGCACTGCCCTCGAGATCGAGCTCGCCCTGATCGACCGGCCTCGTCTGCTGGTCCTGGACGAGCCGAGCTCCGGACTTGGCGGACCTGGGCAGGTCGAGGCGATCGCCCAGGTCGTGCGCTGTGCCGCCGCGGGTAGGACTGTCCTGCTCGTCGACCACCACTTGGGTCTGGTGCGCTCGGTCGCCGACGAGGTCACCGCACTGGCCGATGGGTGCGTTATGGGCGAATCGGCATACCTGTCAAACCCTGACCAAGGAACCGCTGCTTTACCCACCACCTGACCCGGCCATCGGGGTATGGTCGCCCGCGGTGGTGCAGGGCCACCTGCAGTTGCGCGACCGAGATGCCCGAGAACGGTCACGGTCGATGCTGCGACGTACAAAGGTGGTGCGGATCGATGGGCAACGCTCAGGCTGACGCTGCCAGTCTGAGTCGGCTGCGCGACTACCCGCGCGCGTTCCGGATGGCCGTCGCGAACGTCATCGACGGGCTCGGCACCTACATCGGCCTGGCCGCGCTCATCGTCGTCGGCTACCACTCCAGCCGCCTGCTCGGGACGGCGATGGTGCTCGCGGCGAACGTGCTGCCGGGCCTGTTCGTGACGTTGTTCGTCGCACCTCGGCTGCAGCATCGCCAGCGCCGGCCGGTGCTGTTGATGCTCAACTTCGTCGGCGGGGTCGCCCTGCTCCCGGCCATCGTCGCCCCGAGTGCCGTGACCGCCATCTTCGCCGCGGCGATGCTCGGTGCGGCCGGGGTGGCTACCCGGGGGGTCCAGATGGCGGCACTCGCCGAGGCGGTCCCCCGAGCGGTCCGGGGCAAGTTCTACGGCATGGTCGGCTCGTTCGGCCAGGCAGTCCAGGTGGTCGGCCTGGCCGGTGGCGGCGCGATTGCCGCCACCCTCAGCCCCCGCATCGCATTGGCCATCGACGCGCTCAGCTTCGGCGTCGCCGGGCTCGTCATCGCCTCCATCCGTTTCGCCCGAGTCGACCCGCAGCTGTCAGCCGGCATCAGCGGATCCGTCTTCGGCAGTGCCCCGCGGGTCGTCTGGTCGATTCCGTTGCTGAGGATGTTGGCCTGCGTCACCTGGATCGGCGCCCTGGTCGGGACCGTGCCAGAGACGGCCAGCCCGGCCGTCACCAGCACCAAGCTCCTTCCGCTGGTCTTGGCCGCGTCCCCGGCGGGTGGGGCCCTCGCTGCACTGATTGGCACCCGCATGGGGGTGTTCGGGCGGGTGGTGGACACGCTTCGCCTCGCCTTGGTGTCGGCGATCTCGCTGGTCGTCGTCGGTGCGGGCATGTACGTCGCCTTCCAGCACCCCATCGACTCCCCGTCCAGGGCCTTGTACGGCGTGGTGTCCAACGTCCTGATCGGCGGACTGGGCGTGTGGTTCCTCGGGATGATGGCCGCGTTCGCCGAGCACACCCCCCAGTCCGACACGGTGACGGTCGGGACGTTCATGTCCTGGAGCGTGGGCGCCGCCAGTGGGCTTGGCGGGTTCGTGGTGGCCTTCCTCGGAGTCGCCGGAGGGTATGCCGCGTTGGGGCTGCTGCTGGTGCCAGCCTCGTTGTGGGGCCTGCGGATGGTCTCGCGCTCGCCGGTCTCGGTGAACCACGGCGGGATCGAGAACCAGGCTTGACCCTCACCTGACGTGAGGCGTCACAGTGGGGTCATGAGCACGCACGAGCAGCAGACGCAGGCCCCGGTCCTGACCGTGGGACAGGTGGCCGAGCGGTTCGGCATCACCGTGCGCTCGCTGCACCACTACGACGAGATCGGCCTGTTGCAGCCCAGCGGACGCTCCCTGGCCGGGTACCGGCTCTACACCGAGCCTGACCTCATCCGCCTGCAACACGTGGTGGTGTACCGACGGCTGGGCTTCGCCTTGGAGCAGATCGCCCTGCTGCTGGACCACCCGGAGACCGTCGAGGAACACCTGCGTCGGCAGCGGGCAGCGGTGACCGCTCGGCTGGAGGAGCTGTCCGAGCTCGTCCAGGCCATCGACAGAGCATTGGAGAGAGAGATGAACGACCAGCCGGCAACTGAAGAAGACCTCAAGGAGCTCTTTGGCGAGGGTTTCCACGACGCCCAGGCGGAGGCGCAGGAGCGTTGGGGTGAGACCGACGCCTGGCGACAGTCGCAGCGCCGCACGAAGAGCTACACCGCGGCGGACTGGGCCGAGATCAAGGCCGAGAGCGAGGCGGTCCAGGCAGGGTTCACGGCCGCGATGGATGCCGGTGAGCCGCCGACGAGCGTGATGGCCATGGACGCCGCCGAGCAGCATCGCCGCTCGATCGACCGGCGCTTCTACGACTGTTCGTACCAGGCGCACCGCGGCCTGGCCGACCTCTATGTCTCCGACCCGCGGTTCACGGCGAGCTACGACGAGATCCGGGTGGGGATGTCCGAGTACGTACGCGCGGCGATCTACGCCAACGCGGACCGGCACTCCAGCTGAGGCCTTGCACGCGGCATTCGGGGTTGTCTGGCCGCTGGCCTAGGCTCGGCGGGTGACCGACGGACTTTTCATTGCCTTCGAGGGCGGCGACGGCGCGGGCAAGTCCACCCAGGTCGAGCTGTTGCGACAGGCCTTCGAGGCCGCCGGCCGCACCGTCACGGTGACCCGCCAACCGGGGGGCACCGAGCTCGGTCGGCGGATCCGTGACCTCGTGCTGCACGGAGACCACGTCGCGCCACGCGCCGAAGCACTGCTGTTCGCCGCTGACAAGGCTCATCACGTCGAGCAGCTCATAGCTCCCGCACTGGCCGCGGGAGGGGTTGTCCTCACCGACCGATACACCGACTCCTCCGTGGCCTACCAGGGGGCGGGCCGGGCTCTGGGCGCTCCGGAGATCCAGGAGCTCACCATGTGGGCCGTCGGCGGTTTGGTGCCGGACCTGACGGTCGTCGTCGACGTCTCCGCCCAGGAGGGCCGACGTCGTCGAGGTGACGTCCATGACCGTCTGGAGTCCGAGGAGGATGCCTTCCACGAGGCGATCCGTGCCCATTTCCTGGCGATGGCCGTCGGCAACCCGCAGCGCTACCTGGTCGTGGACGGCACGCATGCCGCCGAGCAGGTGCATCGTCAGGTCGTGGACCGGCTCGTCGCGATGGGGCTCTTCGGATGAGCGTCTGGAGGGATGTCATCGGCCAGGACGCCGCCGTGGCAACGCTCCAGCGGGCCGCCGAGGCGTCCTCGGCGATGACCCATGCCTGGCTGCTCACTGGTCCGCCCGGCTCCGGACGCTCGGTCGCGGCTCGGGCCTTCGCCGGAGCCCTGGAGTGCCCGAACCACGGCTGTGGCGACTGCCGCGAGTGCCGCACAGCAGTCGACGGGACCCACGCGGACGTCGACGTGATCGCCACCGAGGGCCTGTCCATCAAGGTCGAGCAGGCCCGTGAGCTGGCCGCGATGTCGGCTCTGAGGCCCTCGGTCGGCCCGTGGCGGGTCATCATCATCGAGGACGCCGACCGCCTCACCGAGCGCGCGGCCGATGCCCTGCTCAAGGCCATCGAGGAGCCCGTGGCCCGCACCGTCTGGGTGCTGTGCGCGCCCTCCCTCGAGGATGTGGTCATCACCATCCGCTCCCGGTCCCGGCACGTCCGGCTCAGGACGCCTCCGGTGGAGTCGGTTGCCGAGCTGCTGCACCGGCGCGACGGCGTGGACCTGCCCATGGCCCTGTATGCCGCTCGTGCCGCTCAGAGCCACGTCGGCCTGGCCCGCCGGCTCGCCCGGGACGAGTCGGCCCGGATCCGACGGCGCGACGTCGTGGGGCTGGCCGTCCGGATCCGTGGTGTCGGCGATGCGGTGGGGGCCGCGGCCGATCTCGCCTCGATCGCCGAGGAGGAGTCGGCCTCAGCCGCTGCCGAGCGCGACGGCGCCGAGCGCGAGCGGCTCCTGGAGGTGCTGGGAGCGGACCCGTCGGCGCGGACCCAGCCGCCGCACATCCGAAGCCAGCTGTCGGGACTCGAGCGCGAGCAGAAGGCCCGCGCCACGCGGCATTCACGGGACGTGCTGGACCGCTCCCTGGTGGACCTGCTTTCCGTCTATCGCGACGCCCTGGTCCTGCACAGCGGCGCGGGGGTCGGGCTGGTCAACCAGGACAGCCTCTCCCTGGTCCAGACGCTGGCCCGGTCGATGGCCCCGGAGCAGCTGCTGGTCGCGATGGACGCCATCGGCACGGCTCGGGAGCGGATCGGCCTCAACGTGGCGCCGCTGCTGGCTTTGGAGGCCATGGCCATCTCGCTGCGAGTGCCTCGATGACAGTGAGCTAGGCCGTCGAGATACCGTCGAGACCATGAGGCGGCGGCGAAATGTCCTGGTGGCGGCTGCGGTCGCCCTGACGGTGGGTGCGGCTGGCTGTTCGCAGTCCGACCCCGGAGCTACCCAGGCGAGCAGCCACCAGCCGAGTGCCAGCCAACCTAGTGGCGCGCGAACGCCACCGGCTGGGGCGACTGCCCTCGCCCGGTTCTACGCCCAGACGCTCGCCTGGCACAGCTGCGGCGACGCGCAGTGCGCGGGCCTGACAGTCCCGCTCGACTACGCCCAGCCGGCCGGTCCGACCATCACGGTCCAGGTCCTGAGGATGACCGCGACGCGGCCGAGCGAGCGGATCGGGTCCCTCGTCGTGAATCCGGGCGGCCCGGGCGGTTCTGGCGTGGACTACGCCCGCGCCGCCGACCAGATCGTCGGCGCTCCGGTTCGGCAGCGCTTCGACATCGTGGGCTTCGACCCTCGCGGCGTGCAGCGTTCCCATCCGGTCAAGTGTGTTTCCGACCCGCAGATGGATGCCTTCCTCGGCCAGGACCCCACGCCCAACACTCCAGCCGCGGAGCAGGCCTTCGCCGCCTCCGCCGCGCAGTTCGCCAAGGGTTGCGTCCAGCAGACCGGTCCGCTGATCGGTCACATCTCGACCGAGGACACCGCACGGGACTTGGACATCCTGCGCTCGGCGCTCGGCGACGCCAAGCTGAACTACCTGGGCAAGTCCTATGGGACCCTCATCGGCTCCACCTATGCCGGGCTGTTTCCCACCATGGTCGGCCGGTTCGTCCTCGACGGCGTTGTGCCCCCCGACGCGACTCCCGCCGAGGTGTCGCTAGGGCAGGCCGAGGGCTTCGAAAGAGCGACGCGGGCCTGGGCGCAGAACTGCGTCGACAACGGGTGCCCCCTGGGTAACTCGGTCGATGCGGTCATGGCCGGCGTCCGTGACCTGCTCAAGCGGCTCGACGCCCACCCGGTGCCGATGAGTGATGGGCGCCAGTCCCAGCTCACCGAGGGCTGGGCGGCCACGGGGATCGCCCAGGCGATGTACGACCAGAGCCTGTGGCCGACTTTGACCGAGGCGATGCATCAGGTCGTCGATGGCAACAACGGCACGCTCATGATGCAGCTCGCCGACCAGTACGCCGACCGGGACGCCAAGGGCCATTACTCGAGCAACCTGCTCGAGGCCTTCTATGCGATCTCGTGCCTGGACGCCCCGGACAGTCCCGACCTCAAGGTCTACGAGCAGCGGGCCCGCGATGCCAGTGTCAAGGCCCCCACCTGGGGAGCCTTCCTGGCCTGGGGCAACGTGGTCTGTGGGGAGTGGCCGGTGAAGGAGGGGCGCGGACCGCACACCATCAGCGCCGCAGGCAGTGGACCCATCGTCGTGGTCGGGACCACCCGCGATCCGGCGACCCCTTACGAATGGTCGGTGCAGCTGCGTCACGAGCTTGCCAACGCCCGGCTCCTGACCTACGACGGCGACGGGCACACGGCATACACGCGGTCCAA
>DASYGI010000041.1:0-2383 GCA_035999925.1 Pedococcus sp.
TGCGACGGTCGTCGAGCTGGATAGTGCGTACTCGCCCTCGATTCATCTCCTGCACGCAGGCGACCGCTGGTGGGTCGGCATGTGTGCGTCGCTGAGTGGGACGACATCGAAGACACCACGAAGGGCGGCTAAGGGGGCAAAAGGCATCACCCCGGGTCCACGCCCCTTCTGGGCCGGTGTGCAGCATCTTCGGGTTAAGCACCAATGAGCGGCGGCGCCAAGAGGACCGTGTCACCGCGCCCGCGGACTTGATCTGCCCAACAAGGGCGTCTATCCCCTCCTCGGGTTGCCCTGCCTGCCCGATCGGCAGCCGCCGGACGGTTCGGTCGACGGGCCCCGACAGTGTCACACCGGGCCGGGGACTTCGGACCGGGCCAGCTGGTAGCAGGCCCAGCCGAGCAGGAGCAGCAGTGCGCCCATCGCCAGGCCGGAGCCGACGCCTTGGCTGATGTTCTCGTCGTAGACGACGACGCCGATGGCGATGCTCAGCAGCGGGTTGACGATGGTGATCGATGGCAGGCTGGCGGCCAGTGGGCCGGACTGGTAGGCCAGCTGGGTCAGGATCGCCCCGAGCCCGCCGACGGCGATGACCGCGTAGAGCTGCCAGCTGCCGGCCAGCGCGGCGAGACCGCGCGGCAGCATCCCGGTGAGGGCCTTCAGCAACGCCGCGGACGCGGCGTACGCGATGCCAGCCGCGACGCCGTACACCGCGGCGGCAGCTCCGTGCGAGAAGTGGGTCCGCGCGGCGATGACGCATCCGGTGGCGACGGCGACCCCGACGAGCGCCGCGATGACCGCGGAGACCCGGTCGACATCCGCCCCGGGACCCGGTTCGGTAGGGGCGGCGACCACGAGGAACCCAGCCAGGGCGACGCTGAGGATGACCGCCCAGCCCAGCTCCCGAGCCCGCACCCGACGGTCAACGATCCCGCGCACCGCCAGCCCGAACACCAGCACGCTCACCAGCAACGGTTGGACAACCGCCAGCGCGCCGACCCGCAGCGCCAGGACATGGAAGCAGACCGCTATGACGTCCACCGCCACGCCCGCCCACCACAACGGGTGCTGCGCCGTGGCGCGAACGAAGCGACCCATCCCCGGGAGGGTCATGGCCTCCAACCGACCCACCCCGGCGGCACTGGCGTGCTTCAGCGCGGCAGCGACCGCGAAGGCCAGTGCCGCCAGGAGGCTAAGAGTGATGACCACAACCGATCAGACCACGGCGGCCCAGGCCCGGGTGTCCTGGTCAGCCCGTCGCCGGCGCTGCAAAGCCAGTAAGCCCGCGCAGCGAGTACGGGACAGAGCCCCGAGCATGGCTACTACACGACGTTGGCCGCCTCGGTTCACGCTTTTGTGGACTGTCCAAATTGCGGCACTCCTCGGGACGTGCCCGATCTGGGCGCACCGTTCAGGGGCGCTGTGGGTGAGCTGACATCAGTCCTCCCCGCCGATCGGCATCTGGGCTAGGGAGTTTTCCGGAAGCTGCATGGGGATCTGGAAGCGGCGGACTACTTGGGGCGAACCGCAGGCCACCGCGATCTGCCGGCCCACTCTCGTGCCGCCGATTCGTCGGCGACCTGTACGACGGCCAACCCCGCCGAGGTGCTCCGTGATCTCGATGAAGGGGCCGTCGATGAACAGCGGTGTCTGGATGGATCGACGCTGAACACGGGGTCATCCTCGACGGCATGTACGCCGTCCCACCGGTGGCCGAGGCGGCATGACCCAGCCACGACGTTCGCATAGCTCCTCATCTTCGGCGCAGTCGGGGTCGCGGCATGGTTCCTGTGCTCTCTACTTCTGGCCCCGTTTACTGCTGCCCGTCTTCACGCGGACGATCCTGGTCAGGAGATTCGGTGACGGCCCCTCCCGGTGGCTCCCTGCACGTCGAGTCCCAAGCGTTCTTCGCTACCCCTCTCGGTGCCACCACCGGTTCGCCGTGTGCATGGCGGCGCGACCCTCCCTCGACTCGACGGGGAGTAGGTCACTGGCTGAGCGATCTGTTTGCTTACCGCTCGGTTCGAGGAGAGTGCTGCCCGGGCTGCGTCAACGGCTCCCCGGGCCCTTGACCGTCGCGGCCCAGGCAAGTGTTAGAACCGACGTTTGCCTGACAGGGGTTCAGCGGGTCTTGGACAGACGGGGGTGACGAGCCGGCGTAGCGTTTGTTGCCTTGGCCCAAGGGAGGCATCATCATGGCGAACCTCGTCGTGCACTTCGAGATCCATGCGTCCGAGCCGCAGCTGCTCATCGACTTCTACTCCGGCCTGCTGGGTTGGACGTTCACCCAGTTCGGCGACATGCCCTACTGGGCCATCGACACCGGGGATGGTGCGATCGGCATGAACACGCCCGGCAACGGCATCAACGGGGGGCTCACTCAGCG
>DASYGI010000042.1:0-2911 GCA_035999925.1 Pedococcus sp.
AGGTAGCGACGGGTGAGCCGCCCCCGGCACGGCCGCATAGTCAGGATGGCCGGAGAAGAGCAGCGTGAAGATCCGGATGAGCCAACGGAACAGCACCGCGAACCCGGCGGCGGCCGCTCCCACCGCCAGGGACAGCGCCAGAAGGCCAGAGTTCGACGTGCGCATCGCCACCCCAAGACCGCCGCCCCCTACCCCCATGATGCGTCGGGTCGCCCGGGCGGCGCCGAGCCGGGCGTGGATGGGGGGTTGCGGTGATGACGTCATGAATTGCATCATGCAATACTTGCAGCACTCAACACAAACGGAGGACGACCATGGGGAGACAAGCCCTCGAGGACACGGTCGACGGTGCGGACCAGGGAGTGGACGACCTGGTGACGACGCTGCTAACCGCGTCCCGGGTGCTGGTGGGGGTGTCCGCGCGGTCGCTGGCTGAGGTCGAGGACACCGTCACCCTGAGCCAGTTCCGAACCTTGGTGGTCCTGCGCGGCCACGGCCAGACCCGGCTCAACCGGCTCGCGGAACGCCTCGGCGTCGGACCCTCGACGGCGTTGCGCGCCGTCGACAGGCTCATCGCGGCCCGGCTGGTGGTCCGCCGTGAGAACGAGGTCGACCGGCGCGAGGTGGTCATCGGCCTGACCGAACACGGCAAGGACCTGGTCGATACCGTCACGGCCCGGCGTCGGGAGGCGATCAAAGACATCGTCAGTGCCATGCCCGCCCAACAGTCACGGGCACTCGTGGACGCCCTCGACGCGTTCTCGCAGGCAGCCGACGAGCCCATCGCCGTCGCCGACCCAGCAACCCGGCTCGGCTGGTGAACATGACCCTCACGGCTGCCCCCGACTTGGACCCCGTGTTGAGTCTGAACCGACTGACCAAGCGCTTCGGGGAGCACCAAGGCATCGAGGACATCAACCTGCAGATCTGCGCGGGCGAGGTGTTCGGTTTCCTAGGCCCCAATGGGGCCGGCAAATCGACAACCATCCGGCTCGCCGTAGGTCTGACCCACCCCACCGGCGGTTCAGTGCGGGTGCTGGGCATGGATCCCGTTCGGGATGGGGCGCGGCTGCGTCGGGACGTGGGCTATCTGCCCGGTGAGCTCGCGCTCTTTGGGAGGCTGAGCGGAAAGGAGACCCTCGAGCGGTTCTCCCGCGCCCGCGGCCTGACCGACACGACCTACCGCGACCAGCTTGTCGAGCGGTTCCGGGCCGAGCTCGACCGCCCGGTCCGGATGCTGTCCAAGGGAAACCGGCAGAAGCTCGGGTTGGTGCTCGCCTTCATGCACCGGCCCAGACTGCTCGTCCTGGACGAGCCGACCTCGGGTCTGGACCCGCTGCTCCAAGACGAGTTCACCAGACTCCTGGCGGAGTCCGCCGCGGCAGGGGGCACGGTGTTCCTGTCCTCCCACGACCTGGACGAGGTGCAACGAGTTGTCCAGCGACTGGCCATCATCCGTGACGGAACAATTGTGACGGTCGACAGCGTCGAAGGACTGCGAGCCCGCGCGCCCCGCACGGTCGAGCTGCGCCTCGCCCACCCCCAGGACGCCTACGGGCTCGACCGGATCCCTGGCGTCAGCCTGATGCAGGTCGCCCCGGACCGCGTCACCCTCAGAGTCACCGGGCCGCTGGGACCGCTGCTGAAAGAAGCCGCCCAGCGCGACGTCCAAGACATGACCGCCACGCCGTCAGATCTCGACGAGGTGTTTCGCACCTTCTACGCCGAGGGACCCGACGATCAGGGCGCCGATGTCCACTGACATCATCCGACTGGACCTGCGGATGCGCCGGCGCGGGCTATGGGGCTACGGCCTGGGCATGGCCGTGTATGCCGGACTCATCGTTGCGCTGTACCCGAACTTCAAGAACGACACCTCGATGGATGCCCTGGCCCGGGGCAACACCACGATGGCGGCCCTGTTCGGCATCAGCGGCTCGCTCACCTCGCCAGCGGGCTGGATGAACGCCAACCTGTACGCCAACTTCGTCCCGCTCGTCGTGCTGTTGATGACGATCGGCTACGGCGCATCATGCGTGGCCGGGCAAGACGAAGACGCTCAGCTGGGCCTCGTCGCGGCGCTTCCCCTGTCGCGACGCTCACTCGTTACGCAGAAGGCCGCCGCTTTAGCCGTCCTGGCGGTGCCAGTCCCCCTCGTCACCCTTCTCGCGGCCCTGTTGGGTCGAAGGTTCGACCTGACTCTGCCGGCGTGGCCCCTGCTCGGCGTCACCGTCGCGACCATGCTGTTCGGCCTTGACCTGGGCCTCGTTGCCCTGTTGCTGGGCTGCCTGACCGGCAGCCGCGCGCTCGCCCTCGCAGTGAGCGCCAGCATCGCCGCGTTGGGCTATCTGATCAGCTCGCTGGCACCGGTCATCGGCTGGATCCACATGGTCCGCGACGCCTCGCCCTTCTACTGGGCCGTTGGCAACGACCAAGTCAGCCACGGACTGGAGCCTGCGCATGCCTTGGCCCTACTCCTGCTCGGGGCGGCCCTGTTCGCAGGGAGCGTACGAGCATTCGAGCGCATGGACATCCAATGACACGGAGTTCCGTGGCAACCGCACCCCTCGCCAACGCCCTCACCGCCAATCGCGAAACCCGACCTCACCACCACCTCACCGCACACCGAACATCGCCGGCCGCGCAAGGCCCCGAACTGAAAGCGTCCTCTGTGTTCTTCCTGAAGCGTTTCCGCCCCAGGCACATCTTGCTCGCAGGCACCGTCACGGCACTGTGTGTCGGCGTCGCGGCCTGCTCAGTCAGCCCCGGTACGGCGACCGGTTCCGCTGCGCCAGCAGGGTCCTCCGGTCATAGCCCCAAGTCCACGACAACCCACCCGGCGGCGGTCAACGTCTACGCCGCAGCCGGTGTCGACGCCGTGACCGGCGCGGCAAGACAGGCAAGACCCTTG
>DASYGI010000043.1:0-6419 GCA_035999925.1 Pedococcus sp.
CCCTTTGCCTATCGCTTCGTCGTGGCGCTGATTCGCCCGCTCCTGATGGTGCTGACGAAGCGGGACTGGCAGGGTGCCGAGAACCTGCCCAGCAGTGGCGGGTTCGTCGTGGCCCCGAACCACCTCTCCTACGTGGACCCGTTCGTGTTCGGTCACTTCATGTACGACCACGGACGGGCGCCGTTCTTCCTGGGCAAGGAGGGAGTGTTCCGCGTCCCGGTGCTCGGAGCGCTCCTGCGTAGCGCCGAGCAGATCCCGGTGTACCGCAACACCGGCAGGGCCGCGGATGCCTTCCGGGCGGCGGTGGCCGCTGTCGAGGGCGGCAAGTGCATTGCCGTCTATCCCGAGGGCACGCTCACCCGCGACCCGCAGCTGTGGCCGATGGTGGGCAAGACCGGAGCGGCTCGGATCGCCCTCGCGACACGATGCCCGGTCATCCCGGTGGCGCAGTGGGGTCCCCAGGACATGCTCGCGCCGTACGGAAAGCGGCTGAGGCTTCTGCCTCGCAGGACGATGCACGTCCGCGCCGGACGTCCGGTCGACCTCAGCGACCTCTATGACGTGCCCATGACCGGTGCGGTCCTGCGCGACGCGACCGAACGGATCATGGAGGCGCTCACCGCGGAGCTGGCCGTGATTCGCGGCGAGGATCCGCCGGCGGAGCGGTTCGACTCCCGCAAGCACGGCCTGCCCACCACGGGGAACTTCCGGAAGGCCAAGAACCGGCTCCACGGCCCGAGCAGTGAGGGACAGGCATGACGACCGCTGCCGTGTTCGGGACGGGAAGCTGGGGGACCGCGTATGCCGCGGTGCTGGCCGACGGCGGCACCACCGTGCGGATGTGGGGCCGGCGTAGCGAGGTGGTCGACCAGATCAACGCCGGCAGCAACGAGGACTACCTGCCGGGGCTCCACCTGCCCGAGGCCATCTCGGCGACCAACGACCCGGCCGAGGCGGCTCGCGGCGCCGACATCATCGTGCTCGCGCTGCCGTCGCAGACCCTGCGCGCCAACCTCGGTGACTGGGGCTCGGTCCTGCCCCGTCATGCCGCGGTCGTCTCCCTCATGAAGGGCGTCGAGCTGGGCACCACGAAGCGGATGAGCGAGGTGATCGCCGAGGTGGCCGGCGTTCAGCAGGAGCGCATCGTCGTCGTCTCGGGGCCCAACCTGGCCAAGGAGATCGCCGCCAAGCAGCCCGCCGCGAGCGTCGTGGCATGTATCGACGAAGACGTCGCCGAGATGGTCGCCGAGGCCTCGAATCCCTCGTATTTCCGCCCATACACCAACACCGACGTGGTCGGGACGGAGCTGTGCGGCGCCGTGAAGAACGTCATCGCGCTCGCTGTCGGGATGGCCGAAGGGCTGGGCATGGGGGATAACTCCAAGGCGTCGATCATCACCCGAGGCCTTGCCGAGACCACCCGCCTCGGCATGGCGCTCGGCGCCGACCCGATGACCTTCGCCGGGCTGGCCGGGGTCGGCGACCTCATCGCCACGTGCATGTCACCGCTCTCGCGGAACCGCACCTTCGGGCTGAACCTTGGCAAGGGCATGTCAATGGAGGAGGTCGTCGCGGTGACCCGTCAGACCGCCGAAGGGGTCAAGTCCTGCGAGTCGATCCTGCAGCTCGCGGAGAAGCACCACGTCCGGGTGCCCATCATCGAGCAGGTGGCAGCCGTGGTGCACGACGGTCGGGCGCCCGCCGAGGTCGTCGGAGCTCTCATGCTGCGCCGGTTGAAGAACGAGACTGACTGAGCCGGCGAGCCGGGGCGGTCAGCCCCGCAGGGCCCGGTCGAGATCGACCCAGAGGTCGTCGACGTCCTCGATGCCCACCGACAGCCGCAACAGCTGCTCGGGGACCGTGGCAGGCTCTGCCGGGTGCCGACGACGGCGCTCGATCTGGGACTCCACCCCGCCGAGGCTCGTTGCGTGCGTCCACAGGCGGGTCGCCGCGGCCACCCGTTCGGCACCGTCGGCTCCGCCCGGCACCTCGATCGACACGATGGCGCCGAACCCCGGATACCGAACCCGCTCGACACCCGGATGCGAACCCAGCCGGGACGCCAGCTCCGCCGCGTTGGCACTGGCTCGCTCGAGGCGTACGTGCAGGGTGCGCAGACCCCGCAACGCCAACCACGTCTCCATCGGTCCGGCGATGGCGCCGCCGAGCAGCCGATGACGGGCCAGCTGCTCGCTCAGCCTGCCGCCGGCGTCCGTTGGTGAGGTGACGGTCGCGCCGAGGATGAGGTCGCTGTGGCCGCTGAGGAACTTGGTCACCGAGTGGACGACGACGTCGACCCCCAGGGACAACGGCTGCTGGTTCAGCGGCGTCGCGAAGGTGTTGTCGCAGACCGAGATGACCCCGTGGGCGCGGGCGGCCGCTGCCAGAGCCTCAAGGTCGGCGAGCTCGAGCAGCGGGTTGCTCGGCGACTCCAGCCAGACGAGGTCGGCGCCGTCGAGCGCCGCGATCGTGGCGGCCGTGTCGCTGAGCTCGACCCAGCGCACCTCGAAGCGACCGTCCCGCTCGGCGTCGAGCAGGGTGGCGACCGTGCCGTTGTAGGCCGAGTGTGGGGCCACGACCACGGCTCCGTGATTCGCCAGGGACAGCGCCGCGGCCACCGCGGCCATGCCGGAGGCGAAGACCAGCGCGTCGCCACCCTCGAGGGAGCCCAGCGCCTGTTCGAAGGCCGACCACGTGGGGTTGCCCGCGCGGGCGTAGTTCACCGGACCGTCGGCAACGTACGTCGAGGTGAACTCGAGGGGCGCGTTCACGCCGGCACCCGGCATACGGTCTTGGCGGCCCAAGGCCACCACGCGGCTGGCGGGGGAGAGGTCGTCGTCGCTCACGCCGGTCAGCCTAGGTGCAGGGGTCGCGGGTCGGGACGGGTGACCGGCTCGCGGTCGGGATACGCTCTCGGGCGATGAGTACCGACCAGCCCGCATCCCGCAAACCGCGCGTCGCCATCGTCTTCGGCGGTCGCTCCTCCGAGCATGCGGTGTCGTGCGCGACGGCCGCTGGGGTCATGCAAGCCATCGACCGCGACGCCTACGACGTGGTGCCCATCGGCATCTCGCGTGACGGCCACTGGGTGTTGGCCGACGCAGACCCGGGACAGCTCGAGCTCACGGCAAGCCACACGCCCGAGGTGGCCGCCGATGGCGCCGGGGTCGTCGTGCCGCTGGCGACGACGGACCGGTCGCTGACGGTGCTGGAGCCCGAGCAGGTGCCCCGCAGCCTCGGTGATGTCGATGTCGTCTTCCCGTTGCTGCACGGGCCGTTCGGCGAGGACGGCACCCTGCAGGGCATGTTGGAGCTGGCCGACATCCGCTATGTCGGGTCGGGCGTCTTCGCCTCGGCCGCCGGGATGGACAAGCACTACATGAAGGTCGTCTTCGCCAGCGCAGGCATCCCGGTCGGTCCCTACACGGTGGTGACGGACGCGCAGTGGCAGCGGGACAAGGCGGCGGCGATGGACGCGGTGGCGGCGCTGAGCTATCCCGTCTTCGTCAAGCCGGCCCGAGCCGGGTCGAGCATGGGGATCTCCAAGGTCTCCTCACCCGAGGCCCTCGAGGGGGCGATCGAGCTGGCCCGCCAGCACGACCGCAAGGTCATCGTCGAGCAGGGCATCGTGGGTCGAGAGATCGAGTGCGCGGTACTGCAGGGTCGGGGCACCGACGGTCCGCGGACGTCCGAGGTCGGGGAAGTCATCGTCGAGGCTGGCGGCGCCCACGAGTTCTACGACTTCGACGCCAAGTACCTCGCGGACCAGGGCGTGGAGCTGAGCTGCCCCGCGCAGGTACCCGAGCGCGTGTCGACCGAGGTGCGACGGCTCGCGGCGGCGGCCTTCGAGGCGCTGGGCTGCGAAGGGCTGGCCCGGGTCGACTGCTTCTACACCGAGAGCGGCGACGTCATGGTCAACGAGATCAACACCATGCCGGGGTTCACGCCTCACTCGATGTACCCCCAGATGTGGGCCGCAACCGGTGTGCCGTATGCCACGTTGGTCGACGAGCTCATCCAGCTCGCCCTCACCCGCCCCGTCGGCCTGCGCTGACTGCTCGAACTCCTGCACGAACGTCGCCCCTGCAGCAACCCCTGCACGAACCTCTGCTTGCAGAGGTTGCTGCGCCGGGCACACGTTGCACCATGTCCCCGCTGCAGCAAGGTGCAAGCAGAGGTTGCTGCATCGAGGCGTCGTGTCAGGTGCAGTGCCTGCCGTTGGGGGGCAGGGCCTTCGCCGCAGCCCCGAAGGCCGGCAGGAGCAGCGGCTCGGGTGCGTACGCCTTGGGAACCAGCACCTCGATGACCGGTGAGCGACCGAACGTGCGGAACTGCACGCCGTCCGAGAGCTGATGAGCCACCCAGTCGACCCCGTCGACCTGGATGCAGGGGTCGGTGGTCGGCCCCAGCTCCGGCCACCCGCAGGTCGCGATGACAGCAGGGTCCCCCCAGGCGGCTGCGTCCGGGTTCGTCGGGGTGACCGAGCGGCGGTCCTGGTGGGCGACGGTGCGGGGCCACCCGGCATCGACGCGGTCACAGGCGGCGGTGTGGGCCGGAACGGCGCTCACCTGCACCGCGGAGGAGCACCCGGACAGCACGCCACCGGCCACCACGAGAAGGAGGCCGGTGGCAGTGGTGCCGCGGAAGCGCCCGACCAGGCGGCCGGGGTTCACCCGGGGGTCATTGGGCGCAGGCGGCGGGCTGTCAGACGTGGACGACGGTGCAGGTGAGGGTCCGCGTAATGCCCGGGACGTCCTGGATCTTGGCGATGACGAGCTTGCCCAGCTCGTCGACGGTGTTGGCCTCCACGCGGGCAATCACGTCGTAAGGACCAGTCACGTCCTCGGCCAGGACCACGCCGGCGATTCCGGCTATGGCCTCGGCGACGGAGGCCGCCTTGCCGACTTCGGTCTGGATCAGGATGTAGGCCTGCACCACCACGAGGCACCTCATTCTCTTCTGGTTGGCCGGAACGTCTGTCCCGCGAGAACCCGGCCGCGGTAGGTACCGCGACCACGCCAGACGCTACCGTGCCGGTGTCCCGCCCGTCTCCCCCGATGGGTCACTAGGAGGTCAAGTGATGGTTACAGCCGCGCCCACCTTGGCGGAGGTGTCCGAGGCGACACTGCTGGCCACCATCTTTCCCTTCTTCCCAGGTGGGGCCGCCGTAGCCGTAGGCCCGGGGGACGATGCCGCGGTGTTGGCTACTGGGCGCGCGACGGTTGCCACGACCGACTCGATGGTGCGCGGCAGGGACTGGCTCGACACCTGGTCCTCGGCCGGCGACGTCGCGACCAAGCTGCTGACACAGAACCTGGCCGATGTCGCGGCGATGGGAGCCACCCCGACGGCGGTGCTGGTCTCGCTGGTCGCCGACCCCCAGACGCCGGTCGCCTGGGCGGTGGACTTTGCGCGGGCGCTGGGGTCGGGGGCCACCAAGGCCGGGGTCGTCGTCGCCGGCGGTGACCTGTCCTCGGCGCCGGCAGGCGTGCTCATGGTGTCCCTGACCGCCCTGGGCGACCTGGGGGGTCAGCCACCGGTCCTGCGCAGCGGAGCTCGTCCGGGCGACGTCGTCGCCATCTGCGGGACCCTGGGCCGGTCAGCGGCGGGACTGCTCCTGCTCGAAGCGGGGGCGGACCGC
Organism: Pedococcus sp.; assembly: GCA_035999925.1. Taxonomy (GTDB): domain Bacteria; phylum Actinomycetota; class Actinomycetes; order Actinomycetales; family Dermatophilaceae; genus Pedococcus. The sequence continues at coordinate 5,642 of DASYGI010000043.1, forward strand.
GCCGGGGCAAGCGGCGCCAGCGGCGACAACGGTGAGGGCACGCCCGGCCAGCACGGCCAGCAGGGCCTGCGCGGTCTGTGTCTGGAGCATCACCTTCGGCCGACCGTCCCGTTGGCAGCGGGTCGCGAGGCGGCCACTCAGGGCGCGACCTCGATGATCGACCTCTCCGACGGGCTACTGCGCGATGGCTCGCGCATCGCCGCGGCCAGCGGGGTGTCCCTCGCACTGGAGTCGGGGCTCCTGCGGGCGGACATCGAAGACCTGCGCGAGGTCGTCGGCGAGCAGGCCGACGAGTGCGTGCTGGCCGGTGGCGAGGAACACAGCCTGCTCGCGACCTTCCGCGGTGAGCTGCCCTCGGGCTGGCGCCAGCTCGGGAGGGTCGAGGCCGGCCACGGTGTCAGCCTCGACGGGCGGCCCCAGGCCGCTCGCGGGTGGGACCACTTCGGTGGCGACCAGTCGCGGGGATGAGTAAAGCCGACCCCCGTGTGGGGATCGGCTTCCTCGGTATGCCGGTCGGCTGGGTCAGCGCTTGACCTTGCCGGCCTTGAGGCATGAAGTGCAGACATTGAGACGCTTGGGGGTCACGCCCGCGTCGCCCACCAGAGCCTTGACGCGCTGGATGTTGGGGTTCCAGCGGCGCTTGGTGCGGCGGTGCGAGTGCGAGATGTTGTGACCGAAGCCCGGTCCCTTGCCGCAGACATCGCAGTTGGCAGCCACGGGTGTTCTCCTGAAATCGATGCGTACAAACTTGGGGTGAAACGGTGGAACATGAGGGTCC
>DASYGI010000044.1:0-2810 GCA_035999925.1 Pedococcus sp.
AGATCACCTCCGGGGCGATCGACCCGGCGAAGTTCGTCACGCACCGCTTCACCTTTGACGAGATGATCCAGGCCTACGACACATTCAGTCGTGCCGCCGACGAGCACGCCATCAAAGTCGTGATAACCAACGAGGGCTGAGCACGGGTCCGCCGCTTGCGTCTCCCCACCGCGGTCGGACGCTTCCGGATTCGGGCAGCCGCGACCGTCCCCTCAGCCGACGCCAGGCAGGTCGACTGCCGGCGCGGTGACGCACGTCAGAGTCGAGTGCCTCGCGGCCGTTGCGGCTGGGCCCGTGCTGGCGACGCGGGCGTGTGGGGTGGCAGGTGATCCGCGCCCAGCTGCGAGGGCCGATCGAGCATCGTCTTTCGGCCAACATGGCGGTCATTCTCGGAGAACTCCGTCGTGCGGTCCGGGTAAGCCCACGGCCAGCGCCGGTGACCGAACAGATTGGTAAGGTCACGAACTGAACAGTTGGTGCGGACCCGGTGCACGCTGGGGAAACGAGTGTGTGCCGCAGTAGTCGAGGATGCGCGGTGGCGGAGAAGCGGTCCAGCGCGAGAAGCGGGGCAGCCGGCGGGCGCGTGCGCATCCCAGCACACCTGCGTCCTCGCCCGGCCCTGGACTACCAGCTCGACAAAAAGCCGGAGCATCGGGTCCTGTGGGTGCTGCGCAGCCTGACGCCCGGCCTGGACTACCTCGCCACGAAGTACTCACGGCGGTGGCTCCGCGCGGACAGCGTCGCGGGGGTGGCCGTGGCGGCATACCTGATCCCGCAGGTGATGGCCTATTCGGCGATCGTCAACGTCCCTCCGGTTGCAAGCCTGTGGGGGGCGCTTGCGGCGATCGTCGGCTATGTCGTGCTGGGCAGCTCGCGCATCCTGTCCTCCGGTCCGGAGTCCACGATCGCCTTGATGACTGGTGTGGCGATCGCGCCGCTCTCCGCGCAGAACCCTGAGCGCGCCGTCGCCTTGAGTGCCGCTCTCGCGCTCATCGTGGCGGGGTGGGCGCTGGTGGCTCGGCTGCTGCGGGCCGGTATCGTCGCCGAGCTCTTGTCCACCCCGCTGCTCGTGGGTTACCTGGCCGGCGGCGCCGTACTGATGGTCGTCGGCCAGCTCGCCAAGGTGACCGGGACCTCTTTCGAGGGCGACACGATCATCGAGGATCTGCGCGGTTTCCTCGGCGTCGCGACGCAGACCGACTGGCTGACGATCACCGTCGCCGCGAGCACACTGGCGGTCATCCTGCTGCTGCGCTGGGTGGCCCCGTCGCTTCCCGGCCCGCTCATCGCGGTGGTGCTGGCCACGATCGCATCGGTCGTGTTCGGCCTGGGCTCGTATGGGGTTGCGCTGGTCGGTGAGGTGCCTTCGGGGCTGCCCGTGCCGGGGCTGCCCGACGTGACGTTCGAGGACGTCAAGATGCTCCTGCTCGCCGGCCTGGGCATCACGATCGTCGGCTACAGCGACATCATGCTCATCGCCCGGGGATTCCCTCTCGCCCCCGCCGAAGGGGAGACCGCCGCCGACCTTCGGCCCGATCCGCAGGCCGAACTCGTCGCCATGGCAGGCGTACACGCGATGGTCGGCGTCTTCAGCGGCTATCCGGTCTCCGCGTCCGGGTCGCGGACGGCCTTGGCCATCGCCGGTGGCGCGCGCAGCCAGGTCTACTCGCTGGTCGCCGGGCTGTGCGTCGTCGCGGTCTTGTTCGTTGCCGGTCCGCTGATGGCGCCGCTGCCCTGGGCGGCTCTAGGGGCGGTGGTCTTCTACGCCGCCGGCAAGCTCGTGTCCATCCCGGAGTTCCGTCGCCTGTGGCGGTTCCGCCGGCGCGAGTTCGCCCTGGCCGTTGTCACCCTGATCGGCACCGTCGTCATCGGCATCCTGCAGGGCGTCGTTCTGGCCATCGCCCTCAGTCTCCTCGAGATGCTGTTCCGGCTGGCCCGCCCCCACGAGGGCGTCCTGGGGCGGGTACCGGGCGTCGCCGGCATGCACGACGTGGCCGACTACCCCGACGCGCGGACCATCCCCGGGTGCATCTTCTACCGGTATGACGCTCCGCTGTTCTTCGCCAACATCGGCGACCTGCGCGAGCGGGTGGAGAAGCTCCTCGATATCGAGAACGAGGCCTACCCGGACGCCCCGGTGCGGTGGTTCGTGCTGAATGTCGAGGCCAATGTCGAGATCGACATCACCGCGGCCGACGGCCTGCGTGAGCTGGGCCGTGAGCTCGGGGACCGCGGCATCCACCTGGGCCTGGCCCGCGTGAAGAACGACGTGTACGAGCCGCTCGACCGAGCCGGGGTCATCGACGTCATCGGCAAGGAGATGCTCTTCCCCACCCTGCCGGTCGCCGAGGAAAGCTACCTGCGCTGGGCCCTGGCCCACGAACCGGCGCAGCCCCTCGAGAGCCCCGAGGAAGCGATCGAGGACGAACCCGCCGGCAGCTCGCTGCCCTGGCAACGAGCCGACCCGGACGACGAACCGACAAACGCGCCCAACCCAGACCCCGGTCTCTAACCACTGGATCCGTCCTGGATACGCCGTTGGGTTAGTTGGTTACGCGATCTCCGCGACGGGTCGCGGTCTTGGCCTCGTGGTGAATGGGTTCGGACTCAATGGGTGGCAGGTGCCCGATGGAGGGATGGAGCGAGCTTGCTGTTGTACCGGTGGACCTAACGGGCGACCTGCCACTCGACGTCACCCCAGGCACCGGGTGATCCGCGTAGCGAACAGAACGCCCACTGTTGCAGCGCCCCCAAGTCGCACGGGAGCTGGCGTAACAGGCCAGCACGACCTAGCGGGTTCCCGAGTCCCG
>DASYGI010000045.1:0-5599 GCA_035999925.1 Pedococcus sp.
GCCTCCTGGGCGGCCTTGGCGGCGTCCAGGACGTCCTGCTTGCGGATCCGGCCGCCGATGCCCGTGCCCTTGAGGGAGCCGAGGTCGACGTTGTTGTCGGCGGCGAGCTTGCGCACCAACGGCGTGACGTATGCCGAGGCGTCGGCGGCGTCGTCGGATGTCGCCGAGGGCGTCGAGCTGACGGCCTGCGGGGGCGCTGCCTGCGGAGCCGGCGCGGGCGCTGCCTGCGGAGCCGGCGCGGGGGCGGCCTGCTCTTGCTGCGAAGCGGGCTGTGGTGCTGCCTGAGCAGACGGCTGCGGTGCGGGCTCCTCCTGTTGCGTGGGCTGCTCAGGCTGTTGAGGTGCAGCCTGTTCCTGGGCGGCGGGAGCCTGGCCGCCGCCGGAGCCACCGACGATCGCCAAGGGTGCGCCGACCGGCACGGTGTCGTCCTCAGCCACCAGGATCTTGGTCAGCACACCAGCCACCGGTGAGGGGATCTCGGTGTCGACCTTGTCCGTGGAGACCTCGAGCAGTGGCTCGTCGACGTCGACGTGGTCGCCCTCGGCCTTGAGCCAGCGGGTCACGGTGCCTTCGGTGACGGACTCGCCGAGGGCCGGCATCGTGACGGTCTCGCCATCGCCTGAGCCGCCATCGGAGCTCTCGGGCTCGGAGTGCTCGGGTTCGGAGTTCTGCTGCTGTGGTTCCTGGTCCGTGGACGGAGCCTGCGTGGCCTGCGTGGCCTGCTCGCCCTGCTCGGGGATCACCTGCGTCTCCTGCGGACCAGCGTCGGAGGAACCTGCGTCCGCGGAGCTCTGGCCGTCGCCACCCTGACCGTCGCCGATCACCGCGAGGTCGGCGCCGACCGGGACAGTGTCGTCCTCGCCGGCGAGGATCTCCTGAAGCACCCCGGCAACCGGGGAGGGGATCTCCGTGTCGACCTTGTCGGTGGAGACCTCGAGCAGCGGCTCGTCCACTGCGACGGTGTCGCCGACGTTCTTCAGCCAGCGCGTCACGGTGCCTTCGGTGACCGACTCACCCAGGGCCGGCATGGTCACGCGTTCAGACATCTGCTCGTTCTCCTCTTAGTTGTGTGCGTGGAGGGGCTTGCCGGCGAGGGCCAGGTGCGCCTCTCCGAGGGACTCGTTCTGGGTGGGGTGCGCGTGGATCAGTGAGGCAACGTCGGAAGGCAGCGCCTCCCAGTTGTAGATCAGCTGCGCCTCACCCACCTGCTCACCCATCCGGGCGCCGATCATGTGGACCCCCACGACAGGCCCGTCCTTCTCGCGGACAAGCTTGACGAACCCCTGGGTCTGCAGGATCTGTGACTTGCCGTTACCGCCGAGGTTGTACTCGTAGGTCTCGATGTCGGAGTACCGCTCCTTGGCCTGGCTTTCGGTGAGTCCGACCGAGGCGATCTCGGGATCGCAGTAGGTGACCCGCGGAATGCCGAGCTCGTCGATCACCGCAGGCTCCAGGCCAGCGATCTCTTCGGCCACGAAGATCCCCTGGGCGAACCCGCGGTGGGCAAGCTGCAGGCCGGGGACGATGTCGCCCACGGCGAACACACCCTCCACGCCGGTGCGCAGCCGCTCGTCCGTGGTCACGAAGCCCCGCTCGAGGGTGACGCCGGCCTCGGTGTACCCCAGGCCTTCGGTGACCGGGCCGCGGCCGACGGCCACCAGCAGCAGGTCGGCCTCGATCTGCTCGCCACCCTCCAGTGAGACTGTGACGGTGTCCCCACTCTGGGTGGCACCGGAGAACCGCACGCCCGTCTTGACCGTGATCTTGCGCTTGCGGAACGAGCGCTCGAGCTGCTTGGACACGGCCTCGTCCTCGGCGGCCACGAGCCGGGGGAGTGCCTCCACCACGGTGACCTCGGAACCGAACGAGCGGAAGACCGACGCGAACTCGACCCCGATGACACCACCACCGAGCACCACGACGCGGGGCGGCACGAAGTCGATCGACAAGGCCTGCTCGCTGGTCATGATGCGCCCGGAGATCTCGAGACCGGGCAGCGACTTGGCATAGGAACCCGTCGCGAGGACGACGTGACGGCCGGTCACCCGACGCCCGCCCACCTCGACGGTGGAGCGGTCCAGCAACCGTCCCTCGCCCTCGACGAGGTCGATCTGGTGAGCCTTGGCCAAGCCCTGCAAACCCTTGTAGAGCCGGGCGATGACCCCGTCCTTGTAGGCGTTGACGCCTGACATGTCGACCGACTCGAAGGTGGACTTCACGCCGAACCGCTCGCCCTCGCGGGCGGTGTCGGCGACCTCGGCGGCATGCAACAACGCCTTGGTGGGGATGCATCCCACGTGCAGGCAGGTCCCGCCGAGCTTCGCCTTCTCCACGAGCGCGACCCGCCGCCCGAGCTCGGCGGCACGGAACGCGCAGGCGTAGCCGCCACTGCCTCCACCGAGGATCACTACGTCGTAGGTGGTGCTCTCGGCGTCAGCCGACATGCGGTCGCTCCCTTGCGTCGTTCGCTCAAACGGGTCCTGCCGCAACCATCACCGGCCAGGTCGTGGCTGGGTGGCGTGCGACACAGAGCATCTTGTCACTGATGGGCGCGACCGGCGCAAGCAGGTCTCACCTGCGTGACGTGCCCTGCGAAACGCCGCGGAAACGGCGCGGACCGCCCAGCGAACACCCGTATCGTTACGTCCATGGTGTGGTGGCGCAGGGGCCGGGGATCGCGACGAGGCGGTCCTTCAGACGGCCCGAACATGGCGGTGGACCAACAGGCCGTGCGTCGCCATCTGTCGGACTTCGCCGCCAGCCGCCGAGGGGTGGAGGCGTATGTCGAGCCCCCGACCAACGTCACCGCCACGACGGTCATCCTCATCGCCCATGACGGTGAGTGGACGCGCCGGGCGGCCGGGACGCGTCAGGCTGCCTTCGACCTCGCCTCCAGCCTGGGGATCCCCGTCTACGACGTGCTCCACACCGGGTATCCGCAGCGGATGCGCGAGTGGAACTCCCGCCAGCGCAAGAAGGACTGACGGCATAAGCGGTGGTGCCCGCGCCGGAGCAGATGCAACAGTGGCACCGAAGCACCACATCCGACGAGCAGGAGGAAACCATGTCTGGGAACGGCAAGTCGGGTCATCAAGGGCCGAGCGAGGACGTCAAGCGCAAGTTCCGGGAGGCCTTGGAGAGAAAGCAGTCCCACGCGGGTCGTGACGTCTCCGACGACAACGAGCACGGCAAGGTCGACCACGCGCAGGGTGCGGCCACGAATGCGACGCAGCAGATGTTCCGTCGCAAGAGCGGTGGCTGAGCCAGCAGTCAACCGACCCACCGAGCTGGGTTGGGCCGGGTCGAGCTGAGCTGGGTACGGCCGAGGGGCCCGTCCGACCTGGACGGGCCCCTCGCCATGGGTGCGGTTCTTGCGGTTGCGACGAAACCGCCTCGTATGCCGGGTCAGCCCGCGTAGCCCTCGACCAGGGTGAGCAGGGTGGCCACCCCGAAGCCCGTTGCTCCCTTGGGCGTGTAGCCCCAGGCCGATCCCTCGTTGAACGATGGACCGGCGATGTCCACGTGCGCCCACGGGGTGCCCTCGGACACGAACTCCTTGAGGAAGAGCCCGGCGGTGAGCATGCCGCCCCACCGCTCGCCCTTGTGGGCCAGGTCGGCGACCGTGGAGTCCAGCTGGCTGCGCAGGTCGGCGGGCAGAGGCATCGGCCACGCCGCCTCGCCTGAGGCGTCGGCCGCCGCACGAACCCGGTCGCGGAAGGCGTCGTTGTTGGCCATGATCCCGGCGACGCGGGCGCCGAGGGCAACCATCTGCGCCCCGGTCAGCGTCGCGATGTCGACGATGGCATCGGGCTTGGCCTCGCCGGCCAGGCAGAGCCCGTCGCCCAGGACCATCCGGCCCTCAGCGTCGGTGTCAAGGATCTCGACCGTCGTGCCGTTGCGCATGGTGACCACGTCGCTGGGTCGCTGGGCCGAACCGCCGGGCATGTTTTCCGCGAGGCAGAGGTAGCCCGTCACCGTGACCGGAAGCCCGAGCTCCGCCGCGGCAAACACCGTGGCGGCCACCGCGGCAGCCCCGGCCATGTCGGACTTCATGGTCAGCATGGATGCCGGCGGCTTGATGCACAGACCGCCCGAGTCGAACGTGATCCCCTTGCCGACGAGGGCGATCGAGCCCTTCGCCTTCGGGGGAGCCCAGGTGAGGGTCACCAGCCGGGGTGGGTTGGCCGAACCCTGGCCCACGCCGACGATCCCGCCGAATCCACCCTTGACCAACGCCTTCTCGTCGAGGACCTTGACGGACACCTTGCCGCTGGCCGCGGTGGCACGAGCCTTGACCGAGTCGGCGAACGACTGCGGGAACAGCTGGTTTGGCGGCATGTTGACCAGGTCGCGAGCGTAGGCGTTGGCGTCGGCCAGGACGGCGGCGCGGGCGGCGGCCGCCTTGGCCGCCTTGGTGCGCGCGCTCGCGGTCACCACCGTGACTGCGGTGACGCCCTTGGTGGCCTTGGCGGAGGGACCGCGCACCCCGGCATACCGGTAGGCGCCCAGCGCTGCCCCCTCGGCCACCGCGGCGACGGCGCCCTCGTCGGAGGCCGGCAGTGCGACGACGACCTTGCCGGCGCCCTTCATGGAGCGGATCGCCGCGCCGGCTGCGCGGCGCAGGACCTCCGAGTCGAAGCCCGCCGCCCCGGCGGGAGCGGCGCCCAGTCCGGTCAGCACCACGAGCGCAGCCGTGACCTGCGGGACGGCAGTCAACGTATGGACCTCTCCCGGAGTACCTGCCGCCCCCAGAGCCTTGAGGGACGCCTCGACGTGGGAGGCGGCGGCCCGGGGCAGCCCGTGCCCTGGCGCGAGCGCCGCGGTCTCGTTGCGCGAGACGGTGGCGAGGACGAGGGCGTCGGCCCTCAGGTCATGGGCGGAACGGTCGGAGACGTTGACGGTCGTCACGTGGTCATCCTTCGAGGAGAGGGCTTGTGGCAGTGTGCAGCGCAGAATAGCCGCGGGCGCAGGGCACTAACCCTAGGACGGTAGCGTTCGCGCCATGAGCGACGGATCCCTGAAGACGTCCCCCCTGCACGACCGCCATGTCGCCCTCGGCGCCAAGATGGCCGACTTCGGAGGATGGGAGATGCCCATCGAGTACCCGGGCGGCGGGGTGGTGCGGGAGCACACCGCGGTGCGTTCGAGCGTCGGCGTGTTCGACGTGTCCCACCTGGGCAAGGCGCGCGTCTCGGGCCCCGGCGCCCGTGACTTCGTCAACAGCTGCCTGACCAACGACCTCGGGCGCATTCATGAGGGCAAGGCGCAGTACACCTTGTGCTGCAACGACTCTGGCGGCGTCGTGGACGACCTGATCGCCTACCTGCGCAGCGACGAGGACGTCTTCCTCATCCCGAACGCCGCCAACACCGCCGCCGTGGTCGAGCGGCTCAGCGCGAGCGCCCCGCAGGGTGTGGTCGTCGAGAACCTGCACGAGAGCTACGGGGTGATCGCCGTCCAGGGGACGCGGTCCGACGAGGTGCTCGACGAGCTCGGACTGCCCACCGGGCACGAGTACATGTCGTTCGTGGAGACCGACTGGAACGGGCACCCCGTCATCGTGTGTCGCACCGGGTACACCGGCGAGCGTGGGTACGAG
>DASYGI010000046.1:0-10175 GCA_035999925.1 Pedococcus sp.
CGGTGCGAGTGCGAGATGTTGTGACCGAAGCCCGGTCCCTTGCCGCAGACATCGCAGTTGGCAGCCACGGGTGTTCTCCTGAAATCGATGCGTACAAACTTGGGGTGAAACGGTGGAACATGAGGGTCCCCGCTCGCTCTGGCATCGGGCACAAGGCAGCGACACGGGAGGTTCACGGGAACCGGTCAAGAGTAGCCGAGGTGAGGCGCATCGACCAAAACGAGGCACCGGCTACCTGCGGGTACTAGCCTGCCACCGTGCTCAACGCCCTGTCCGCCGCCGATGCTCGGCGTTGGGCAGTGCTCACCCGAGCGGCCTTCGCGGCCCGCCGCGCCGAGATCGACGCGCTCAACGTCTATCCCGTGCCAGACGGTGACACCGGGACGAACCTCTACCTCAGTCTGGACGCCGCACTCGACTCCGTGCGCACCGAGCAGGAGCAGACCGGCATCCTCGGCACCGCCACCCTCGAGCAGGAGTGCACCGCCTTGGCCCGCTCACTGCTGCTGACCGCACGCGGCAACTCAGGGGTCATCTTCAGCCAGCTGGTGCGCGGTTTCGCCGAAGCAGTGGCGGAGCAGTCGTCGGACGTCGTCGACGCCCGCACCATCGCCGACGGGCTGGTCCGCGCTAGCGAGCGGGCCTATCGCAGTGTGACCCGGCCCGCAGAAGGCACCATCCTCAGCGTGGCCCGCGCCGCCGCCGAGGCTGGCACGGCAGCCGTCGACCGCGGGCTGGCCGCCGTCGTCGACGACGCGCTGGACGCAGCCACTGAGGCGCTCGCGGCCACGACGAGCCAGCTGCCCGCCCTGGAGCGAGCCGGAGTGGTCGACGCCGGAGGGGCTGGGTACCTCCTGCTGCTCGAGGCGTTGGCGCGGGTCGTGCACCAGGACGGTGCCCACATCGGTGAGCGGATGGAGCCGTTCGCGGACGAGGACCCTATGCGTCGCCGGGGGGAGTGGAGCCACGCCGGTGGTGTCGTCGAACCGACCGGCGCCACGGGTGGTCCACCCGCAGGCGCCGACCTCCTGCCGGGCGGCCCGGCATACGAGGTCATGTATCTCCTGCGGGACAGCGACGAACCGCGGGCGGACGCCTTGCGCGACACCCTGGACACCCTCGGAGACTCCCTCATGGTGGTGGGCGGGCCGGACCTGTGGAACGTCCACGTGCACGTGGACGACGTGGGCGCGGCCGTCGAAGCCGGTTTGGAGGCGGGGCGCCCCTACCGGATCCGGGTCACCCACTTCGCTGACCAGGTCGGTCAACCACAGCCGGTGGACGTGGCCGTCGTGGCCTGCGCAGCCGGTCCCGGCCTGAGTGAGGTCTTCCGGAGCGCCGGGGCGTACGTGGTGGCGAGCGGGCCAGGGCGGCGAGCCTCGGCCGGCCAGCTCCTGGAGGCCGCTCGCTCGGCGCATGCCGGCGAGGTCGTGGTCCTGCCGAACGACGCGGACACGATGATGGCCGCCGAGGCAGCAGCGGACGCAGGTGCCCAGGAGGGGCTCACGCTGCACGTGGTGCACTCGCGCACCGCGGTGCAAGGCCTGGCAGCGATGGCGGTGTACGACCCGGCTGTGTCCGCGGCCCGCAACGGCGCCGCCATGAGCAGCGCCGCCGCTGCGACGCGTTACGGGGCCGTGGCGGTGGCCAGCAAGGACGCGCTGACCAGCGCCGGCCCCTGCCAGGCGGGTGACGTCCTCGGTGGCGCGGGTGGGGACGTGATCCTCGTGGGCAGCGACGTTCAGGAGGTGGCTCTCGGTGTCGTCGAGCGACTGCTGTCCGGCGGGGGCGAGCTCGTGACCGTGGTGACCGGATCGGAGGCTGAGGACGGCCTGGGTGACGCCTTGGCCGAGCAGGTGCGCTCGGCGCACCGTGGGGTCGAGGTGAGCGTCATCGCGGGTGGCCAGCCGCACTACCCGGTGCTGGTGGGAGTCGAGTAGGCGTGGTCGACGAGAGCACCAAGCTGGACAGGCTGCTCGGGGTCAGGACGGCCGGGAACCTGGCCCGGCACCGCGACCTCGTCACGGTCGGCGACCTCCTCGAGTTCTGGCCGCGTCGCTACCTCGAACACACCTCGGACCTGTCGGACCTCCATGTGGGCAAGTACGTCGTCGCCGTCGCCGAGGTCAAGACGGCAGTCACGAGGCGGATGCAGAAGCGGCGCGGCGAGATGCTCAACGTCACGATCACCGACGGCCGCAACGACGTCGACCTCGCCTTCTTCAAGGCCTGGGGGCACAAGGACGCGCTGGTCCCCGGGGCCAGGGCGGTGTTCGCGGGGGAGATGGGCATGTACCGCGGACGCTGGCAGCTGACCCACCCGGCATACCAGCTGGTCGAGGGCACCGTCGGCAGTGCGGCTACCGAACGCGGTCCCATCCCGGTCTACCTCCAGGTGAAGGGACTGCAGAACTGGACCGTTGCCGAGTGCGTGCGGATCGTGTTCGACCATCTCGAGGAGGTGCCCGAGCCACTGAGCGCAACCTTGCGGGCCCGTCGTGGTCTGCCCGGCCGGCTGGAGGCGTTGCGCGGCATCCATGTGCCGGCCGCGTTTCCGGAGGTGCAACGAGCCCGCCAGCGGCTCCGCTATGAGGAGGCCCTGGTCTTCCAGACGCTGCTGGCTCAGCGTCGTGCGCGACAGGCGGCCCAGCGCACCACTGGACGAACGCCACGCCCAGGCGGTCTGCTGGCCGCCTTCGACGCTCGGCTGCCCTTCGAGCTGACCGACGGCCAGAAGGCGGTCGGTGAGACGCTCGCCGAGGAGCTGGCCAAGGACGTCCCGATGAACCGGCTGCTGCAGGGCGAGGTCGGCTCGGGCAAGACCGTCATCGCAGTGCGCGCGATGCTGGCGGCCGTCGACGCCGGCGGGCAGGCGGCCCTGCTCGCGCCCACCGAGGTCCTCGCCGCCCAGCACCACCGGTCCATCACCGCGATGCTGGGTGACCTCGCCGAGGGTGGCCTGCTCGGCGGCAGCGACATCGGGACGCGGGTGGCCCTGCTCACGGGCAGCCAGTCCACCGCAGCCCGGCGCGAGAACCTGCTGCAAGCCGCCAGCGGCGACGCCGGAATCGTGATCGGCACCCATGCCCTGATCCAGGAGAAGGTGCAGTTCCAGGACCTGGCTCTGGTCGTGGTCGACGAGCAGCACAGGTTCGGTGTCGAGCAGCGAGATGCCTTGCGGGAGAAGGCGAATCAGCCACCTCACGTCCTGGTCATGACCGCCACCCCCATCCCGCGCACGGTGACCATGACCGTCTTCGGCGACATGGAGACCTCCACCCTCGCCGAGCTGCCGCGCGGGCGGTCGCCCATCGCCACCCACGTCGTACCGGCCGACCGTGAGGCCTGGGTGCAGCGCACCTGGGAGCGCGTCGCCGAGGAGGTCCGCTCCGGGCGTCAGGCCTACGTGGTGTGCCCGCGGATCGGTGACGGCGCCTCGACCGCCGACGCCTCCGCCGACGCCTCCGCCGACGCCTCCGCCGACGAGGAGGAGATCGTCGAGAACGTGGCCCGCCATCAGGGCGACGATGATGTCGGCGCCGGCTATGACGACGACTACGACGACCGCGGTGACGATGCCGACCGGCCGAGGAGTGAGCGTACTGGTCCGGTCGGCGGCGACGCGCCAGTCCGCGAGCTGGCGAGCGTGTATGCCGTGGAGGCTTCGCTGCGTGCCAACCCAGCCTTGGAAGGCCTGTCCATCGGGATCCTGCACGGCCGGATGGCCCCGGAGGACAAGGACGCCGTCATGAGTGCCTTCACCGCCGGCGACCTCCAGGTCCTGGTGTCCACGACGGTGATCGAGGTCGGCGTCGACGTGCCCAACGCCACGGTGATGGTGGTCGTGGACGCCGACAGGTTCGGTGTCTCGCAGCTGCACCAGCTGCGCGGGCGGGTCGGTCGTGGTCAGCACGGGGGTCTGTGCCTGCTCATCACCTCTTCGGAGGCCGAGGGCTCCGTCGAGCGCCTCGAAGCGGTGGCCGCCACGAACGACGGGTTCGAGCTGGCCCGGCTCGACCTCGAGCTGCGTGGCACCGGTGATGTCCTCAGTGGCCGACAGAGCGGCGGGGGGAAGTCCGGACGGGCCATGGGGCGCGGCAGCTTCCGGTTCCTGTCCCTGATCCGTGACGAGGAGGTCATCCTCCAGGCCAGGCAGGACGCCGCCGAGCTCGTCGCGGCCGACCCCGAGCTCGCCGAACACCCGGACCTGGCCGCCGCGGTGGCCGAGCGGGTCGGCGAGGAGCAGGCCGCGTTCCTCGACCGCGGATGACGCGCAGATCCGACCGGGCGCAGACGTCGTGAGCGATGAGGTCGCTGCGGACGCTGCTACCTTGCCGCCGTGACGCGGATCATCAGTGGACGGGCCGGTGGGCTGCGCCTGACGACCCCGTCGGGGGCGACGACCCGGCCGACCAGTGACCGGGTCCGCGAGGCGCTGTTCTCCCGGTTGGAGCACCTCGACGTCGTCCGCGGTGCCCGCGTCCTCGACCTGTATGCCGGGTCGGGGGCTTTGGGGCTGGAGGCGGCGAGCCGGGGTGCCGCCAGCGTGCTCCTCATCGAGGCCAACGCCGCAGCCGCCAAGGTGACGCGCGCGAACGCGTCGTCACTCGGCATACCGGGAGTCACGGTCCGCCACACCACCGTCCAGCGGGCGTTGACCAAGGGCGCCGAGCCGCACACCCTGGTCTTCCTCGACCCGCCATACGACCTTGGCGAGGCCGAGCTGGCCGCCGACCTGGCCGCGCTGGTCGACCAGGGGTGGCTGGCTGCCGAGGCCCTGGTGGTGGTGGAACGGTCCTCCCGCACTCCGGAGCCGCGATGGCCCGAGGGCCTCGAGTCCGAGGGCGAGCGCCGGTATGGCGAGACGAAGATCTGGTTCGCCGCGCCTGTCACGCCGCCAGTCGTCGCCTGACTGAGTCGGCCTGACAAAGAGTTCGACAGACAAACAGACAGAGCTCGACCACCCGTGAGGGCGGTCGAGCTCTGGCGTTGTTGCTGGTGCTGCCTTCTCAGGCGGTCGGCCCCGCGGGCGTCGCCGGGATGATGCTGAACTGCACCGAACCGCTGTCATCGACTGCGGCGTCGAGGATCTGGTCGCCCAACGCGACGGCGGCGGTCTCGTCCAGGAAGACCTTGGCGCCGTTCTGCTCGATGACCTCGTCGCCCGGCTCGGCCTGCTCGGCGGCGGCGACGGTCAGGGCCGCCTGCTCGCCGTCGAGCTGGCTGAAGCGCAGACCGGCATCCTCGGTGGGCAGGTTCTGGTCGACGATGGTCTTGACGATGGTGCTGGCGTTCTCGGTGAGGGTGAGCATGGCTCTCTTCCGATCGTGGTCAGTACGTCTCCACCGTCCCGCACCCCGGCGCCAGGGGACAAACCGGGCGTCCGAGGAATGGGACGCTGCTAGGTTGCCGCTGTGACCAGACGGTGCGTGTGTCCCGGCTCCTATGACCCCGTCACGCTGGGTCACGCCGACGTCATCCGGCGGGCTGCCGCGCTCTACGACGAGGTGGTGGTCGCGGTGCTGCACAACCCAGCCAAACACGGCACCTTCACCCCGCAGGAGCGTCGTGACCTGATCCTCGACGGGTGTGGGGATCTGGAGAACGTGCGCGTCGCCACCTTCGCCGACCGGCTTCTCGTGGACGTCTGCCGCGAAGTCGAGGCGACCGCCGTGGTGAAGGGTCTGCGCGGGGGCACCGACTTCGCCTACGAGCTGCCCATGGCCCTGATGAACCGTCATCTGACCGGGCTCGAGACGGTGTTCCTCCCGGGCGACCCACGGTTCGAACACATCTCGAGCTCGTTGGTCAAGGAGGTTGCCCGGCACGGTGGCGACATCTCCGGGCTGGTCAGTGACCGCGTGCGTGACGCCCTCGCCGAGCGCCTCGGCTGACCGGCAGCCGAGCCGTGACCGGCTCAGTAGCGGATCTGGTTCGGCCCCGATCCCTGCGTGCACCGGGCGCGCATTTGGGCGAGAGGGTGCCGCTCCGGTAATCTCATGCGTCGGTCTACGTCCCCGTTGTGGCGGCAGGCCGAGCCACTCGACGTCTGCTGGAGCCATGAACCATCTCGATTCGCGAAAGGCCTTGGTGTTCGACGCCAAGAGCCTGGGTCGGCGACCCGGTTCGATGGAGCAGCTGCAGCGAACGATCGAGGCGCCTGCCGACCTCGGCACGGACGTGATCGGAGTGCCTGAGGGCGCCCCGGTCGAGCTGGAGCTTCGGCTCGAGTCCGTCGTCGAGGGCGTGCTGGTCACCGGCTCGGCTCGTGCCACCGCAACCGGCGCCTGCGTGCGGTGCCTGGACCCGGTCACCCTCGTGGTGGACGCCGGGTTCCAGGAGCTGTTCGCCTACGCCGATCGCGCGGCACACCACCATGAGGTGGGAGCCGACGAGGACGAGCCGCAGGAGCACACCCTCGAGGGCGACCTGTTCGACCTCGAGCCCGTGCTCCGGGACGCCGTGGTGCCTGCACTGCCGTTCCAGCCGGTGTGTTCCGACGACTGTCCAGGACTGTGCTCCGAGTGTGGCGCGCATCTGGCGGACGACCCCGAGCACCACCACGAAGTGATCGACCCCAGGTGGTCCGCGCTCCAGGCGCTGTCCACTGACACCGAAGAGAAGAGGAACTGACGTGGCTGTCCCGAAGCGGAAGACGTCGCGCTCCAACACCCGTTCGCGTCGCGCGAACTGGAAGACGACGGCGACCACGCTCACCACGTGCCCGCAGTGCAAGGCCCAGACCCAGCCTCACATGGCGTGCCCGTCGTGCGGCACCTACAAGGGCCGTCACTACACGCCTGCCGAGCGCACTGAGCACCAGGGCTGAGTCGCCCTGACCCTCGCGTGAGCTCCACTCAGTCCACGGGGACTCCCCAGGACAGCGCGAACCAGCGACCCGTCGACGGGTTCGCCGAGCACCTTGCCGAGGTGTCCGGCGCACCGGTCGACGAGTCGCTGCTTCTGCGTGCCCTGACCCATCGCTCGTATGCGTACGAGAACGGCGGGCTGCCCAACAACGAGCGCCTCGAGTTCCTGGGCGACTCGGTCCTCGGCCTGGTGGTCACGGACACGCTCTACACCGCGCATCCCGACCTGCCCGAAGGCCAGCTGGCCAAGCTCCGGGCCGCCGTCGTGAACATGCGTGCACTCGCCGACGTCGCCCGCACTTTGGGCCTCGGCGACCATCTGCTGCTCGGGCGGGGCGAGGAGAGCACCGGCGGCCGAGGCAAGGCCTCGATCCTGGCCGACACCATGGAAGCGGTCATCGGCACCGTCTACCTGTCCGCCGGGATGTCCGCGGCGGCTGCTCTCGTCCACCATCTGCTCGACCCCTTGATGGCGCACTCGGCCACGATGGGCGCCGGCTTGGACTGGAAGACCAGCCTTCAGGAATTGGCCGCGGCCTCCGGCGTCGGTGTCCCCGAGTACCGCGTCGACGAGGAGGGTCCGGACCACGAGAAGACCTTCCACGCTCGCGCGGTCGTGGGTCAGGAGGTTCTCGGCACCGGCACGGGTCGCTCCAAGAAGGAGGCCGAACAGCGGGCCGCGGAGCTGGCCTGGCGGGAGCTGACCGAACGGGCCGCCTCCGCCGCCGACGCCGCTGGCGGCACGACGGCCGCGGCGCTGTCCGCCACAGCGGTCACGGCTGTCAGGGCCGGCACCGTCGAGGCCGTAGACATCGCCACCGTCGAGGCCGACACCGCCGACGTCGCGGACCTGCCCGCTGGCTCGCCCTCCTAGGCAAGACCCGGCATACCGTGCCTGAGCTCCCGGAGGTCGAGGTGGTCCGCCGCGGTCTGGCCGACCACGTCGTGGGGCGCACCATCACCGCCGCCGAGTTCCGCGGGCTGCGGGTGGCCCGGCGTCACCTGCCTGGGGCCGCCGACCTGGCCGCCCGCCTCGCCGACACGCAGGTGGAGTCCGCGCGGCGTCGGGGCAAGTACCTGTGGCTGGTTCTGCGCTCGTCGGACGGCTCGCGGCAGGCCCTGCTCGCCCACCTGGGCATGAGCGGGCAGCTCCTGGTGGAGCCGGCCGACGCTCCGCACGAGAAGCACCTGCATGCCAGGTTCGAGTTCGCCGATGATGGGCCAGAGCTCCGGTTCGTCGACCAGCGCACGTTCGGCGGCATGGCGCTGTCGGAGCTCACCGACGACCTCGTCCCCGAGACGATCGCCCACATCGCCCCCGACCCGTTGGAGCCAGCGTTCGACCGTGCGGGCGTGGTGCGACGGATGAAGGCACGGGAGTCCGCCGTCAAACGCGCCTTGCTGGACCAGACCCTCATCTCGGGGGTGGGGAACATCTACGCCGACGAGGCGCTGTGGCGTGCGCAGCTGCACGGTGAGCGACTCTGCTCCACCCTGACGAAGCCGGTCCTGGGCCGGCTGCTCGACCACGCCCGTGAGGTCATGGTCGAGGCGCTGGGGCACGGTGGCACGAGCTTCGACGCTTTGTACGTCAACGTCAACGGGGCCTCCGGGTACTTCGACCGCTCGCTGCAGGCGTACGGGCGCGAGGGCCGGCCCTGCGAGCGATGCGGCACGCTGATCCGCCGTGAGGCGTTCATGAACCGCTCGTCGTTCAGCTGTCCGCACTGCCAGCCGCGTCCGCGGGCACGCGCGATCACCGGTCGGCGTTGCACCTGACACCAACCGGCACAGCGCGGTACAACTGGAACGAGAGGTGATGCGCATGAACGACAATGGTCCGGTTCGGGCAGTGATCTGGGTGCACGGTCGCGTGCAGGGTGTGGGGTTCCGCTGGTGGACCCGCGCTCGTGCCCTCGAGCTGGGACTCGTCGGGCATGCCCGCAATGCGGGGGACGGCCGGGTCGAGGTCGTCGCCCAGGGCGAGCCGGAGCAGATTCGCCAGCTGGTCATGCTGCTGGAGGAGAACCCGTCCCGTCACCTGCGTCCCGGGGACGTGAACACCTGCGTCGCGACCTGGGGACCGGCTCGCACCGACCTTGTCGGGTTCCTCGAGAAGTAGCCCTCGAGAAGTAGCCCTGGGAGTCGCGCGCGCCCTCCCATTGACCGGCGGGCCGGGTGGCTGTCACCCTGAGAGATGCCCCCGTCTGGGGCCACGCACGGCGCGAACCAGATCGCCTGCGGAAAGGGAGTCGACATGGCCAAGGCCCTCGTGGGCTATCGCCCGGTGAACGACCCGCGACTGATGCTCGAGACATTCGAGCTGCGCCGCAGGGTGGCCGACCTCGAGCATCTCGTCGAGCGTCTGCAGCACGACAACGAACAACTGCGTGAGGACCTGAGACAACCTGACGTCGTGGGCGCCGGGGTGCCTACGATTGCTGGGTGACTTCGTCCGACACCCCGCCTGAGCTGACCGGTCTACGCGCCAGTATCGACAACATCGACGCTGCGCTCATCCACCTTTTGGCCGAGCGCTTCAAGTGCACGCAGCGCGTCGGCGAGCTCAAGGCCCGGGCGGGTATGCCGCCCGCTGACCCTGCCCGCGAAGAGGTCCAGGTCGCGCGGCTTCGGGCGCTCGCGAACGAGGCCGGGCTGGACCCGACGTTCGCGGAGAAGTTCCTCGGGTTCGTCGTCGCCGAGGTCATCCACCATCACGAGGCCATTGCCCAGGGTTGATGCTGAGGCCTGACCGCGAGGTCGCTCTCGGCAGACCCATCGTCAAGACCATCGTCTCGTCACACCCGCCACACCAGTACCCCGGGGCGGCGTGGCGCTGCTGAGCGCCATGGTCCGAGCGCGGGCCGCCGGTACAGTGAGCCGCGATCTACCCCCCGCACCGAGGAGCCGAGACAGCTCGTGTACGTCAAGAGCCTGACCCTGAAGGGCTTCAAGTCCTTCGCCTCGGCGACCACTTTGCGGCTCGAGCCCGGCGTGACGTGCATCGTCGGCCCGAACGGCTCGGGCAAGTCCAACGTCGTCGACGCGCTGGCCTGGGTCATGGGGGAGCAGGGTGCCAAGTCGCTGCGCGGCGGCAAGATGGAGGACGTCATCTTCGCCGGCACGGCTGGCCGTGCCCCCCTCGGCCGTGCCGAGGTCTCGCACACGATCGACAACACCGATGGCGCGCTACCGATCGACTACACCGAGGTGACGATCGCGCGCACGATGTTCCGCAACGGTGGGTCCGAGTACGCCATCAACGGCACCTCCTGTCGCCTGCTGGATGTCCAGGAGCTGCTCTCG
>DASYGI010000047.1:0-14023 GCA_035999925.1 Pedococcus sp.
GTGAACGAGGGCTACGACCAGCTCCAGCGCGCCTATGCCCAGGCTGAGGCCGGCCGCGTGCCCGACGTGCCGCCGTGTGAGATCTACTGCCACAGCCTGTCTGACCGGTCGATCCTGGGCGCAGACCTGGCCGGGTCACAGGCTCAGACCCTGACGCTGTTCGGCTTGCACCTGCCGGCCCGGCTGTTCGACGGGACTCCGTCCCGTCAGGCCGAGGTCAAGGACCTCGCCTTGGCTCGGACGCTGGCATCGCTGAACTCCGTCCTGGCCGAGCCGATCCAGGACGTGCTGGTCCGCGACGCCGACGGGGCTCCCTGTATTGAGGTGCGCACTCCGGTCGAGCTCGAGGCCGACCTCGGCCTCCCCGGCGGCAACATCTTCCACCGATCGCTGCAGTGGCCCTGGGCCGAGAGCCCGGCCGAGGTCGGCACGTGGGGAGTCGAGACTCGGCATGAACACGTGCTCCTGGCGGGCGCCGGCGCGCGTCGGGGTGGGGGCGTGAGCGGCATACCCGGTCACAACGCGGCGAAGGCCGCCTTGTCCGGCTCGCCGCGGACAGCCACAGCGTCGCTGTCCTGAAGGCGCGCCGGTCCGGTGAGCCCTTCACCCGGCGTTGCCCGGACTAGGGCAGGATCTGTCCCATGGATCGTCAGCAGGAGTTCGTCCTCCGCACCATCGAGGAACGCGACATCCGTTTCGTGCGCCTGTGGTTCACAGACGTGCTCGGGACGCTCAAGTCGGTGGCGGTGGCCCCCGCCGAGCTCGAGGGTGCCTTCTCCGAGGGGATCGGGTTCGACGGCTCGGCCATCGAGGGCTTCGCCAGGGTCTTCGAGGCGGACATGCTCGCCAAGCCGGATCCGGCCACCTTCCAGGTGCTGCCCTGGCGCGGAGACAACCCTGGCACCGCTCGGATGTTCTGTGACATCACGCTGCCCGACGGCTCCCCGAGCCACGCCGACCCCCGCCACGTCCTGCAGCGCGCCCTCGGCAAGGCCAGCGACCTGGGGTTCACCTTCTACACCCACCCCGAGATCGAGTTCTACCTGCTCAAGCAGGGCTTCGCCGCCGGTGAGATCCCCGAGCCGATCGACCACGCCGGCTACTTCGACCACGTGCCCCATGGCACCGGCCACGACTTCCGCCGGGCTGCCATCACGATGCTCGAGTCGATGGGCATCTCCGTCGAGTTCAGCCACCACGAAGGCGGCCCGGGTCAGAACGAGATCGACCTGCGCTACGCCGATGCCCTCTCGACGGCCGACAACATCATGACCTTCCGCACGGTCATCAAGGAGGTGGCCCTGGAGCAGGGCATCTTCGCCTCGTTCATGCCCAAGCCGTTCGCTCAGCACCCCGGCTCGGGGATGCACACTCACATGTCGCTGTTCGACGGGGACAGCAACGCCTTCTACGAGGCAGGTGCCCCGTACCAGCTGAGCAAGGTCGGCCGGCAGTTCATCGCCGGTCTCCTGCGGCACGGGGCCGAGATCACCGCGGTGACCAACCAGTGGGTGAACTCCTACAAGCGGCTCTGGGGCGGCGGAGAGGCGCCGGCCCATCTCACCTGGGGTCACAACAACAGGTCCGCCATGGTGCGGGTCCCGATGTACAAGCCCACCAAGGGCCAGAGCAGCAGGGCCGAGGTGCGCACCCTCGACGCCGCCTGCAACCCGTACCTCGCGTTCGCCGTGATGCTCGCGGCCGGTCTCAAGGGCATCGAGGAGGACTATGACCTCCCCCCGGAGACCGAGGATGACGTGTGGGGGCTGACCTCGTCGGAACGCCAGGCAATGGGCATCGAACCACTGCCCACCACGCTGTACGAGGCCATCCGGGTGATGGAGCGCAGCGAGCTGGTCGCGGACACCCTCGGCGAGCACGTCTTCGACTTCTTCCTGCGGAACAAGCGCGCCGAGTGGGAGGACTACCGCGGCGAGATCACCCGCTTCGAGCTCGAGCGGTACCTGCCGGGTCTGTGACCCTCGGCGCCCCCTGACCCTCGGCGGTACCTGAACCAGCGGCGGACCCGGCTGCGTAGGGTGGCCCGGTGAGCTCCGGCCGTCCCACCTCGCAGTCCGCGACGCTCGCGCGCCGCGGGTTCGCCGACCCGGGCCGTGCGGCGCAGCTCCTCGGTGACCGCGCCTTGGCGGGACTTGTGGACCCCTTCGACGACGTCTTCAGCGACGGCCTCCCCGATGCCCTCGCAGTGGTCGCGGACCCGGATCTGGCGCTGCTCAGTCTGGTCCGGCTCATGGACGCCCTGCGCCGCAGCGAGCCGTCGCGTCGCGACGCCGAGAGCGGGGCGGGGCGCGAGGTCTCGGGCCTGATTGCCGCGCTGCGCCACCCTGGCCCCGCCCGTGACCGGCTGCTGGCCGTCCTCGGCGCCTCGAGCGCCCTCGGTGACCACCTGGTCACTCATCCGGAGCACTGGCGCAGCGTGGCGGATGCCGCGCCCATGCTGCCCGAACAGCGAGTACGGGAGCTCGTCAAGGCGGTCAGTGCGGCCATCGAGGCGGTGGACGTCAACGGCGAGACCGTGCGAGCTTCGGGCGAGACCGCGGCCTACGACGCTCTGCGGATCGGCTACCGGCGCCAGCTGCTCGGGATCTCCGCGCTCGACCTGACGTCGCCGGAGCCGATGGGCGCCCTTCCGGCGGCAGCCCGTGGGCTGGCTGACCTCGCGGAGGCGGCTCTCGAGGCTGCGCTGGTGATTGCCCGAGCCGAGGTGGGCGACGAGGCGGAGCTCTGCGACTTCGCGGTGATCGGGATGGGCAAGACCGGTGGCCGCGAGCTGAACTACGTCAGCGATGTCGATGTGATCTTCGTGGCCGAACCCCGGCCGGGGGTCGACGAGGCCACCGCCATCACCGCCGCGACGGCCCTGGCAACCCACCTCATGCGGGCCTGCGCGACCTCCACCGGGCAGGGAACCCTCTGGCCGGTCGACGCGGCCCTGCGTCCGGAGGGCAAGAACGGGCCACTGGTGCGGACCATCGAGAGTCATCGCCTGTACTACGAGCGATGGGCCAAGACCTGGGAGTTTCAGGCGCTCCTCAAGGCCAGGCCGGTGGCCGGTGACCGAACCCTGGCTCAGGCCTACCTCGACGCCGTCCGGCCGATGGTCTGGCAGGCTGCTTCGCGCGAGCACTTCGTCGAGGACGTGCAGGCGATGCGTCGCCGGGTCGAGCAGCACGTGCCGCCTGCTGAGGCCGACCGACAGCTCAAGCTGGGGCCGGGCGGCCTGCGTGACGTGGAGTTCAGCGTCCAGCTGCTGCAGCTCGTCCACGGCAGGTCGGACGACAGCCTCCGCTCTGGAACCACGCTCGAAGCCTTGGAGGCGCTCGCCCAGGGGGGCTACGTCGGCCGCGAGGATGCCGCAACCCTCGAGGCGGCATACCGGCTCCTGCGCACGCTGGAACACCGGATCCAGCTGTTCCGACTGCGCCGCACCCACCTCATGCCCACCGCGGAGCCAGACCTTCGACGGCTCGGTCGCGCGCTGGGCCACCGCTCGGACCCCGCCAAGGCCGTCGTCGCCCAGTGGCAGGCTCAGGCTCGCGAGGTACGCCGCATCCACGAGCGGCTCTTCTACCGACCCTTGCTCGCGGCAGTCGCCAGGCTCAGCTCCACCGACGCCCGACTGGCCCCCGACGCCGCCAAGGACCGCCTCGCCGCCCTGGGCTTCCGCGATCCCGCCGGGGCCATCCGGCACCTGGAGGCGTTGACCTCGGGGGTGAGCCGCCGGGCCGCAATCCAGCGGACCCTGCTGCCGGTGATGCTCGGCTGGTTCGCGGACGAGGCCGATCCCGATGGCGGGTTGTTGGCGTTCCGGAAGGTCAGCGAGGAGCTCGGGTCGACGCACTGGTACCTGCGGCTGCTGCGCGACGAGGGTTCCGCGGCCGAGCGGCTCGCGCACACCTTGGCTCGCAGCCGGTATGCCGCAGACCTGCTCATGGGTGCCCCCGACGCGGTGGCGATGCTTGGCGATGCCGGCGGCTTGGCACCGCGCTCCAGGCCGGACCTGCTCCGCCGGATGGCCGCGGCGGCGTCTCGTCAGGACGAGCCGGACCGTGCCGTGCGGGCAGCGCGCGCCATCCGCCGCCAAGAGCTGTTCCGGGTTGCCGTGGCGGACCTCAGCGGGGAGCTCGACCTGCACGGGGTCGGTGTGGCGCTGACCGACCTCACCGCCGCGCTGATCGACGCTGCCCTGGGCGTGGCCATGCGGACGGTGGAGGAGCGCTCGGGCGCGGAGCTGGTGACCCGGGTTCTGGTGGTCGGCATGGGCCGACTTGGCGGGCAGGAGCTCGGCTATGGCAGCGACGCCGACGTGATCTTCGTGCACGACCCGGACAACGGGGCGGATGAGGGGCTGGCCCAGGACCAGGCTCTCGCCGTGGTCCAGGAGCTCCGCCGGTTGCTGGGGTCTGCCGGGCCAGACCCGCAGCTCGGACTGGACGCCGACCTGCGTCCCGAGGGGAAGAACGGTCCGTTGGTCCGGAGCCTGGCGAGCTACCGCGCCTACTACGAGCGGTGGTCACTGACCTGGGAGTCCCAGGCGCTGCTGCGGGCCACGCCCATCGCGGGTGACGAGGACCTGGGACGGCGGTTCGTCGAGCTGATCGACCCGCTGCGCTGGCCTCAGGCAGGCCTGACGGCGACCCAGGTTCGTGAGATTCGCACGCTCAAGGCTCGGATGGAGGCCGAACGGCTGCCCCGGGGAGCGGACCCCAAGAGCCACTTCAAGCTCGGTCGTGGCGGCCTGTCCGACGTGGAGTGGACGGTGCAGCTGCTCCAGCTCAGACATGCGCATGCCGAGCCCTCGCTGCGCACGACGGACACCCTGGCGGCCCTGGGCGCAGCCGTCGAGGCGGGGTTGATCCGCAGCGGCCAGGCGCAGGCACTGCGCGAGTCGTGGGTGCTGGCCTCGGAGCTGCGCAACGCCGCGATGCTGTTACGAGGGCGCGCCGCCGATGCAGTGCCGTCAGACCTGCGGATCGCCGATGGCATGTGCCGGATCCTGGGGGGCGAGCCCGGCAGCGGAGCTCATCTGGCCGAGCGGTACTTCAGAGTGGCCCGCCGCGCCCGAGCGGTCACCGAGGCTGTCTTCTATGGCTCCGGCAACCCGTCGACGTGACGGGCCTGGCTGACGTCCGGTAGACGGGGCGAACCCCAGGCTTCGCCAAGGTCCCGGGACCTGAGACCGCAGCGGGCCGGACGAACGCGGCGACCTAGACTTGGTCGCATGATGTCGACGATCGACCTGCGCGGACGTGCGCTGGGAGCCCGTGAGCTGCGTCAGCTGCTCCCACGGGCCGAGTTCGACGTGGCCGCCGCCGTCGAGACGGTGCGGCCGATCTGTGAGGACGTCCGGCATCGCGGAGCGGCTGCGTTGTACGAGCTGGGGGAGCGCTTCGACGGGGTGCGTCCGACCTCGCTGCGTGTCCCGGCCGCGGTGCTGGCCGAGGCCCTGGCGGCCTTGGACCCGCAGGTCCGGGCAGCCCTGGAGGAGTCGGTTCGTCGCGCGCGACTCGTGCACGAGGAGCAGCGGCGAACGGACACGACCACGACGGTGGTCCCCGGTGGCACGGTGACCGAGCGGTGGATCCCGGTCGACCGGGTCGGGCTGTACGTCCCGGGTGGCCGCGCGGTCTACCCCTCGAGCGTCGTCATGAACGTGGTCCCGGCGCAGCTCGCCGGCGTGGGCTCACTGGCCGTGGCCAGTCCGCCCCAGCGGGAGAACACTGGTGCGTTCGCGGGCTACCCCCACCCGACCGTGCTCGCCGCCTGCGCGCTGCTCGGGGTGGACGAGGTGTATGCCGTGGGCGGCGCCCAGGCGGTCGCGGCGTTCGCCTTCGGCTTCGAGGACTACAGCGGGACCGGCGCCGAGGTGGTCTGTGACCCCGTCAGCCTGGTGACCGGTCCGGGCAACATCTATGTCGCAGCAGCCAAGCGCTACCTCAAGGGCGTCATCGGGATCGACGCCGAGGCGGGGCCGACGGAGATCGCCATCCTGGCCGACGACACCGCGGTGGTCGCCCATGTCTGCGCCGACCTGGTGTCCCAGGCCGAGCATGACCCGCAGGCCGCCTCGGTGCTGGTGACGACGTCGCCCGAGCTCGCCGCAGCCGTCGCCGCCGACCTCGAGGGGCGGGTCGCCGCGACGAAGCACTCCGGCCGCGTCCGCGAGGCGCTGTCCGGCCGCCAGTCAGGCGTCGTGCTGGTCGACGACCTCGACGCCGGTCTGGCCGTCGTCAATGCCTACGCCGCCGAACATCTCGAGATCCAGACCAGGGACGCCGCGAGCGTCGCGGCCCGGGTCCGCAACGCCGGTGCGGTCTTCGTGGGACCGCACGCTCCGGTGAGCCTCGGCGACTATGTGGCCGGCTCGAACCACGTCCTGCCCACCGGCGGGTGCGCCTGTCACAGCAGTGGTCTGTCCGTGCAGTCGTTCCTGCGCGGGGTGCA
The DNA here is from genome assembly GCA_035999925.1 of Pedococcus sp. GTDB lineage: Bacteria > Actinomycetota > Actinomycetes > Actinomycetales > Dermatophilaceae > Pedococcus. Next base: position 6,466 of record DASYGI010000047.1, read on the forward strand.
CGTGGTCGACTACACCGAGGCCGCCCTGCGTGAGGTCGCCCACCACGTCGTCACGCTCGCGCAGGCTGAGGACCTGCCGGCTCACGGCGAGGCGGTCCAGGCGCGCTTCGACGGTGGGTCGCGAGCCTGGACATGAGCGGCATCGACAGGTTGCTGCGCGAGGACCTGCGCGGCGCGACCCCCTACGGTGCTCCGCAGCTCGACGTCCCGGTCCGCCTGAACACCAACGAGAACTCGTACCCGCTGCCCGCCCAGGTCGTCGACGAGATCACCCGGGCGGTCGCCGCGGTGGCGGCCGACCTCAACCGGTACCCGGACCGGGAGTTCACAGAACTTCGCGGGGCGCTCGCGGCATACCTCACCGACACTGCGGCCGACCACGGCGTGAGGGTCACTCCCGAGCAGGTCTGGGCCGGGAACGGGTCCAACGAGGTGCTGCAACATCTCGTCCTGGCCTTCGGCGGACCCCAGCGCACGGCACTGGGGTTCACGCCTGCCTACTCCATGCATCCCATCATCAGCGGCTCGGTCGGGACGGGATGGGTCGACGGCCTCCGCGGTCAGGGCGGGGCGCCGTTCGACCTCACCGTCGAGTCGGCCGTGGACCAGGTGCGGGCCCACCAGCCGCATCTGGTGTTCCTCTGCTCACCCAACAACCCGACGGGGACGGCTCTCGGGCTGGACGTCGTGGAGGCGGTGTATGCCGCGGCGGAGCGGGCGGTCGTCGTCGTAGACGAGGCCTACGCCGAGTTCGCGCGGCCGGGGACGCCGAGTGCGCTGACGTTGCTTGAGGGGCGTCCTCGGCTCGTGGTCACCCGCACGATGAGCAAGGCCTTCGCCTTCGCCGGCGGACGGCTCGGCTACCTCGCGGCCGACCCCGCGCTGGTCGACGCCTTGCGCCTGGTGCGGTTGCCGTACCACCTGTCGGCGCCGACCCAGGCCATCGCGGTGGCGGCGCTCAGACACGTGAGCGCCCTGCTGGGCACCGTCGACGTCATCAAGGGGCAGCGCGACCGCATCGTCGGCCGGCTCGCCGAGCTCGGCCTCGAACCGGTGCCCAGCGACGCGAACTTCGTCCTGTTCGGCGGTCTTGCCGACGCGGCAGCGACGTGGCGCGAGCTGCTGGACCGCGGCGTCCTGGTCCGCGATGTCGGGATCCCCCACTATCTTCGTGTCACGGCTGGCACCCCCGCCGAGACGGATGCCTTCCTCGACGCCATGGCCGAGGTCGCGCCGCGAGCAATGGACAGGAGCGTCAGGTGACTGCGACAGACCGCATCGTCTCCCTGAGCCGGTCGACGTCGGAGTCCAGCGTCCAGCTGGAGCTCAACCTCGACGGCACGGGCCAGGCCGACATCGACACCGGGGTCCGGTTCTACGACCACATGCTCGCGTCCCTGGCCAAGCACTCGCTCATCGACCTTCGGGTCAAGGCGACGGGCGACCTGGACGTCGACGCGCACCACACGGTCGAGGACGTCGCGATCGTCCTCGGTGACGCGTTCCGCGAGGCCCTGGGCGACAAGAGCGGGATCTCGCGGTTCGGCGACGCCACGGTGCCTCTCGACGAGGCGCTGGTCCAGGCAGTCGTCGACGTGGCGGGGCGACCCTATGTCGTGCACACCGGTGAGCCCGAGGGTCAGGCCTTCGTGGTGATCGGAGGAACGTTCCCCGGGTCGCTGACCAGGCACGTCTGGGAGTCCTTCGCCGGTCGGGCCGCGATCGCCCTGCACGTCCGCGTGCTGTCCGGCCGAGACCCGCACCACATCGTGGAGGCCCAGTTCAAGGCGGTCGCCCGTGCACTACGCGCCGCCGTGGCGCGCGACGACCGGGTCCAGGGGATCCCCAGCGCGAAGGGCAGCCTCTCCACGTGAGCATCCCGCGGGTGCCGCGGGGGCTGCTTCTGGTGAGCGGCGACCCCACCCGGGCGGCCGCCTGGGTGCGGCGCGGTCTGGTGGCCTGCTACGTCATGCCGTTCGACGGGTGGACGGCCATCGTGCCGGCCGAGCCGGCCAGTCGAGCCAAGCCGCCATACGACGATCCCGTGACGCTGCTCGCATCGCGGCCTGTTCCGCACCGGTTGCGACCCGCCCTGGGGTTCTGGGCCACGGGCGGACGTGCGGTGGCCACCGTGACCCCCCGCGGCTGGCGTACCGGGCTGAGATGGCTGGTGTGGCAACCGGGCGAGGGTGCGGTTCGGGCACCTGGGCTTCGGCTGGCGCGCATCGCCGATCTCGCGGTGGCCGCGGGGCGCCCCGGCTCGCGAGCCGAGGTGGGGGCGGTCGTCACCCAGCGCCGCGGGGATCCCGACACCGTGCTCGCCGACCTCATGGCCGTGCTGAGGCTGCCCGGCAGTGGCCTGCTCATCGGTGGCCTGCCCCGCGGCGACCTGCGCGGTGCCCTGCGTCCGGGCAGTCCCAGCGCCAACGCCGCGGGACCCGAGGACGTCGGTTTCGTGGTCGAGCCCGCACTGCGAGGGGTCATGAGGTTCGACGCCCAGGTGGGCGAGGACGCCCGGCATCGCGCCGAGCTGGAGGAGCTGTGATGGCGCGGGTCGTGGTGTTCGACTATGGCAGCGGCAACGTGCGGTCGGCGGTCCGTGCCCTCGAGCAGGTGGGCGCCGAGGTCGTGCTCACCGCGGATCGTGGTGCGGCGCTCGCCGCGGACGGGCTGTTCGTCCCCGGCGTGGGCAACTTCCACGCGTGCATGGCCGGGCTCAAGGCGGCGCAGGGTCCGCTGGTCATCGAGACACGGCTCTCCGGGGGGCGGCCGGTGCTCGGGGTCTGCGTCGGGATGCAGGTGCTGTTCGACGGGTCGGACGAGCCGAGTGCGGCACCGCTCGGCGGCTTGGGGGAGTGGCCTGGGACCGTCCGACGTCTGCGAGCAGACGTCGTGCCGCATATGGGCTGGGCCGCGGTCGAGCCTCCCGAGGACTCCCGGCTCTTTGCCGGGGTGCAGTCCGAGCGCTTCTACTTCGTCCACTCGTATGCCGTGCAGGACTGGGTGCTCGAACCCCCCTCCGGGGCCTTCGCCGCGGTCGCACCCAGGGTCACCTGGGCCGATCACGGCGGACGGTTCGTCGCGGCCGTCGAGAACGGTCCGCTGTTCGCCACGCAGTTCCACCCCGAGAAGTCCGGCGACGCAGGCCTGGCTCTGCTCGAGAACTGGGTGAAGTCGCTATGAGTACGCCCCCAGTCGCCGCCCGATGAGTACACCCCCTCGTGCCCCGGCCAACCAGGAGACCCGATGACCACCACCACCGCCCGCCTCGAGCTACTGCCGGCCGTGGATGTCCAGGGTGGTCAAGCCGTCCAGCTCGTCCAGGGAGTCGCCGGCTCCGGTGGTCGTTTCGGTGACCCCTGGGAGGCCGCTCTCGCATGGCAGCAGCAGGGCGCCGAGTGGCTGCACCTGGTGGACCTCGACGCGGCGTTCGGTCGCGGCTCGAACCGCGAGCTGCTCGCCTCCATCGTGGGCCGGCTGGACATCAAGGTGGAGCTGAGCGGCGGCATCCGTGACGCCGACTCCCTGGCGGCGGCGCTGGCGACCGGGTGTCGTCGGGTCAACCTCGGTACTGCGGCGCTGGAGAACCCAGAGTGGACGGCTCGGGCGATCGCCGAGCACGGTGACCGCGTGGCTGTCGGCCTGGACGTCCGTGGCACCACGCTCGCCGCGCGGGGCTGGACCCAGGAGGGGGGCGACCTGTGGGAGACCCTCGAGCGGCTCGACCGCGAGGGGTGCGCTCGTTACGTCGTCACCGATGTCAACAAGGACGGCATGCTCAAAGGCCCCAACCTCGAGCTCCTTCGCGACGTGTGCGAGAGGACCGACCGCCCCGTCGTCGCCTCCGGCGGGGTGTCGTCGCTGGACGACATCGCGATGATCCGCGAGCTCGTGCCGGCGGGGGTCGAGGGTGCCATCGTCGGGTCGGCCCTGTACCGCGGTGCCTTCACCCTGCCGGATGCCCTCGACGTGGCGGGGCGGCCATGAGCGAGGCGCGGGACTCCGCCGGCGTTCCGTTCAGCGGGCGGGTCCTGGGCGGCACGGGCTTCGACGGCGATGACGGTTCGCCGGACCCAGCCCTCACCGAGTCACTCGGGGACCCCAGGGACGAGCCGGCCCTGATGCGGGCTGTGGCCGGTGCGCGGTTCCTGGTGCCCATCGTGGCGGAGCCCACCGAGGTGGACTCCTCGGGCGATCTCACGGTGGAGAAGCAGACCGATATGGCCGCGGTGACCCTCGTGGCAGCCGATGGCACCCGCGCCCTGCCGGTGTTCTCCTGCGCGTCGGCGCTGGCCGCCTGGGATCCGGCGGCCCGGCCGGTCCCGGTGACCGCGGCGCGAGCCGCCCAGGCCGCGGTCTACGAGCGCTGTGAGGTGATGGTCGTCGACGTGGCGGGTCCGCGGACCGTCGCCCTCCGACCGAGCATGGTGTGGGCGCTGGCCCAGGAACGCGACTGGGTCCCAGCCCACCTCGACCCCACCGTCCGACGGGCCGTCGAGGCCGCAGCGCGGGACCAGGATGCCGTCATCGCCCATGAGCTCGGTGCGGGGGCGCCCGGCGAGGGTGTCCTGCGCGTGTCCTTGACCCTCCGGCCGGGCCTGGATGCCGCGGCGGTCCAGGCGGTGGCCACGGGGATCGGTGAGCGCCTGGCGACGGACGGCGAGATCCGGGCGAGGATCGACGGGCTGGCCTTCGCGATCAGCTAGACCAGCCAGAGCTCAGCTGGCGAACCCTTCCGGCCGGCCTGGTGGTCATCGGCAAAAAGGGTTTGGCCGATGTCAGTGCCCCCTGCCAGAGTGGTGACGTGCTCACCGCAGGCTCCCGCTACCGTCGCGTTCTGGCCCGCACCGCCCTTCGGCGCGCGATCGTGCTGGGGTTCCTGGTCCGCCTGCCCATTTTCGCCGGCGGCGTCGTGCTCACCTTGCACGTCGTGTCCGCGCTGCACCGTTCGTATGCCGCCGCCGGCCTGGTCTCTGCCGCGGCGACGCTGGCCATCGCCATCAGTGGCCCCTGGCGCGGGCGGCTGCTCGACCGGATGGGTCTGAGGCGCGTCGTGGTGCCTTCCATCGTCGTGGCGGCCGGCTGCTGGTCCGTGGCCCCGTTCGTCTCCTACTGGTGGCTCCTGGCCCTGGCCGCGCTCGCGGGCCTGTTCGTCATCCCCACCTTCTCGATCATCCGTCAGGCCGTCATCGCGGCCGTGCCCGAGGACGACCGGCGCACGGCCATCTCGCTGGACTCCGTGGCGGTCGAGCTGTCCTTCATGATCGGCCCTGCCGCCGGTGTCTGGGCCGCGACGGTGTGGCCCACGCGCTGGGTGCTGTTCAGCATCGAGATGTTGGGCGTGGCGGCCGGGGTGCTGCTCTGGCTCGCCAACCCGGCCTTGCACGACGAGGCTGCGGAGCCCGTGGACGAGGAGGGCATCTCGCTCGGCGACGCCGTGCCGGTCTCTCGGTCCTCCTGGTTCCGGTCCGGGTTCCTCGCGGTCTGCCTGGCTGCTGCCGCGGCCACGGTGGTGCTCGGCGGGACGGATCTGGCGATTGTCGCGGCCCTGCGCGACTTCCGTGCGCAGGGCTCCATCGGCTGGGTGCTGGCCGTGTGGGGCTTCGGCTCCCTGCTGGGGGGCCTGGTCTATGGCGGTCTGGGGCGGTCGATCTCGGCATTCTGGCTGCTCGGTGGCTTGGCGGTCGTGACGGCGCCCATGGCGCTGGCCTCAGGTCCGCCGAGCCTGGCGGCTCTGTCCTTCGTCGCTGGGCTGTGCTGCGCGCCGACCATCACGGCGACCGTCGACCAGGTCAGCCGGGTGGTGCCGTCGGCTGCCCGCGGTGAGGCGATGGGCTGGCACGGGTCGTTCATGACCGCGGGGATGGCCATGGGTGCGCCCCTCGCCGGCCTGGCCGTTGACCAGCACGGGTGGGGTGCCGGGTTCGTCGTCGTGGCAGCTGTTGGCGTGGTTGTCGCAGCCCTGGGCATCGTTGCGACCGCAACTCGGGGGCGAGCGGCCTCCCGCGCCCAGGTCGTCCATCCTCAGACGACGGAGCCCGTCAGCCTCTCTCCGGGCCCCTGACCAGGGGCGTCGGGGACGACAGAGGCTTCGCGGAACGCTAGTTGCAGGGACTTCAGCCCGTCGCGCAACGGAGCCGCGTGCTGACTGCCCAGGTCGGGCGCTGAGGCTGTCACCAGCCCGGCCAGCGCGGTGATGAGCCGACGCGCCTCGTCCAGGTCCAGGTGCTCCGAGGCGTCGGGTCCCTCGGCCAGCCCGCACTTCACCGCTGCGGCGCTCATGAGGTGGATGGCGGCGGTGGTGATGACCTCGACCGCCGGCACCTCGGCGATGTCGCGGGTCGCCTGCTGGGCGACGTCAGGGTGGGTCTGCGGATTGGGAGATTCGGTGCTCACGCTGGTAGCCTTACAGATCGACCGGCCGTGCCCACCTCTGGGGTGACCCAGCAGCAGGCACGGTGTGCAAGTGAAGCAGCACCTGCTTCCACCCGCGTCGACCACGTCGGTCGCCGGGTTTCGTGGTCATCGAGGCGTGGCCTCCGACGGGAGTCGGACGGCATACGCGGCCTCGGTGTTCCCCGGGGAGGTAGGTGAGGCTTTCCGCGCAACGGCAGCGGAGAGCCTCTTTCCGTTGCGGCGGACCTAGACCTAGCAGAGGAGCACCAACATCAGCGAGCCTCGCATCAACGACCGCATTCGGGTTCCCGAAGTGCGGTTGGTTGGCCCCAACGGAGAACAGGTCGGCATTGTGCGCGTCGAAGACGCGCTGCGTCTGGCCGCCGAGGCCGACCTCGACCTCGTCGAGGTCGCCCCGATGGCCAAGCCTCCGGTCGCCAAGCTCATGGACTTCGGCAAGTTCAAGTACGAAGCAGCACTGAAGGCGCGGGAAGCCCGCAAGAACCAGGTCAACACGGTCATCAAGGAGATAAAGCTCCGCCCGAAGATCGACCCGCACGACTACGGCACCAAGAAGGGCCACGTCGAGCGGTTCCTCAAGGGTGGCGACAAGGTCAAGGTGACGATCATGTTCCGCGGCCGCGAGCAGTCGCGACCGGAGCTCGGCTTCCGCCTGCTGCAGCGCCTGGCCCAAGATGTCCTCGAGCTCGGCACAGTCGAGTCGGCGCCCAAGCAGGACGGGCGCAACATGATCATGGTGCTGGCCCCGACCAAGAAGAAGTCCGAGGCCATGGCCGAGCAGCGTCGTGCGCGGAGCGCGAGCCCTGCCGGCGACGCGGACGCCGCCGAGGCAGCCGACGCAGCCGAGGTCACCGAGGTGCCGGACACGGGTGCAGAGCAGGCCACCCCCGAGTCGCAGACGCCAGCCGTGGCCGAGACGCCCGCCGACTAGAAGCCGACCAGAACCCGCTAGACCCGCTAGACCCCGCAGCAGCCCGCAGTACCGACCGACGACGACGCCCACCACGGGCGACGTCCAACAGACAGGAGATCGGCAGCCATGCCGAAGATGAAGACGCACTCCGGTGCCAAGAAGCGCTTCCGGATCACCGGCACGGGCAAGGTCATGCGCGAGCAGGCCAACGGCCGACACCTCCTCGAG
>DASYGI010000048.1:0-11692 GCA_035999925.1 Pedococcus sp.
ACCGGTGAAGGAGTAGATCGTCTGGGCCGGGTCACCCACGACGCACAGGTCATCGCGCTCCCCCACCCACAGGTCGAGCAGCCGCTGCTGGAGGGCGTTGACGTCCTGGTACTCGTCGACGACGAAGTGGCGGTACTGCGAGCGGACGGCCCTGGCGATGTCGTCGCGCTCGGCCAGCATGCCCACGGTGAGCAGCAGGACGTCCTCGAAGTCGATGACCCCACGCTGGGTCTTGACCTGCTCGTACGCCTCGAGCACCCGCGCCATCGCGGTGGCATCCAGGCCGGGCGGCTCGCGCCGCGCGGCGCGAGCGCCGGCGGCATATGTCTCGGGGGTGAGCATCGAGACCTTGGCCCACTCGATCTCTGCGGCCAGGTCCCGGATGGCCGTCCGGTCCCGGGCGAGGTCGAGCCGCAGCGAGGCGGCCGCCTGGGCGACCGCGGAGGCCTTCTGGCTCATCACCTCGGGCGCGGCGCCACCGATCGACTGCGGCCAGAAGAAGTGCAGCTGTCGCAGGGCCGCGGCATGGAAGGTACGCGCCTGGACCCCGCCGACGGCCAGGTCACGAAGCCGGGTGCGCATCTCCCCCGCGGCCCGGGCGGTGAACGTCACCGCCAGGACCCGCTGCGGCTGGTACGCGCCGGAGTGCACGCCGTAGGCGATGCGATGGGTGATGGCGCGGGTCTTGCCCGTGCCGGCCCCCGCCAGGACACACATCGGCCCCAAGGGGTTCGCGGCGACCTCCCGCTGCTCGGGGTCGAGCGCCGAGAGGACGTCGTCGGCGGAGGCGTGCACGGGCATTCCGCGGAGCTGGCTGGCCATCATCGCGATCCTGTCAGACGCAGCAGACAGCGCCCAGCCCGGCCGGTAGCCGGGCTGGTCAGCCCGCCAAGCCGTAGGCCCTGGTCACGTGGATCCGCAGGATCAGCCGATGGTCCCGGACCATCGCCTGCCGGTAGTCGTCCCAGTCGGGGTGGTCCTCGCCCCGGATCGTGCGGTACAGCTCGACCAGCTCCTCGACGGTCGCATCGTCGGTGGCCGACGCGACCGGGGAGAACTCAGCGTCGCCCTCGAGCACGGCATACGACCAGCCGTCGCCCGAGGTGACCAGCAGCGAGGCGCGCGGGTCGCGGCGCAGGTTCGCCACCTTGGCCCGGCCGTCCACCACCGAGACCCGGGCCGTGCGGCCCTCGGCGTCGAGGGCGAAGTTGACCATGGACAGCTGGGGCCGACCGTCCTTCTTGACCGCGGCAAGGGTCCCGAGGTTGCGTCCTCGGGCCAGGGCGAGCAGGGCGGGATCGACGGCGGGAGTGAGCGAAGTAGGCATAGGGCCCATTCTGGTCGTCAAGATCACACCGCGGCAGCGGAAGATGCGAAGCCCTCGAGGTGTTACATCGGCAGAAACGCCCGATTTCGACCCGAAGGACACCATGGCGACCAACGCGACGAAGCCCCCAGCCCCCGGCTCCGTGACCATGTTCACGACCTCGTGGTGCGGCTACTGCAACCGCCTCAAGGCCCAGATGGGTCGAGAGGGCATCCCGTTCACCGAGGTGAATATCGAGGACGAGCCCGAGGCCGTGCAGTTCGTCATGGAGGTCAACGGCGGCAACCAGACCGTCCCGACGCTGTTGTTCCCCGACGGCTCGGCGGCCACCAACCCCTCGCTCAACGAGGTCAAGAAGCGTCTGGCGGCCTGAGCCGGCTCGGGCGCTTGGCCCTCAGTCGGACGAAGGTTGTTCGTCCAGTGCATGGCCCAGCCACCGCTCGATGAGGCGCCGAGAGATCGACAGCCGCGTGGACGGGGACACCCGGCCCGACGCCAACACCTGTCGGTACTCCTCGCGGGTGAACCACCGGGCTTCAGCGATCTCCGCGTCCTGGAGGTGAAGCTCGCTGGCGTCCGCGCGGGCCGTGAAGCCGACCATGATCGAGTTCGGGAAGGGCCAGGGCTGGTCACCGAGGTACTGGACGTCCCGGACCACCAGTCCGACCTCCTCGTGGACCTCTCGGGTCACCGCAGCGGCCAGGCTCTCGCCCGGCTCCAGGAACCCTGCCAGCACCGAGAAGCGCCCCTCGCCCCACCCGGCACCGCGGGCCAGCAACAGTCGGTCCTGCTCATCAACCACCGACATGATCACCGCGACATCGGTGCGCGGGTAGTGCTGGCTGTCGTCACGGCGACACACCCGCAGCCAGCCGCCCTGCGAGGGCTCGGTCGGCGCGCCGCATCGGGGGCAGTGGCCATGGGTCGCATGCCAGTTGGCCAGCGCCAGCGCGGTGGCGAACAGGGTGGCATCGCGGTCGTCCAGGTCTGCCCCACACTGACGAAGCGTGCGCCACTCGGGGTGGTCGGCTTCCTGGGCGTCAGTCCCCACCACGGCGACGTATGCCGTTCCGTCGTCGTCCTGCCCGAGGAACAGCACCAGCCGCTCACGGTCGTCAGGTCGCGGTGAGCGCTGGGTCAGAGCCGGGCCGTGCGGCCCTGCCGTTAGCTCGACCCGGTCGCGGTGCAGATCGACGACGCGGGTGCGAGGGTCGGCCAGCAGGGTCGGCACGAGATCGGGCTCCAGCCGCCGGTCCGCATGCCTGGCGAGACCAGGCTGGGCGAGGGCGAGGTTCGGCAATGTCTCGACTGGGCGGCCCACGCCCACCACCCTAGGCCGAGGTCGGCCGGGCGAAGTCCAACCGGGTCGCGTGGGCAACCGGCGCCTCGGGCGAGCGCCTGCCTCCACCGCCGGGGCGCCCATTCGGCATACGGTGACCGTGTGGACCGCAGCCCTCTCTTTCTCGCCGCCCTGGCCAGCGCTGCCGTGCCGGGACTCGACCCGGCGAGCGTCGAAGCAGTCCCAGGCATCCCCGACGACCACTACGACGTCGCGTTCGTCCAGGACACCCAGCACCGCCGATGGGTGGTGCGCGTGCCACGAAGCCAGGCTGCCGCTGCCGAGATGGAGTCCACCTTCGGGCTGCTGGCCTTGCTCTCGCGACGGCTGCCCTTCGGCGTGCCCACCCCCCGCGGTTTCGCCCCCCTGAAGGAGGGCGGACGCGCGGCGGTCTACCCGTACCTGCCTGGGGTGGCCATCGACTTCGCGGCCCTGCCGGCCGGACCCGGCCTGGCGGCCGAGCTGGGCCGGGCGATCGCAGCCCTGCACAACGCCGACCACGCGCTCTTCGACGAAGCGGGGCTGCCCGCGTATGACGCGGACACGTACCGCACCCGCCGGCTCGGCGAGCTCGACCGCGCCGCCGCCACCGGTCACGTCCCCACCGGCCTGCTGGGTCGCTGGGAGAAGGCGCTCGAAGACGTCAGGCTCTGGCGGTTCGCTCCCACGCCCACCCACGGCGACCTGACCGGCGACCAGGTGCTCGTGGTGTTCGGCGACGAGGACGACGCCGCGACCGGCACGGTCAAGGCTGTCACCGGCTGGGAGGACGCCAAGGTGGCCGACCCGGCGGATGACTTCTTCGCCCTCGCCACCCAGGCACCTGCGATGGCTCTCGAGACCGTCATGGAGGCCTACGCCCACACGCGCAGCGAACGCCCCGACCCTCACCTGCTTCGCCGAGCCCGCTTGTCGGCGGAGATGCGGACTGTGGCGGCGTTACTGGCCGCGGTTGCCCACGGCGATCGAATCCAGGTCGAACGCCACGCGAGTGCCCTGCGCCGGCTCGATGACCGCCTGCACCTGGAGGAGGACGCCGAAAGCGACTACAGCCGACCGGCCATGGCTCCGGCGCGCCGCAAGGGCCCGTTGCTCGTGCCGCCTTCGGTGCTGGACGACGACGACGGCGTCGACGACGAGGTGGACGCGATGTTCGCCAAGACCGCCGCCGAGACGGACGAACCCTCCGCGCCGGAGGACCTGCCTGGCGCGGACGACCTACACCCGCCGCACGAGACCCACGAAGGCGAGCACGACGACGGGCCTCACCCAGTCGGGCCTCCCCCGATGTCCAACCCGCAGGTCCCGTCCGAACCTGAGTCCATTGGCGGGCAGGACCCTGGCCCGCAGTTCGAGCCGGGCTTCACCCACCCGGAGCGCTAGCAGCGGGCGCATCGACAGGCGGTACCGCGCCCAGCAGCTCTGACAGCGCTGCCTCGTCGGGCAGGTCCGGCCACATGGTCTCGCCCGTACCCGCGTAGTAGAAGGCACCATCGACCTCGTCGACGTCGAGCCCGCGCAACCGTGCAAACGCCACCCGGTATGCCGCGAGCTGCAGCGCCCGCGTACGCGCCACCTCGGCCGAAGGCTTGGCGCCCGTCTTCCAGTCGACGATCGTGAACCCCCCGCCGGGCCGCGGGAACACCGCGTCGATCCTGCCTCGCACGGCGATCCCGTCGATCACCGTCTCGAGGGCGAGCTCGATCTCGGCCGGAGTGCGGTGCGCCCATTCGCTGGCAAGGAAGCGCTCCTTCATCGCCGGGAGCGCCGCGTCGTCGCCCGGGTCCTCGTCGGCGCTGCCGGGCAGGTCCAGGACATCGACCATGGCAGCCCGGGCGAAGTGCTGCTCGACCCAGGCGTGGAAGGCCGTACCGCGCCGGGCCGCCAGCGCTGGGGCCTGCGGCATCGGCCGTCGAAGCCGCGAGGCGAACTGGGCCGGGTCCTGGGCCAATGCCACGACCGCCGACGCGGAGAGGTGTCGGGGCAGCAGCACCGTCTCCTCGCTGCGGTGGGCCTGACGTCGACGCTCCTCCAACAACAACGAGAGCTCCTCCAGGATGGGGAGCTCCTGCCCCCGCAGCGGGAGCACTCCTTGCTGGGTGTCCTCGGCGTGGGTGGGGTTCTCGGCGTAGTCGGCATAGTCATGGATGGCTGCCCTGACCGCAGCGGCTCCTTCGGCGAGGGCTGCCCGCCGGTCGGCCAAGGGGTCGGCCGGCCACTGCACCGACACGGCGTCCGCCGTCGCGGGATTCGAGGCGTCCTGAGGGGCGGCCGGGTCGGGCATCGGTGCCCAGTCGAGCAGGGTCACGGGCAGCGAGGCGTCCGCGTCGACGACCTCCAGCAGGAACCGCGAAGTGACCTTGGGGGTCTTCCCGTCGGTCCACACGGGTGCCGTCAAAAGCATGTCCGAACGCGCCCGGGTGAAGGCGACGTAGGCCAGCCGGCGCTCCTCCTCGACCCCGTGTTCCCCTCCGGCGCGCAGGAAGTCGGTGACGCGCTTGTCCATGTCCTTCCACTCGCTGGCCGCTCGCCAGTCCAGCAGCGGGAGCCCGTCGCGGTCACCCCGAAGCTCGTACGGAACTCCGCCATCGGTGAGACCGCCGATCCACCCGCGCGACTTCGGTGCGGACACCAGCCACTCCTGACCGTCCGAGCGGCTCGTTGCCGAGGCCAGCGCCGGGAACGACCCCTCGACCAGGCCCGGCACGGCGACGGCGTCCCACTCCAGGCCTTTGGCGGCATGGACCGTGAGGACCTGGACCGCGTCCGTCGAGGCCTCGATATAGCCCTTGTCGAGCCCCCGCTCCTCCTTGAGCGCTGCGGCCAGCCAGGCCAGGAAGCCGCCAAGGTTCGGGCGGTCCGCGCTGACCGTGAAGCTCGCGGCCACGTCGGCGAAGGCGTCGAGATGGGCCCGGGCCGCGGCCGGGGTGTACCCCTCGCGAGCGAGCACCTCGATGTCGAGCCCCAAGGCGCGCTCGGCCTCGCCGACCAGGTCGGCCAGCGGAAGGGCGGTCAGTGTCCGCAGCCGACGGATCGCTCGGCGCAGCTCACCCAAGCGGGCCAACGCCACGTCGCTGAGCCCCTGCCCGTCCCTGCTGAGCCATCCCGGGCGCGGCAGGTCGTCCACGGCCTCGACGATGCTCACGCGGTCCGAGCTGTCGGGAGCCTGGTCCCGGACCAGCTCGGCCTGCCCAGCGGCCTGCAGGCGCAGCTCCTGCTGGTGCCGTGCCCAGGCCATCAGGCCATCGAGGTCTGCGGCGCCCAGTCGGCAGAGCGGTCCGGTGAGCAGCCTCATCAGCTGGTCGCCACGGGCCGGGTCGTGGACCACGTGCAGCAACGCCGTGATGTCTTCGACCTCCGGGGTCAGCAGCAGACCACCGAGCCCGACCACCTCGTAGGGGACGTTGCGTGACTCCAGGGCGTCGATGATTGCCGCGAACTGCGAGCGCTTGCGACAGAGCACCGCAGCGGACTTCGCGCCCGTGCGTCGACGCTCGGCCAGCCAGTCTGCGACCAGAGCCGCCTCGTCCGGCGCGGTGAGCACCCGCGCCGCCCAGACTCGCCCCGCGGAGGCCGCCGGTCGCGGCGCGAGCGCAGCCACGGGAACCAGGGAGCGCTCTCTGAGCGGGACCGCGACGGCGTTGGCCACGTCGAGGACCGCGACGTCGTTGCGCCAGCTCGTGGCGAGCGGACGCACTGGTACGGGATCGGGACCGAGACGGAAGGCGGTCCGGAAGGCGCTCAGCGTCGTGGCGCTGGCTCCTCGCCAGCCGTAGATCGACTGGTTGGGGTCGCCCACAGCGGTGACCGGAGACGGCTCACCGGGCGCCGCGAACAGCGATCGCAGGAGCTCGAGCTGGGCTGCCGAGGTGTCCTGGAACTCGTCGAGCAGCACCGCCCCGAACCGCTGTCGCTCGATGGCACCGATGTCCGGGAAGGTCATCGCCAAGCGCGCCGCCAAGGCCATCTGGTCCGCGAAGTCCATCGCATCCCTGGCCCGCTTGAGGTTCAGGTACCGCTGCACCATGGGCAGGACCCCGGCTCGCGCGCGCAGCTGCTCGCGCATCTTCTTCACCTCACCGGGGAGGTCCTTGCCGCGGGAGTCCCCTGGAGAGAGCGTGGCCAGCGCCTGCAGGACCTCGTCGAGGTATGCCGCGACCTCGCCGGGCGCGATGAGGTGCTCGGACATCTCGCCCGCGAGATCGACCACAGCGGCCGTGACCGTGCTCTCGGCGAACGGGACGTCATCCATGGGTCCGTCGTAGGCCTGGACGACCTCCGAGGCGTACTGCCAGGCCGCAGCCTCGGACAGCAGGCGCGACTCGGACTCGTAGCCCAGCCGCAGGGCGTGCTCGCGGACCAGCCGACCGGCATACGAGTGGTAGGTCGACACCGTCGGGGTGCCACCGAGCACCTCAGCGCCTGTCTCACCGTCGTCAGTGGGCGGTTGCCAGAGCCCACAGTGCTGGAGCAGTCGCAGCCGGCTGCCGATCCGCTCAGACAGCTCGGTGGCCGCTTTGCGGGTGAAGGTGAGGCCGAGAACCTGGTCAGGCTCGACGAAACCGTTGGCGACCAGCCACACGACGCGACTGGTCATGGTCTCGGTCTTGCCGGAACCGGCACCGGCAACCACGAGGAGCGGAGCCATCGGCGACTCGATCACCGCCACCTGCTGGGGCGTCGGCTCAGGAAGCTCCAGCCGGGCAGCAATGTCCTTGGCGCTCAGGGACTTTCGGGTGGTGGTCATCAGAGGACCCGCCCCTCGGGTTGAGCCGGGCAGGACGCCTTGACCGAACAGACCTTGCACCAGTCGCCGACCGTGGCCGTGAACGTGGAGGCCGCCATCCCGTCCGCCGTCGTGGTGACCAGGTCCAGCGCCCAGGAGGGCTCGTCGTCCTCGTGCAGCGGTGGCTGGGTCTGCAGGGTGGTCTTGACCAACGCTGCCTTGCCGACGTGCAACAGGGCGGCACCCGCCGAGGTCGACCCGTGGTCCGCGAAGGCACCCTGCTCGACGCCCAGCTGGTAGGCGCCGAGCTGAGGATGGCGAGCGAGGTCGTCCCCCTTGGGCTTGGAGCTGCCCGTCTTGTAGTCCACGACCCGCAAGGCGGACCTGTCCGGCGTTGCCTCGAGCCGGTCGACCTTGCCGGTGAGCAGCACGCGGCCCAGGGCCACCTTCAGGTCCAGCTCGGCGCCCAGCCGCACCCAGCCCTGCGCCGCGGCCTCCTCGAAGTACACCGCCAGCCGGCGCACCATGGAATGCGCCTCGAGCCTCTTGCGGTCGGAAACCCACCCGGGGGGCAGCCCCAGCCGGCCCCACCGCGCATCGATCTCCGCCACCAAGGTCGAGGCGTCGACGTCCCCCAGCTCGGCGGCGATGTCATGCACCAGGGTGCCGATGTCGGCGGCTCCGACCGAGAGGCCGTCCCCACCGACGGAGCTCAGCAGCCAGCGCAACCCGCAGTTGCCGAACGACTCGACCTTGCTCGGCGAGACCCGCACCTGCTGGTCGGCCTCGCGCAAGGGCCGGTCGTCGGACACTGAGCGCATGACCCACCATTGCTCCGGGTCGGCGCCTGCCACGTTCTCGTGCGCCAGCCGCGCCAGGGCGGCCACGGCCGTCGCCCGCCGCGAACGCTCGGGGGACATCAGCTGTCGCCGCAGCTCTCCCACAAGGGTGGGCAGGGTCATCGTCCGGGAGACCTCGGCGAACGGGCGGTCGCCGTGCGCGGTGATCGTGGCGGGGTCGATGACATCGAGATAGACCGAGGGCTGCTCATCGTCGCTGCGCACGGCGGTCACGAGCACCCGCTCGGTGGCCCGGGTCAGGGCGACGAGCAGCAGGCGGGTCTCGTCGTAGCGGACCGCGGCCTGCGCGGCGCGGAACGTCGTGGACCGCCCCGACACGACATCGACCAGCTGCTCCGACCCCAACAGCGAGCCGCGCAGTCGCAGGTCCGGCCAAACCCCCTCCTGGACGCCGGCCACCACGACCAACCGCCACTCCCGACCGGCCGCGGCCTGCGGAGTGGTGACCGTGACGGACTCACCGACGGGCGCCCGGGCGACCAGCGTGTCGCCCGGGATGTCCTGGCTGGCGATGTGGGTCAGGAACTCCTCCGGGCCCGCATGCGGGAGCCGGTCGACGAACTTTGCCGCAGCGTCGAAGAGCCCCACCACCGCGTCCAGGTCGCGGTCGGCGCGAGCCGCCCCCGGACCGCCCGACAGCGAGGCCGCCTGCCACTCGGGCCCCAGCCTGGTGGCGGACCACATGGCCCACAGGATGGACTCAGCGCTGACGCCCGCCTCCCAGCGCCAGCTCTCACCGTCCCGCGCGCCGCGGGCGGCGCCCAGCCCGGCGACGATCGTCGCCGCGACACGACGCGCCGGGTTCGCCTCGGGACCCAGGTCGACCAGGGAGCCCGGCACACGGAGTGCCTCGGCGAGCAGCTCGTCGCTGGGGCGCCCCCCGCCGCTCTCGAGCTCGACTCGGCGCAGGGCCCGCCGCAGTCGCCGCAGTGAGACCGCGTCAGCGCCGCCGAGGGGCGACAGCAGCGCATCGACCGCCAGCTGCGGCGTGAGGGCAGCATCGTCCCCCTTCGCGCTCTCGAGGACGACGCCCAGCAGTGCCAACAGTGGTCGGACCGCGACCTCGTCGCGGACCGGCAGGTCGGTAGCGCTGCCCGCCACGGGGACACCCGTGGCCATCAGGACACGGCGCAACGTCGCGGTTCGCCCCTGCCCGCGCACGATCACCGCCATGTCCGACCAGGGCACCCCGTGCCGGAGGTGGGCCTCGCGCAGCTCGGCCGCGACGAGGCTGGCCTCCTGGCTCACCGCCCGGAGCAGGCGAACCTCCACCTCACCCTCGGGCCGGCCCGGGCCCGCTTGCCGTTGCGCGCCACCGCCGAGCGCACCGATCTTGGGCGCCACCCGCCCGGCGGCCTCGTGGATCGCCTGCGGCAACCGGTATGCCGTCGGCAACACGAGGGTCGGGCCCTCACCGAGCGAGGTCCACCCCGCGGCCAGGAACCGCGGATCCGCCCCTCGGAAGGTCTGCACCGCAGAGTCCGGATCCCCGAACAGCACCACGTCGAGCCCCGTGCCGGTGCCGGTGCCGACAACGGTGCGCAGGAGTCGGGCCGCCGCGCAGGTGAGCTCCTGGGCGTCGTCGACGACCAGCAGCCGCAGGCCGGCCCGGAGCCGGTGAAGCACCTCGGACTCCTCCTCGAGCAGGTCGGCGGCGGCACCGAGGATCCAGGCCGGGTCGTAGGCGCCAGGAGCGGACAGCGCCGTCACCTCGTCGTACTCGGCGAGGACCTCTGCCGCGGCGACCCACTCGGGACGGTCGTGCTCGCGCCCAAGCCGGACGAGGTCGCCAGGCTCGAGGTCGTGCTCCACCGCCCGCATCAACAAGTCGCGCAGCTCGTTGCGGAATCCTCGGGTCGGCAAGGCCAGTGCAAGCCGCTCTGGCCACGCGGGGCCGGTTCCCTCGGCCGTATGACCGGCGAGCAGGTCACGCAGGATGACGTCCTGCTCCGGCCCACTCAGCAGGCGGGGCGCCGGGTCGCCGCGCAGGGCAGCTGCCTGGCGCAGGACGCCGAACCCGAAGGCCTGCAGGGTGCGTGCCAGGGGCTCGGTCGAGGTCCGGCCGAGCCGCGCCGTCACCCGCTCGCGCAGGCTCCCGGCGGCCAGCCGCGTGGACGCCAGCACCAGGCACTGGTCCGGGCTCGCCTCATCGGCCTGCACCCGGGAGGCGAGCAGCTCGACGACCGTCGTCGTCTTGCCCGTGCCCGGGCCGCCCAGAACCCTCAGCGGACTGCCGCGGTGGTCGAGGACCGCCTGCTGCACCTCGTCCAGCACCGGCACCTCGGCCACCACGCTCGGGGCGCGGCGCAAGGTCAACACGGCGCTGATTCCATCACCCCGCACCGACAGCGCGGGGGCCAGCCCATCGGGCCTGGGTCAGGTCCACGCGCCGCCCCTGCACCTGGCCGCGCACCAGGGGCGTGCCCTCCTCGCGGTAGTGCTCCAGCGCCTCGGCCTCCAGCCCCTGGGGGAAGTACCCACCGGCCCGGATCACCCGCCACCACGGCACGTCCGACCCATACCGGGCCATGACCGTGCCCACGCCCCGCGGTCCGCCGCGACCCAGCAGCTCGGCGATGTCCCCGTACGTCATGACCATGCCCTCGGGGATCTGGTCGACGACCTCGAGCACGTCGTCCGCGAACTCACTCGGCAGCCCGAAGTCACCCGCCTGAGTCACCACTGGCCCACCTCAGTACGTCGCAAGGCTGGGATCGACGTCGCGGACCCAGGCCAGCACTCCGCCGGCCAGGTTGGACACGTCGGGACGTCCAGAGGCCATCAGGAGCGCGGCGGCCTCGGCGGACCGCGCGCCCGACTTGCAGTGCACCACCACCGGTATGCCGTCCGGCAGCTGCCCCGCGGCGGCTCCCGTGCGGAATGAGTCCAGGTGGATCGCGCGCGCTCCTGGGATCGAGACGACCTCGCGCTCACCGGGTTCGCGGACGTCGACCAGCTCGAACCTGACCTCCCCGCGTTCGCGCGCCTCGAGCATCGAGGCAAGCTGCGGCGCGGTCACCTCCGGTACGCTCATGGCGGCGAGCCTCCCGTCCGCCGCAGCACCCGGCATACCGCAGAAGTCGTCGTAGTCGACCAGCGAGGTGACGGTCGGAGCCTGCCCGCACACCGCGCAGCCAGGATCGGCACGCACGGTCAATGAGTCCCAGGTCTGGCGCAAGGAGTCGTGCACGAGCAGGCGCCCCACGAGGGGTTCGCCCTGACCGACGACCAGCTTCACGGCCTCGGCGACCTGGACCGACCCGATCGCGGCGCACAGAACGCCGAGCACTCCCCCGGTAGCGCACGAGGGCACCGCGTCGGGAGGCGGCGGCTCCGGGAACACACACCGATAGCAGGGGCCGTATCCCGCGAACCACACCGACACCTGACCGTCGAACCGGTAGATCGACCCCCACACATGCGGCAGCCCGAGCAGCACG
>DASYGI010000049.1:0-4451 GCA_035999925.1 Pedococcus sp.
CACTATGGACTGCGCAGCCTGCGGCTCGTCCTCCAGGAGAAGGGGGTGACCCACCCATGACCGTCCATGACAGCTACACCGAGTGGGATGCCGCCTATGTGCTGGGCGCGCTGTCTGCGGTGGAGCGCCGGGAGTTCGAGGACCATCTGACGACGTGTGACGACTGCCGGGCGGCCGTCGCCGACTTCGCGGGGATGCCCGGGTTGCTGGCGCAGCTGCATGCGGGTGAGGTGCTGGCGATCGACGCTCCCAGCGACACCCGGCCTGTCGAGACTGAGGTTCTCGGCCCGGTGAGTGCGGTGGCATCTCGTCGTCCCGCGTGGCATCTCCCGCTCGCTGTCGCCGCTGCCGCTCTCGTGGTCGGGGGGATGGCCGGGTATGCCGTGTCGTCGGCCAGGAGCCCAGGGACCCCGCCGTCGGCGGTGGCGGGGATCGTGGGTGGTCGAGCGACGACTCGGCTGGCCTTTTCCTCCGTAGTCCCGTCGTCGATGACGGCAGTGGTCGACGTGCACGCCACCTCAACGGCCACGGAGTTCCGGGTCGAATGTCAGTACGCCCCACCAGCGACGGCAACCGCTCCTTCGTCCAAGCCGGACTACCCGTGGGTGAACTACGCCATCTGGGTGGTGGACCGGGCTGGGCGCGCCACCGAGCTGCGGCAGTGGACCGCTCGACCCGGCTTGATCATGCACCCGACCGGGGTCACGACCGTGCCGTATGCCGCATTGGCACGGGTCGAGATCCGCCGCGTCGACGACGGCCAGACGGTGATGCGCGCGCAGCTGACGTGAGCCGGGTGGCGGCGCCGGTGCGGCATACGCACTCGCTTTTCATCGCAGCCGTGGCTGATGTTATTGTTTCGTCCGCATCATGGGGCTGTGGCGCAGTTGGTAGCGCGTCTCGTTCGCAATGAGAAGGCCAGGGGTTCGAATCCCCTCAGCTCCACCCCACGGGAACCCCGTTCGGCCCACGCACCAGCGCCAGGTCGGGCGGGGATTCCCTTTGTCGCCCGGACGGCGGTTCGGGCGAGGCCTTCAGGAGGTCGGGTGGTCGCTCGACTCCAGCACGCGTGCGGCCAGATACCTGAGCACCTTGGTCTCGACGGCGGGGACGTCCTTCAACAGCCTGAGAAAGTCTCGGCTGGTCATCACCAGGGCTCGAACCTCGGTGCCGGCTTCGGCGCTCGCCCGTCTGTTTCCCGGCACAATGAGCGAGATGTCGCCTAGGTAGTCGCCTGGCCCACAGTTCATGAGATGGCGACCCTTGCGAGTGACCTCGACCGTGCCCTCGATGACGATGAAGAACTCGCTGCTCAAGGTGCCTTCGGTGAAGAGCTTCTTGCCCTGCGGGATGGTCACCTCGTCAGCGACCCGCGCCGCCAGGGCCAGCTCCTTTTTGGACAGGCCTTGGAAGAGTGGAACGGCCTGAATGAAATTCAGCTTGGGATCCTCGGCGGCCCGGGTCATGGAAGTGATCTTAGGGTCCCCGTGTGCGCTGGCGCTGGTGTTGGACGAGTGAACGTCTGGACGAGTGAACCTTAGGGTTCGGGCCTTTGCTGATGATGCGATGCCCGCGAGTCCCTCGTGAGAGAGGGCTCGAACGGAAATGCGTGGACTGTCAAGAACACGCTGGCTCGGCCGTTGCCCTGGGAGGCGTGACCCGAGTCGGCCGAGTTGGCTCGTGAACGGGCCAACCACTTGGCGAAAAGGGCCTCGACATCGTCGGCCAGCTCGCGTAGCTCGCTCGCATCAAGGCGCAGCACCGAGTCGTTGTTCACGGAAGCCGAGCGCCACGCCAGGCTCCACTCTTGCTGCCCGCCCCGGGCCCAGGCGCGCATCCGGTCGATCTGACGCGCCAGGAGGATCGACTGCGCGGCTGACGCAACGGACTGGGCTCCTGGGTTGTCCTCGAGCGACTCCTCGGACCAGTGCAACCCACCTGGTACGGCTCGCCACCATCGTTCACGCGCGTCGGCCGACAGCTCGGGCGCCTCCTCGACGAACCCGTGTCTGGCCAGCTGCCGTAGGTGGTAGCTGAGACTTCCGGGAGCGCCGGGAATCTGCAGGGCCAGCCGGGCATTGGTCGACGGGCCGTTCGCCACCAGCGCCTCATACAGACGCAGCCGTACGGGATGTGCGATGGCCTTGAGCATGTGGGCATCGGCAGGCTTGGTCCTCGGACCGGTGGGCGTCGACGCCGAGTTCTCCACAGGAGAAGTGTAGTGCACAACAAAAATTGCACAATAGACCAGGCTTGTAATGGCCCGTTTCATCCCTTTGATGACGCTGTGCTATTGCGCAACATTTCTTGCGGAGGCTACCGTCCTGGGTGAGCGCTGCTCGCCACGACCACGGAGGGGGAGGTCGTGGCGAGCAGCCCTTTTCAGCGTGCAGCTGTGCGGCGTGGTGTACTCGTGCCGAGCCCGGCTCCCATCCCACGTCTGAGGGGTGGCCGCGCATCGGACCGGAGGCCAAGCGCCATGAGGAGTCGACTAGCCAGCCTGGTGCTGAGGGCGGCGCGCTGGACGGCGATAGGTGAGGTCCCTCGGACCGGCGTACTCGTCGGGGCTCCCCACACCTCCAACTGGGACTTCGTGATGATGCTGCTCATCATGTGGCGAGGCGGTGTCACACCTCGGGTGCTGATGAAGCAGGAGCTCTTCCGCGGGCCGCTCTCCTGGCTACTCCCTCGGCTCGGCGGCATACCGCTGGACCGTGACAATCCCGGGGGTGTGGTCCGCACCCTGGTCCGCGAAGCTCGCAGTGGCGAACCGTTCCTTCTGATCTTGGCCGCGGAAGGGACCCGTGAGAAGGGGGAGTACTGGAAGTCGGGCTTCTGGCGTATCGCGCGCTCAGCAAACCTCCCGATCGCCCTCGCCTTCATCGACGGGCCCACTCGCACCGCCGGGTTCGGCCCGACCATCGTCGCGACCAAGGATGTCGTCGCCGACATGGACAAGGTCCGCGAGTTCTATCGCGACAAGCGCGGCATACACCCGCAGCGCCGGACCGAGCCGAGGCTGCGCGAGGAGCTGGACGACGGGGACGTCGGGCGCTGACCGTCCCGCGGGGCGCGCGTCGTCGGCGGCACCATCCAGCAGGTGCAGGGCCGATCCATCGCGCCGGTCACTGGGAAGCCGGTGGCGGGGTCTCGCGGTTTGCGGCTACGTGCGCCGATGCCGCTGCGCCCTCCCGCGCAAGAAAGGCGCTGAGCTCGGCGATCGTGCTCATCAGCGGCGCCGGGAAGACGACGGTGGTGTTCCGGTCGACGCCGATCTCCACGAGGCTCTGCAGGTTGCGCAGCTGCAGTGCCAACGGGTGCGCCATCATCGTGTCGGACGCGTCGCCAAGGGCGGCCGCCGCAAGGGACTCGCCTTCGGCGTTGATGATCTTGGCTCGCTTCTCGCGCTCCGCCTCGGCCTGGCGGGCCATGGCCCGCTTCATGCCGTCGGGCAGCTGGATGTCCTTGAGCTCGACCAGCGTCACCTCGACACCCCAGTCCACCGTCGTCACGTCGAGAATGGCGCGGATGTCGCCGTTGATCCGGTCGGTCTCGGACAACGTCTCATCCAAGGTGTGCTGTCCGACGACCTTGCGCAGCGTCGTCTGGGCGATCTGGTTGATGGCTGCTGCGACGTTCGCGATCGCGACGACCGACTTCACCGCGTCGACGACTCGGTAGTAGGCGACGGCCGACACGTCGACGCTGACATTGTCCCGGGTGATGATGCCCTGCGACTGGATCGGCATGGTGATGATCCGCAGGTCGACGCGATGCAGGACGTCGATGACGGGGATGATGACGCGCAGGCCCGGTTCACGCAGACCAATGACGCGACCCAGCCGGAACACCACCCCACGCTCGTACTGCTTGACGATCTTGAGCGCCAGCGCGAGCAGCAAGATCAGGACAATGACGACTGCGACGGCGAACGACGTGGTCATGACGGTCTTCGTTTCGATGTCGAAGTGAGGTGCTCGGATCTTCACGGTACGCCGGTGGGGGGAAGCCGGATAGAGAAGGGAGGAGCCGTTGACCTGGGGCAGGCGTAACCTGAGTTGCGCGTCGTCTTCTCACCATTTGTGGCCTTATCCCGCACCCGAAACTGAGAAGGGATCCACCCACGTCATCAGGGCGAAGTGAGTTCAGCGTCGAGGCCGGCAGCGGCAACGACCCGCCTACCAGGGCGCCCTCGGCGAGAACCCGACGCACGCACGACGGCTATCGACACGAGGCCTTCCTCTGGAGGGGTGACGACCAGTTCGTCGCCGGAACGGTCCCGTTCATCAGAGAGGGGCTGAATGCGGGCCAGCCCGTGATGGCCGCCGTGACGCCGGCTCGGATCGACCTGCTGCGCGACGCCCTTGGCGTGGACGCGTCCAGCGTGACCTTTGTCGACATGGTCCAGCTGGGCGCCAACCCGGCGCGCATCATCCCCGCCTGGCGTGAGT
>DASYGI010000050.1:0-7132 GCA_035999925.1 Pedococcus sp.
CCCGCCATAGGCCACCGCGGACAGGACAGCGCACGGAACGGCGACGGCAAGGGACATGGGAGCAGACGTTACCGGCGTCCGAGACCGGTGCCTGCGTAACTCCCCTTCGGCCATCTCGTTCTCTCACTGACTGGCCCGCCAAGGGGCGTCCCATCAGGAGGAACCATGAAGCTGCGTTCGTCTTACGTCCTTGCCGCCACAGCCGCAGCAAGCCTCGTCGCTGCCGCCGTGAGCGCACCCGCAGCGAGCGCGGACTCGGGCGGGGTGCCCATCTCCTCGGCCAAGGCCATCTTGTGGTCGACGGCTGGGGCTCCCCCGGCGGCAGCCACCCCGTCACCGACGGCGCTGGCCAACAACCTGATCTTCCACGGCGGCGCGGTGGAGCACACCCCGAAGGTCTTCGTCACCTTCTGGGGCACCGAGTGGAAGAACGGCTTCCACACCGGGCCCAACAACGCGTACTCGAACACCACGGCGATGACCTACGTGAACACGTTCTTCGGCCACCTCGGCGGCAGCAAGTGGAACGGCACGCAGACCCAGTACTGCGACAACATCGCTCCCGGCAGCACGTCGTGCGCGGGCAGCCCCTATGCCCAGTTCATCACCAACCCGGCCCAGGTGCTCAGCGGCGCCTGGGTGGACAGCACCCCGGCACCGGCGACGATCGCCACCACAGGTTTGGCGGAGAACCTGACGACCGACCCGATCGCCACCGAGGCGGTGCGTGCCTCACAGCACTTCGGCTACGTCCCCGACGCCACGTACTTCGTCTTCACACCCCCCGGCCACACCGCCACGGCATACGGCTCGGTGTACTGCGCCTACCACTCCGAGGTGACGAACATCGGCGGTCACGGACTGCGGTACGCCTTCATGCCGTTCACACCGGAGCAGGGTGCGGGCTGCGGCGGCAACAGCGTCAACCCCAAGAACGACGCCTTCGGCCACGGCTACCTCGACAGCTACTCCCTGGCGGGTGGCCACGAGTATGCCGAGGCGGCCACCGACCCCGACGCGTGGCCGACCCAGGACGGCTGGAACGACGCGACGACGTCGGAGAACGGCGACAAGTGCGCGTACTTCCACGCCGCGAACATCACCCTCGGCAGGTACTACTTCGCCGTGCAGCCGATGTGGAGCAACGAGGCGAACGCCGGGTCCGGCGGGTGCGCGATGTCGCGCGGCACGGGGCCGGCCCCGGTGCCGTCGTCCGTCCCGTAACCACGGGTCTCACGGATGCGGGCGCGTCATCCCCGGCCGGGATGGCGCGCCCGCATTTCGTGTCAACGGTGAGGTCAGAGCCACTTCTTGCGACGGAAGAATGTGTAGAGCACGATCGCCATGAGCAGCATGACGATGCTTGAGCCATAGAAGCCCTCGATGGTGCCGAACCCCGGATAGGGGACGTTCTGTCCCATGAATCCGGTGACCGCGGTGGGGACCGCGATGATGGCGACCCAGGCGGAGATCTTGCGCATGTCGTCGTTCTGGACGACGGAGGTCTTCGCCAGCTCGTCCGAGGCGATCGTCAGATGGGTGCTGACCCGTGTCTGGAAGAACTCGATGACCCCATGGAGCGACTCGCGCTGGCCGTCCGCCATGGTCGACACCATCTCGAACCGGTCCGCCAGGTCGGCCACCAACGGTTCCGTCTCAGGCGGCAGGAAGCGGGCCAGCCGGGCCATCCGGTCGTAGGTGGCACTGCTGTGCACGGCGATGGTTCGGATGGCGAGCAGCTCGTACCAGACCTGGAACAGGTCCTCGAGGAAACCCTCGGAGTCCTTCATGACCTCGCCGGACATGACGCGCTGCTCGAGCTGACCGGACTGCTCGGCCAGGCTGGCGATCATGTCGATCTCCCGGCGAGTCACCGAGGAGATGATTGCCGACGACAGCTCGAACGCGCTGCGCGGGCGGAACTTGCCCGAGACGATCCGGTCGATCACCGCCTGGGTGTCTAGAAACGCGACCGCCGGGTCGACCTTGGGGTTGAGCGGACCGTGGACGGTCACCAGGTAGTTGACGCCGAGGAACTGGTCGAGCTCGATGTAGTGCACGTGCCCGTGCACGCCGATCTGGGGCGCGTGCAGCACCGTGAACACATGGTCGTCATACGCCTGGATCTTGGAGACGTGGTTGCGCTGGACGCAGTCGTGCAAGGCGATCTCGCTGAATCCGAAGAGCCTGTCGAGCAGCTGCGCCTCGTCGAGCCGACACTGCGGGATGTCCACCCACACGATGCCCTCGCCACCGACCAGCAGGTCAGGCAGCTCGTCCACGGAACGCGACGTCATGCCCGACTGGTCGATCAGGTACACGTCCACAGGCTCAGTCTATGACGCGGTGACCGTCGCCCAGTCGTGTGCGGGCGGGGCCTGTCCCACGCCCAGCGCCTGCAGCCTCGCCAGCACTGCAGGGTCCTGAGCCTCGAGCCAGTCGACTAGCTGTCGGAACGACACGAACCGCACGTCCGGGTGAGCCGCCATCTCGGTGATCGCCGCCTCCACCGCCTCCATGTAGATCCCGCCGTTCCACCGCTCGAAGTGGTTGCCGATGATCAGTGGAGCCCGGTTGCCGAGATACGCCCTCTCGAACCCGGCCAGGAAGGCGTCACGCGCCTGGGCCTTCCACAGGGGACGGCTGGACGCGGCCCCCTGCGGCCCTCCGGACTGGTTGTACATGATGTTGTAGTCCATCGAGATGACCTGGAACCGGTGCCCCGGAAAGGGAATCGACTGCATCGGGATGTTCCACATGGCGCTCCCCCGGAATCGCGTCGGCCACACCTGGCGACCCGTTCCCGAGGAGTCGTAACGCCACTGCTTGGCTCGGCTGCTGCGGAGCAGGTTGGCCTGGCCCTCCAGACAGGGCGTGCGAGCCCCGACCAGCTCGCGGGCGTAGTCGAACGGCAACGGGGGCAGATCGGTGAACCCCGTGGTGGTGCGCCAGCTGCTGACGAACCGGACGGCCTGGTCGATCTCGCTGTCCCAGTCCTGGGGGGACCACGCCGAGACTCCGCCCGGACCACAGAAGTGGCCGTTGAAGTGGGTGCCGATCTCGTGGCCATCGGTCCAGGCGGCGCCGACCTGCCGGATGGTGGCGTGGACGGACGAGTCCGACAGGAACCCGATGGCCGACGCCCCGACCGGATGCCGCGGGGGCCGGTAGAGGTTTCGGTGGGACTCCGGCAGGAGGTAGAGCCCGGTCAGGAAGAAGGTCATCGACCCGTGGAGGCGGCGCGCGACCTCTCGATAGTGCGAGAAGAGCTGGGCGCCCGTCTCCCCCGCGCCGTCCCAGGAGACGACGACGAACTGGGGCGGCCGCTGGCCTGGGAGCAGGCGTTGCGGCACAGGTTGGTTGGGCTGGCGCCCGGTGTATGCCGTGCTGCCGTCGGGCGAGGTCGGTGAGGGCGCCGTCGTCGCCGGGTGCGCTGTGGTGGAGGACGCCATCGACTGCGGTGACGTCGTGGTCGAGGTGGCCACCAGAGGCCACCTCGTCGAGGTGGGAGGGGACGTGGCGGATGTTCCGCGCGGTGCGGCAGGCACCGTTCCGGCAGCGGTCGACCCGTGAGGGCCGGCACCGCAGTCCGCCAGTGCACCAATCGCCACACCGGCCCCGATGCCCAGCAGCGCTCGCCGAGTCAGGTCGTCCACGTCACCCTCTGTCCTGCCCCGCGTGAGGTCCAGTCCCGTGTGGACGGCGCGGCATACCCCTCAGACGCGCCAGCGAGCTGTCCGGTTGTCCCCGAACGTGTCACGCTCTCCTGCGCAGGAGGGTACCGCCCGGCTCAGCCAGGCATCCCCCAGCCGCGCCGGGGCTACGGAAGCCTGAGTACGACAAATGAAGCGTTCTCACGGCAGACCCAGCCGCGTACAGTCTTGGCATGGACCGAGCCGAACATGAGCTTGAGGCGGTGGAGGCCGTGTGTCGACGGCTCTCCGCACGGTTCCCGGAGGTTCCCCCGGAGACGATCACGTCGACTGTCCACGAGATCCACCTCGGACTGTCGGGTCCCATTCGCGACTACGTACCGGTGCTGGTGGAGCACATGGCTCGCGACCATCTCTCGGGCCGAACCCGCCAGCTCGCCTAGTCGAAGCCGCCCGCGGGCCCGGCCGGGGGCGCGCAGGCGCCATACTCGGGGCGTGTCCACCAGCCTGCGCGCCGACGGGCCGGGCTCGTGATGGCTGCCGGGCCGAGCGGGCCGAGCGTGCCGACCGGGCCTGAGGGCAAGGCTGAGCTGATGGGACCAGACAGTCCCAACGCTAGCCTGCTGCGTGGCGCCCAGGCCCCACCCCCGCGAACCCTGGTCGACATCTTTCGCGAGACCGTGCTCGAGTTCGGGGACCATCCCGCGATCGACAACGGCGCCACGGTGCTGACCTACACCGAGCTCGCAGAGGCCATGGACGAGCTCGCCGCCGAGCTGAACGCAGCCGGAGTCGGGGTGGGCGACCGGGTTGGCATCCGCATCAGGTCCGGCACCACGGAGCTGTACACCGCCATCCTCGGGGTCCTCGCAGCCGGCGCCGCCTACGTCCCCGTGGATGCGGACGATCCCGACGAGCGCGCCAGCCTGGTGTTCGGCGAGGCCGGGGTCGCCGCGGTCCTGCGAGAGGACCTTGACCTGCGCGGGTCCTCCCCCGACGGTCCGATCGGGCTCGGGTCACCGGCGCCGGTGACCGAACCCGGGCCGGCCGACGATGCCTGGATCATCTTCACGTCGGGCTCGACCGGACTGCCCAAGGGGGTAGCCGTGTCGCACCGCTCCGCGGCGGCCTTCGTCGACGCCGAGGCGCGCCTGTTCCTGCAGGAGCGGCCACTCGGCGTGGGTGACCGGGTGATGGCTGGGCTGTCCGTGGCCTTCGACGCCTCCTGCGAGGAGATGTGGCTCGCGTGGCGGCATGGCGCCTGCCTGGTGCCGGCCCCGCGCTCCCTGGTCCGCAGCGGGATGGAGCTCGGCCCGTGGCTCGTCGCCAACGAGATCACCGTGGTGTCAACGGTTCCCACCCTGGTCTCGCTGTGGCCCACCGCCGCCCTCCTGGCCGTGCGGCTGGTGATCCTCGGCGGCGAGGCGTGCCCTCCGGAGATCGGCGCCCGGCTCGCCTCGCCCGAACGAGAGGTCTGGAACACCTACGGACCCACCGAGACGACCGTCGTGGCGTGCGCCGCATCCCTGTCCGGCGAGGACCCCGTCCGTATCGGGCTGCCCCTGGACGGGTGGGACCTGGCGGTGGTCGGACCGGACGGGACCCACGTAGCGCCGGGCGAGACCGGCGAGCTGATCATCGGCGGCGTAGGCCTGGCCCGCTACCTCGACCCCGCCAAGGATGCGGAGAAGTACGCGCCCATGCCTGCCCTGGGCTGGTCGAGGGCCTACCGCAGCGGCGACCTGGTGCGCTTCGACCCCGTCGGGCTGGTGTTCCGCGGACGGGCCGACGACCAGGTGAAGGTCGGGGGTCGCCGCATCGAGCTGGGCGAGATCGACAGCGCCCTGCTGGCGCTGACCGGGGTCTCCAGCGCGGCGGCCGCCATCCGCCGGACCGGCTCGGGCAACGTGCTGATCGTCGGTTATGTCGTCGTGACCGACGGGTTCGACCTGGAGGAGTCGATGGAGGCGCTGCGGGCCCGGCTGCCCGCGCCGATGGTCCCGCGCCTGGCCGCCGTCGACCTCGTCCCCACCCGCACCTCCGGCAAGGTCGACCGTGACGCGCTGGCCTGGCCCCTGCCGACCCTGGGATCGACGCCGGCCGCTGCGCGAGCGCCGCTCGAGGGAACGGCCGGCTGGCTGCAGGAGCTCTGGCTGGAGATCGTGGGCGCCGTCGTCGTGGACCCCCGCGAGGACTTCTTCGACGTGGGCGGTGGCAGCCTGGCGGCCGCCCAGCTCGTCTCCCGGCTTCGGGAACGGTTCCCCGAGGTCACCGTCGCGGACCTGTACGAGCGGCCGCGCCTGGGCGAGATGGCCGCAGGCCTGGACGAGATGGCTACTCCCGCAGCGACGGTCGACCGGAACGTCCATCCCGTGCCCAGGACCACTCAGCTCGGCCAGGTGTTGTTCAGCGTGCCGCTACGCACCCTCGCGGGGCTGCGATGGATCACCTGGATCGGCGCGGCCAACAACGCGGCATACGCCTGGTTGGGAGTGCACTATCTCCCCCAGCTGTCCTGGTGGATGGTGGGCATCGGATGGCTTTTGCTGCTCACTCCCCCGGGCCGCATCCTCCTCGCTACCGGCGGCGCACGACTCCTCTTGCGCGGGGTCGGGCCCGGTCGATACCCGCGGGGCGGAACGGTGCAGCTGAGGGTCTGGGCGGCCGAACGCCTCGCCGACGAGCTCGGGGCCGCGAACCTCAGCAGCGCCCCCTGGATGCGGCTGTACGCCCGGTCGCTGGGATGCCGACTTGGTCGTCACGTCGACCTGCATGCGATCCCGCCGGTGACCGGCCTGCTGACCCTGGGCGACGAGTGCTCCATCGAGCCCGAGGTGGACCTCAGCGGTCATTGGCTGGACGGGGATGTGCTGCATCTCGGCAGCGTGTCGGTGGGCCGCAGGGCCCGGGTGGGCGCGCGCAGCATGCTGTGCCCGGGAGCGGTGATCGGCGACGACGCCGAGCTGGCGCCCGGGTCGGCGATGTTCGGCACGGTCCCGTCGGGAGAGTTCTGGGCGGGTGCCCCCGCCCTTCCCCTCGGTGCGGCGCGAGGGCCATGGCATGACGCTCGCCCACGCAACCGACCAGCGTGGTTGCTGGCGTATGCCGCGATGGCCGGACTGGTTGCCGGGATACCCGTGGTCGGGATCGCCGTGGGGCTGGTCGTCGCGTGGCCGGTCCTCAGCGGAGCGTCGTCCCTTGGACCCGCTGGGATCGCGGCCGAGCTGGCCGTGCCCTATGCGTCGGTCGCTGCTCTGCTCGTGGTGGCCGGGCTGGTCTGGGCGGTGGTTCGAGCCGCCGGGGTCGGGCTGTCCAGCGGCCATCATCCGATCCACGGTCGTCAGGCCTGGCAGGCCTGGACGACGATCCGGGTCCTGGACGAGGCGCGGACGTGGCTGTTCCCGCTCTACTCCAGCCTGCTGACCCCCGGCTGGCTGCGAACCCTCGGCGCCCGGATCGGTCGCGATGTCGAGGCGTCC
>DASYGI010000051.1:0-3674 GCA_035999925.1 Pedococcus sp.
GCACGAGGCGCCGGGAGACCGGGCGCCACGGCATACCTGAGTCGTCGAACAGGCGGACGTCCGGATCCTCATGGACAGGAGCCTGCGACGGGTCACTCACCCCACCAACCTACCGAGCGCACCCTGCAGCGTTGGTGGAGAATCCGCCTAGAGTCGGCCCATGGGTCGCGTCACCAGCCGAACGCCGAGCATCCGGGTCCTCGTCGAGGCGGAGGGCGTCGCTCGTGCGGCGACCCGACCCGACACGTTGGCGGTCGAGGAACCGCTCGAGATCCGGGTCGACGGCAGCGCCGTGACGGTGACCATGCGCACCCCCGGCGACGACTTCGACCTCACCGTGGGCAACCTGCTCACCGAGGGGGTGCTGCGCTCGGCCGACCAGGTCAGCCAGCTGATGCACTGCCTCGACGAGGATGAGAGCGGATCGCCCACCTACAACGTCGTCGACGTGACCCTGGCGCCCGGAGTGGTGCCGGACCTTGACCGCGCGGCCCGCTCGGGCTACCAGAGCAGCGCGTGCGGAGTCTGCGGCAAGACGAGCATCGACGCCATCGCGGCGACGAGTCCGTATGCCGTGCGTGCCGATCCGCTGGTCCTCCCCCCCGCGGTCGTGGCCGGGCTGCCCGACCGCCTGCGCGAGCAACAGAAGATCTTCGACCGCACCGGAGGCCTCCATGCGGCCGGCATCTTCACTCCCGACGGTGAGCCGCTGGTGGTTCGAGAGGACGTCGGTCGCCACAACGCGGTCGACAAGGTGGTGGGCTGGGCCGGACGTCAGGGTCACCTCCCCCTGGCCGGGCACGTTCTGGTGGTCAGTGGCCGAGCCAGCTTCGAGCTGGTGCAGAAGGCGGTGATGGCGGGACTGCCCGCGCTGGTGGCGGTGTCCGCGCCCTCGTCCCTGGCCGTCGACCTGGCGCTGGAGTCTGGACTGACCTTGGTGGGCTTCGCGCGCCCGCCGAGGATGACCGTGTATGCCGGGGCGCACCGACTCGGTCTGGATACTGGCCAGTAGCCAGACCGAGCCCTGGTCCGGTTGTGACCTGCGCCTCGTTGGGGTGGAAGATGGTCGACGGAGGCTGGTGGCAACCCCGTCGTCTCCCGTCAACACCGCCTGAGAGAGGACACGTCACCGTGGTCGCACGCGAGGAAGCCGGACCCATCCTGAACGGCATCCCCAGCCAGCTTCCGGATATCGACCCGGAGGAGACCCAGGAGTGGCTCGACTCCCTCGACGGGGTCATCGAGGGCGGCGGGCGCCAGCGCGCGCGCTACGTCATGCTCAAGCTCCTGGAGCGGGCCCGCGAGATGCAGGTGGGAGTCCCGTCGCTCACGGCGACCGACTACATCAACACGATCTCGCCCGAGCAGGAGCCCTGGTTCCCCGGTGACGAGGACGTGGAGCGCCGCTACCGCGCCTACCTGCGCTGGAACGCCGCCGTGATGGTGCACCGCGCCCAGCGTCCCGGCATCGGCGTGGGCGGCCACATCTCCACCTACGCGTCCGCGGCGACCCTCTACGAGGTCGGCTTCAACCACTTCTGGCGCGGTGCCGACCACGAGGGCGGCGGCGACCAGGTCTTCTTCCAGGGTCACGCCTCCCCCGGGATGTATGCCCGAGCCTTCCTCGAGGGCCGGCTCTCCGAGGACCAGCTCGACGGCTTCCGTCAGGAGAAGAGCCACATCGTCGCGGGGCAGCCGGTGGCGCTTCCGTCGTACCCGCACCCGCGCCTGATGCCCGACTTCTGGCAGTTCCCCACGGTATCGATGGGCATCGGCCCGATGAACGCGATCTACCAGGCGCAGTTCAACAAGTACCTGCAGAACCGCGGCATCAAGGACACCAGCCAACAGCACGTCTGGGCCTTCCTCGGCGATGGCGAGATGGACGAGCCGGAGTCGCGAGGGCTGCTCCAGCTGGCCGCCGGCGAGGAGCTCGACAACCTGACCTTCGTCATCAACTGCAACCTGCAGCGTCTCGACGGGCCGGTGCGTGGCAACGGCAAGATCATCCAGGAGCTCGAGGCCTTCTTCCGGGGAGCCGGCTGGAACGTCATCAAGGTCGTCTGGGGCCGCGGCTGGGACCCACTGCTCGCCCAGGACCGCGACGGTGCCCTCGTCAACCTGATGAACAGCACGAGCGACGGTGACTACCAGACGTTCCGCGCCAATGACGGCAAGTACGTGCGGGACCACTTCTTCGGCCGTGACCCGCGCACCCGCGACATGGTCAAGGACTGGTCCGACGAGGACATCTGGTGGCAGCTCAAGCGTGGCGGCCACGACTACCGCAAGGTGTTCGCGGCATACCAGGCGGCCATGAACCACACCGGTCAGCCGACCGTGATCCTCGCCAAGACCATCAAGGGGTACGGCCTGGGCAGTCACTTCGCGGGTCGCAACGCGACCCACCAGATGAAGAAGCTGACCCTGGACGACCTCAAGGGCCTGCGCGACAGCCTGAAGCTGCCGATCTCCGACGAGGCGCTCGAGCGTGACCCGTACGCGCCCCCGTACTTCCACCCCGGCGTCGACGACCCGAGCATCCAGTACCTGCGCGAGCGCCGAGCCAAGCTGGGCGGGCCCCTGCCGGTCCGACGCGTCCAGCACGAGCCGCTCAAGCTGCCCGACCATGCCGCCTACGACATCGTCAAGAAGGGCACCGGCAAGCAGCAGGTCGCCACGACGATGGCCTTCGTGCGTCTGCTCAAGGAGCTGATGCGCGACAAGGAGTTCGGCAAGCGGGTCGTGCCGATCATCCCCGACGAGGCCCGGACCTTCGGGATGGACTCCTTCTTCCCGACCATCAAGATCTACAACCCGCACGGGCAGAAGTACACCTCTGTCGACGCCGAGCTGATGCTGGCCTACAAGGAGGCCAAGGACGGGCAGATCCTGCACCTGGGCATCAACGAGGCCGGCTCGATGGCGGCGTTCACGGCCGCCGGCACGTCCTATGCCACACACGGCCAGCCGATGATCCCGATCTATGTCTTCTACTCGATGTTCGGGTTCCAGCGCACCGCCGACTCGATCTGGGCCGCCGCCGACCAGATGACCCGAGGCTTCCTCATCGGCGCCACCGCCGGTCGGACCACGCTGACCGGTGAGGGACTCCAGCACGCCGACGGCCACAGCCCGATCATGGCCGCGACCAACCCTGCGGTCGTGGCGTACGACCCGGCGTTCGCCTTCGAGATCGGCCACATCATGGAGGACGGGCTGCGCCGCATGTACGGCGACAACCCCGAGAACCTCATCTACTACATCACCGTCTACAACGAGCCGATGAGCCAGCCGGCCCAGCCCGAGAACGTTGACCGGGAAGGGATCCTGCGCGGCATGCACCTCTTCGCGCCGGGGCGGACGGAGGATCTCGGCGACGAGGCGCCCCGCGTCCAGCTCCTCGCGTCGGGGGTCGGCGTTCCGTGGGCGCTCGAGGCCCAGGAGCTGCTGCGCAACGACTGGGGTGTCGTCGCCGACGTGTGGTCGGTGACCTCGTGGAGCGAGCTGCGCCGCGACGGTCTGGCGTGCGACGAGCAGCGGTTCCTGCACCCCGACGAGGAGCACCGCACGCCCTATGTCACCGAGCGGCTCCGCGACGCCCGTGGCCCGGTCGTCGCAGTCTCGGACTACATGCGCCAGGTGCAGGACCAGATCCAGCCCTGGGTGCCCGG
>DASYGI010000052.1:0-4466 GCA_035999925.1 Pedococcus sp.
CCGCCCTTGGTCTCGATGCCGAGGGACAGCGGGGTGACGTCGATGAGCAGGACGTCCTTGCGCTCGCCCTTGAGGACACCTGCCTGCAGGGCCGCGCCGACCGCGACGACCTCGTCGGGGTTGACACCCTTGTTGGGCTCCTTGCCGCCGGTCAGCTCCTTGACGAGGCTGCTCACGGCGGGCATGCGGGTGGAGCCACCGACCAGCACGACGTGGTCGATGTCAGACAGCGAGATCCCGGCGTCCTTGATGACGTTGTGGAACGGCTGCTTGGTCCGGTCGAGCAGGTCCTTGGTCAGCTGCTCGAACTGGGCGCGGCTGATCGTCTCCTCGAGGTGGATCGGGCCGTTCTCGGACATCGACAGGTACTGCAGGCTGACGTTGGTGGACGTCGAGCTGGACAGCTCCTTCTTGGCCTGCTCGGCGGCGTCCCGCAGCCGCTGCATGGCGATCTTGTCCTTGGACAGGTCGACGCCAGAGGTGTTCTTGACGGTGGTGAGCAGGTGCTTGACGATCCGCTCGTCCCAGTCGTCACCACCAAGCTGGTTGTCACCGGAGGTGGCGCGAACCTGGATCGTGGAGAACCCGTCCTCGGGGTCCTTGCCCACCTCGAGCAGGGACACGTCGAAGGTGCCGCCGCCGAGGTCGAAGACGAGGATGAGCTCGTCCTCCTTGCCCTTGTCCAGGCCGTAGGCCAGGGCCGCGGCGGTGGGCTCGTTGATGATGCGCAGGACGTTCAGGCCAGCGATCTCGCCGGCCTCCTTGGTGGCCTGGCGCTCGTGGTCGTCGAAGTACGCGGGCACGGTGATCACCGCGTCGGTGACGTCCTCGCCGAGGTAGGCCTCCGCGTCGCGCTTGAGCTTCTGCAGGATGCGAGCGCTGATCTCCTGGGCGGTGTAGTTCTTCCCGTCGATATCGGGGGACTTCCAGTCCTTGCCGATGTGGCGCTTGACCGAACGAATAGTTCGGTCGACGTTGGTGACGGCCTGGCGCTTGGCGATCTCGCCGACCAGAACCTCGCCTCCCTTGGAGAAGGCGACGACGGACGGGGTCGTGCGACCGCCCTCCGCGTTCGCGATGATCGTCGGCTCGCCGCCTTCGAGGACGGCGACGGCCGAGTTGGTTGTACCGAGGTCGATGCCGACCGCACGTGCCATGGTGACTCTCCTGTGGATGCTGGGGTTGAGTTTCCTGCACTCAAGTTAGGAGCAGGTATGCCGACGTGGCAAATCCGTGCTACCAAACTTGCGTTCAGTTGGCTCAACTTCGTGCGTCCAAGGATTGTTCCCGGCGCGCCGAACCGCTCCGGATAGGGTCGCCACCGTGGACCAGGCTGGTTTCGATCGCATCGTCGCGGAGCTCACCGCAGGGGACGAGCACCTCGCACGCCTGGTCGAGGAGCACGGCATACCCACGCTGTGGTTGCGGCCGGCGGGGTTCCCCAGCCTCGTGCTCTTCATCCTGGAACAACAGGTGTCGCTCGCCTCCGCCGCCGCGGCCTATCGCAAGGTGCTCGACCGGATCGGGACGATGACGCCGCGTGCCCTTCTCGCCGCTACGCCTGACGACCTGCGCGTGGACGGCGTATCCCGCCAGAAGGACCGGTACCTGCGCGCGCTCGCAGAGGCGGTCGAGACCGGCGCCCTCGACCTCCACGCGCTCGACGAGCTCGACGACCACGCGGTGCGCACTGCGCTGACGGCTCTGCCCGGCATCGGGACATGGACGGCGGACGTCTATCTGCTGGCCTGCCTCGGTCGTGCCGACCTCTGGCCCGTCGGCGATCGCGCCCTGCAAGTGGCTGTCGCCGAGGCGTTAGGCCTTCCCGAGGTGCCCGGCAAAGACGCCCTCCTGGGCATCGGAGAACGCTGGCGACCGCACCGCTCGACCGCGGCCCGCCTGCTCTGGCACGCGTATCTCGCGCGCCGAGGGCGGGTGGAGACTCCGACCCACATCCTCGGCTAGAGGACCGTGCCACAAAGATGGCATGATGATGGCATGGCTAAGACCAGGGTGAGCACGACCGTGGAGACCGACCTGCTCGAGCGCGCGCGGGCAGTCCACGGACACCACACGGACGCTTCCCTGCTGAAGGCGGCGCTCACCGCCTACCTGGCTGCGCACCGCGAGGCGGAGATCGACGCCGCGTACGCCAAGGCCTACGCAGAGCGCCCCATCGACGAGCCAGACGAGTGGGGCAGCCTCGCGCAGTGGCGCGCGAGGGCCGGGGCCTCATGACCGGCCTACCGACGCGAGGCGAGGTGTGGTGGAGCGATTCGCCTCAGTACCCGCGACGACCGGTGGTCGTCATGTCACGGGACCGCGTCATCTCGGCGCTCCGTCGGCCCCTCGTGGCACCCTGCACAACGAGGATCCGAGGACTGGCCACAGAGGTCGAACTCCACCCAGACCTTGACCCCGTGGTGCGTCCGTGCGTCGTCGCTCTCGACTCGGTCGAGTCGGTGTCAGTGGGCTTTCTGACCGAGCGGATCGGCACACTCGATTCGGCGCGCATGACTCAGATCTGCCGGGCGCTGGCGATCGCCACTGGCTGTTCCGGCTGACCGGAGCAGCCGAAGTCGGAGGCCGCCTTAGCCCGCAGTGACGGTCCGGGCCAGCGCCGGCGGCATGTAGTCGTAGCGCACGAACCGGCGGGTGAACGTGCCTGTGCCATGGGACACGGATCGCAGGTCGACGGGGTACCGGGACAGCTCGTGCGCAGGGACTTCCGCCAGGATCACAGTCCGGCCTTCCACCTCCGACGGCGCCGTGCCATGGACCTGCCCGCGACGCCCGCGAAGGTCGGCCAGCACGCTGCCGACGGCATCGTCGGACACCTCGATGCTGACCTCGTCGACAGGCTCCAGCATCGACACCGTCGAGTCGTTGGCAGCCTCGCGCAGCGCCATCCCCGCGGCGGTCTGGAAGGCCATGTCCGAGGAGTCCACGGAATGGGCCTTGCCGTCGACCAGCGTGACCCGGACGTCGACGACCGGGTACCCCGCCAGCACTCCCTTCGCCAGCTGGGTTCGCGCTCCCTTCTCCACCGACGGGATGTACTGGCGTGGCACGGAACCACCGACGACCTTGTCGACGAACTCGATCCCGGCTCCGCGTTCCAAGGGCTCGATCTCCAGCTGGCACACCGCGTACTGCCCGTGGCCGCCGGACTGCTTGACCAGCCGACCTTGGACCGAGGTCTGCCGCACGAAGGTCTCGCGCAGCGAGGTCCGCACCTCCTCGACCTCCACCTCGACGTGGTACCGCGACTCCAGCGTCGAGATCAGCTGGTCGACATGGGCCGGCCCCATCACCCAGAGTACGAGCTGGTGCGTCTCGGCGTTGTGCTCCAGCCGCATCGTCACGTCCTCGGCTACCAGGCGCTGCAAGGCCCCACCGAGCTTGTCCTCGTCGCCCTTGGACTTGGCGTGGATCGCCACGGGCAGTAGGGGATTCGGCAACAGCCACGGCTCGACGAGCGCGGGGTGGTCCCGGCGGGAGAGGGTGTCGGACGTCTCGGCCCCCACGAGCTTCGAGACGATGACGATGTCGCCGGCGACAGCGGCGCCCACCGGACGCGTCTCGTCGCCGAGCGGCGCGGCGAGCGGGCCGATGCGCTCGTCGTCGCTGTCATGGTCGGCGTGCTCCTCGACGAGGTGGACGGCGAAATGCTGCAGGTGGCCGGAGATGTGCACCGGCTCGTCGGGGCGCAGGGTTCCCGAGAAGACTCGCACCAACGACTGGCGCCCGACGAAGGGATCAGTGGTGGTCCGCACTACCTCGGCAACGAGCGGACCGTCGGGGTCGCAGCGCACCTGCCCGAAGTCGCCACCGGCTGGGGTGAAGACCCGCGGCACGGGGGCGTGGACGGGCGAGGGAAAACCCTTCTCGAAGAGCTCGAGCAGCGTCTCAACGCCGACTCCGGCGGGCGCGTGGGTGGGCAGGATGGGGAAGAACCGCGCGGTCGCGACGGCTAGCCGCAGGTCCTGGTCCAGGGAGTCGGTGTCCACGTCCTCGCCGCCGAGGTAGCGCTCGAGCAACGTCTCGTCCTCGGACTCCTCGATGACCGACTCGATGAGCTCACCGCGCTGGGCGTCGATCAGCTCGGCCTCGTCTGGGTCCGGGGCGCGGTTCTCCGGTTGGCCGGAGGCATGGTCGGTCACGGTGCGCCGCAGGAGGTCCATGAGGCCGCGCACCTGTCCGCCCTCCAGCAGCGGCAGCGCTAGTGGTTGGGCATCGCCGAAGGCGCGCTGGCACGCGCCGACGGTGGCCTCGAAGTCCGCTCTCGCCTGCTCGAGCCGCGTCACGGCGACGGCCCGCGGCATACCCAGCACGGCGCACTCACGCCACAGCAGGCGGGTCGGCTCGTCCACGCCGTCGGCCGCGGAGATCACGAACAGCGCCGCATCGGCGGCCCGCAGCCCGGCTCGCACCTCGCCGACGAAGTCGGGGTGGCCCGGAGTGTC
>DASYGI010000053.1:0-5269 GCA_035999925.1 Pedococcus sp.
GCCGCCAAGCGCAGCATTCCGCTCGCGGACGAAGACCTCGGCGCACGCGTCCAGGGCGGTCTCCTTCTGATCTACAACAGCCCATCGTCGATGTTCGCGGGCTTCCATCCGACGCCCACTTTCCTCAGGCCGGGCAGCTCCTCCTCGGCGCTGTACATCGCCGATGCGAAGGGGCATATCCGGGACGTCGCGATCATTGGCCTGTCCAACCGTCCTGGCCGTGAGGTGAACTGCGGCTATCGCGTGGGAGACCACAGCGTGGTCGTGCCCCTGACGAAGCGGACGCTCGCGTGGCGTTGGACAGTGCGAGTCGGCTACCTCTCGACCGGTGAGTCCGACACCTGGGTGACCGCCGGGTTCGTCCGGACTCGGGTACGGATCCACCCGGGGGTCAACGAGGTCTACGTGATGGGCTTCGGTGACTTTGACGGCGTGACCATCGGCCCGATGCAGGGCGGGACCAGCCTGTGCACGAACGACGTTCAGGTGGGGAACGCCGCGCCGGTACCCAATACCCGACCCTGAACCCGAAGGCGGAGTCCTCAGACCGTGACGGGTTTCCTGGGGCGAGACCGTGGGGCTGAAGCGGTGGGGGCGGCGCCAGTGCGGAACAGGAGCAGGCCCGCGCCCACGAGGATGAGGCCAAGGATCAACCCGCCCAGCGGGACGATGACGGTGATGGCCGTGATTGACGAGATGCCCTTACGGGCGAGGTCGGCCTGGATCTTGTCAGCGGCCGGGGTGAACGCCAGCGTGCCCTTGAGCGCGGTCTTGCCCACGAGTGCCGGGTCACGCACCGGGGCGCCAGGCTCGGTGGTGGCCAGACCGGTGAGTCGCTGGTCGATCTGCTCCTGACCATGGATCACCGCACCGGTCAACGGTTCGACCCACAGGGTGCGGACGTTGCTGTATAGCGACGGGAAGATCCCGGAGGTCATCGCCGGCGCGTCGGTGATCGTCTGCTCGAACCGGTAGACCTGCAGGCCCTCGCGGGTCTCTACTCCCTTGAAGACCATCGGCCAGGACTGCTTAGACACGGTGTCGAAGTACTCGTAGTCCTTCTTCTCCGTGAACATCGGGAACTTGTAGCCCAGTCCCTTGTGGACGACAGGCTGGCCGTCGACAGACGCGCCACACTCGGCCGCGCCAGACGGTCCGCACACCGCGCCGCTCACGGCATACCCGCTGACGCGGTCGAAAGCGACGCGGTCCTGGTAGTTGGCGACGATCCGGGGGTCGTTGCGCAGGCAGCCCGGGTGCTGGTTCGTGTCGTCGCGGGTCAGGCAGAGCGTCTCGTCGTAGACAGCGACATCCTGGTTGCCCGCTGCCACGTCGCCGCGGATGTGTCGCGTGATGTCCACGGTGATCGGGACAACAGCTCCTGCCTTGGCGTCGAGATACTGGAACCCGCTGCCGCCCGCCTTCAGCGTGACGTTGATGTCCAAGGGGGCGCGCACGAGCCGAGGCGCCACCGCGAACTTCACCACCGGAGCCATCACCAGCAACAGAACGCCCAAACCGAACAAGAGCAAGCCCACGGACCGCTTCACGCGCGATGCCTTTCGAACAGGGCGCCATCACGAGACTCGTGAACGGCAGCGTCCAGATGTGTCGGCAAAGGTACCAGCAGGTAGCCTTCGCGGCCTTAACCTTGCGCACATCGCCGAAACGCGCCGCCGCCCGCACTGTGCCGGTGGCGAGTTCGGCCGCACTGAGGAGCTCGATGGATCTCGATCGGACGCGCCAGGACTGGACCACCCTGGGGGCCCGTGACCCCTTGTGGGCTGTCTTGGTGACCCCGCAGGGACGCCACGATGCGTGGGACCGCGAGGCCTTTCTGGCCACCGGGCGCGCCGAGGTCACCGAGGTGCTGACCCGCATCCGGGACGGCGGCTGGGCCCCCGGCCACGGCTCAGCCCTCGACTTCGGCTGCGGCGCGGGTCGACTCACTCAGGCTCTGCGGGACCACTTCGACCACGTGGTGGGCGTGGACTTTTCCGTACCGATGCTCGCGCGGGCCCGCGAGCTGGACGCCGACCGCCGTTGCGACTTCGTCCACAACGACCGGGCGGACCTGTCCGTCCTGGCCGACGCCAGCTTCGACCTGGCGTACTCATCCCTGGTCCTGCAACACATTCCGACGGCTCTCGCCCGTGCCTACCTGTCCGAGCTGCTGCGCGTCGTGCGTCCCGGCGGCCTGGTCGTGGTGCAGGTCGCCAGCCGTCCGGACACCAGTGCCAGAGGGCTGCTGACGCGCGTCATGCCCCGGCCACTCATGCGGTTCGTGCAGCGTCGGCTCCTGGGCTATCCCGCACCGATGGACATGTACCGCCTCTCCCCCGCCGACGTCTCGGCCGCGACCCATGCTTGGGGTCAGGTCGTCGCCTCGTGGGACGAGCCGATGTACGGCGGGCACTGGGTCTACACCCGCTACCTGCTCGAGCGGGCCTGATGACGTCGGTGGACTCGGCGGTGACCCGCGGAACCACGCCTATGCCCGGCCCTTCGCGACGCCCAGACCGATGGCTGTCATTGGCAGTCGGGGCCATCCTCGTGCTCTCCCTGGTAACCCGAGGCTGGGTTGCCTGGCGCGGCTACTTCTACCTGGACGACTTCGCGTTCATGGCCATGGCGGCGCACCACTCGGCCCTCGACCTCGGCTACCTGCTGACGCCGTACAACAGCCACCTGATGCCGGGTGCCCACCTGTGGGTATGGCTGCTGACCCGGACCATGCCCTTCCAGTACGGGGGGGTCGTGGTGGTCACCCTGACCCTCCAGCTCGTGCTCGACCTCGCCTTCTACACGTTGCTTCGCCGGCTCTTCGGCGCCGCCCCGGCGATCCTGCTTCCGCTGGCGGTGTTCGTCCTCTCCCCGCTCACGCTGCCGGGGACCGTGTGGTGGGCTGCGGCCCTCAACCAGGTTCCGCAGCAGCTGGCGATGGTCGCCGTGCTGCTTGCCCACGTTGCGTACCTGCGCACCGGTCGGCGGCGCGACGGACTCTACGGCGCCCTGGCACTGGTGGCCGGCCTGCTCTTCTCCGAGAAGACCCTGCTCGTGCTCCCGTTGGTCGCCGGCCTCACGGTCCTGTTCTTCACCGAGGGGTCGGCGCCAAGGCGCCTGCGCACGGCCGTGCTGCGGCACCGAACCGTGTGGCTGGCGTACGGCGTAGTCGCGCTGCCCTACGCCGCCTACTACGTGTCCCACGTCCCCTCCCCCGCGCGCCAACCCGGCCAAGGGTCTGCGATCGCCCAGCTGGGGCTCGAGTCGTTGGTGCGTGCGGTGATCCCCGGCCTGCTCGGGGGACCGTGGACGTGGGTCCAGATCGGGTATGCCGGCGCCCTGGCCGATCCCGGCCCCTTTGCCTGCGCTGTCGCTTTCGTCATCGCAGTGGCCGT
Source organism: Pedococcus sp. (assembly GCA_035999925.1). Lineage (GTDB taxonomy): Bacteria > Actinomycetota > Actinomycetes > Actinomycetales > Dermatophilaceae > Pedococcus. The sequence goes on from DASYGI010000053.1 coordinate 3,399, forward strand.
GGTGGGCGGTAGCTGCCTGGTGAACCGCAACGCCTGGCGCGGGTGGGCGTTGGCCGTGGGCTACGGCCTGGTGAACCTCTGCGTCCTGGTGTTCAGCCGGGCCGCCTTCATCGGTCCGGTCGTGGGGGACGAGTACCGATATGTCACCGACGTGGCGATGGTTGTCGCGCTGGGGTTCGCCTTGGCGACCGTCCCCATCGTGGGCCACTGGCAGAGCGGCCCGGTGACCGCCCCGGCTCCACGAGACTCCCTGGGTGCGTGGCTTCGCTCCCCATCGGTGCACGAGGTCGTAACCGTCCTACCCCGGCCGCCCAAGGCCGCCGTCCTCGGTGCTGCAACGGTTACCCTGGCCGCAAGCGCGACCTGGTCGACGGTGGCGTACGACCAGTTCTGGCATCCCAACCCGGCCCGGCCATGGGTGCAAACGGCCAGCGCGGAGCTTGCCTCTGCCGATACTGGCGCGGTCCTGGCTGACGGGTACGTCCCCCAGCAGGTCGCGTGGGCCCTGCTGGGGCAGTACGCCACGGTCGGCCAGCTGCTGTCGCCCCTGCGGCATCGGCCGCGCACGCTGGCGAGCGGGCCCGCAGCCGACGACCTCGTGGTGCTCGACGCCACCGGACATCTCCACCGCGCCACCGTCGATGGCATCGCCGCCCGCAAAGGCCCTGTCAGGGGCTGCGGATGGCGGCTCGGAGGCGGCCCCGTGACGATTCCGCTCCAGCGCGAGACCCTCCCGTTCCGCTGGACCATGCGGATCGGTTACCTCAGTAGCTCAGCGACGTCGGCCGTAGTGTCCGTCCGCGGCCACCACACCACCGTGGCATTCCATGCCGGGCTCGGGGCGGTCTACGTCGTCGTCGACGGGGCAGTCGACAGCGTCGATATCTCAGCTCTGCGTGGCGGAGGCACCGTGTGCACGGACGAGCTCACGGTGGGCAACGCGGTACCCGCTGACGGAGCTCAGCCATGACGGCCAGCTCGGCCACAGTCACCGGCTCGGCCACCACGGAGCGGGACCTGACGGGCCGCGACCTAGATCCCGACCTAGGTCCCGACACGGGTGCGGATCACGGTGCTTTCCCTGCCCTGGATGGGCTGCGTGCCGTCGCGGTGCTTGCGGTGATCCTCACCCACGCGGCCTACTGGACGGGACGTTACGAGCGCGGCTTCGGAGCGTCCTTCCTGGCTCGAATGGACAGCGGGGTGGCGGTCTTCTTCGTCATCAGCGGATTTCTGCTCTTCCGCCCTTGGCTGCGGTCGGGCCTGGTGCCCGGGCGCCCACCGCAGCGGGTGCGCCAGTACGCATGGCGACGGGTCCTGCGCATCCTGCCCGCCTACTGGCTCACAGTCGCCCTGTGCCTGCTGCTGCTCCCCCAGAACAGGACTGCCACCTGGCTGGACTGGGTGCGGCACGCGCTGGTGCTCCAGATCTACCAGTACGGCTGGTTCCGCGAGGGGTTGACGCAGACCTGGAGCCTGGCCACTGAGATCAGCTTCTATGCCGCGCTTCCTGCCATCGGCCTGGTGGTCGCGTGGTGGCTGCGGCACCGGGCTTGGTCGGTGGGCACGGCGCTGGCAGGCTGCGCGGTGCTGGGCGCCGTGCCGCTGGCCTGGCAGGTGTGGTTGCACGCATCGCATGGACCGGTGATGGGCGGCTTCTGGCTGCCCGCCTATCTCGGCTGGTTCGCCGCCGGCATGGCGCTCGCAGTCGTCCGCGTCCATCTCGACGAACGCCGCCCGCCATCTGCTTCCCGGTGGTGGCTTGCCGAGGAGCTCGGCGCTCACCCGTTCACTTGCTGGGGTCTCGCGGCGGCGGCGCTCCTGGCCGCCCTCACCCCGCTGGCCGGCCCGCGGTCGCTCCGGACTGATAC
>DASYGI010000054.1:0-15924 GCA_035999925.1 Pedococcus sp.
GTATGCCGTGACGTCGTCGACCTCCCAGCCCATCGCCTGCAGCCCCGCCACCAGGGTGTCGGTGGCGATGTCGGCGCGCGGGAGGAAGACGCGGTTGATCGGGTCGAGCACCTCGTCGAACGGCGGCCAGTCGGCCAGGAGGCCGTTGGCGGAGTTCTCCCCGGATGGCACGAGATCGGGCACGATGCCCCACTCGTGCAGCGCCCCGGCAGTGACGCCACCGACCGCGGCGATCTTGAGGCCGGCAAAGGCCCGGGCGTCCAGCCCGAACTCTTCGAACTTCTCCCGGACCGCCTTGACTGCGTTCACCGAGGTGAAGCCGATCCACTCGTAGCGGCCCGTCACTAGCCCCTTGACCGCACGCTCCATCTGCTGCGGCGTGCGGGGCGGCTCGACGGAGATCGTCGGGACGACCTCAGCCGTGGCGCCATAGGACTCCAGCCGGGCGATGGTCGACCCGGACTGCTCCTTGGTGCGCGGCACCAGGATGTTCCAGCCGAACAACGGCTTGGTCTCGAACCACGAGAGGCTCTCGCGGAGGGCGACCGTCGAGCCGACCACGGCCAGGGCCGGGAACTCCACGGTCTTCATGACCTTGGCGACCTCGCCCAGGGTGGAGACCCGGGTGGACTGGCCGATGGTGGTGCCCTTCTCGGTCAGCGCCACCAGGCTGTCGGCGGAACGTCCGGCGGCAAGCAGCTTGGCCAGCGCGTCCGTCAGGTCCTCGGGCGGGCCGAGCAGGACGACGGTGACTGAGTCGGCGACGGACGCCGACCAGTCGACGGCCCGGTCGTTCGCCGAGATGACGTGGACTGCCGGCGAGCTGCTCGAAGTCAGCGGGATTCCCGCGTATGCCGGCACGGCCGAGACCGCGCTCACGCCCGGGACGATGTCAAAGCCGATGCCTGCCTTGTGGCAGGCCAGGGCCTCCTCGGCCAGTCCGTTGAAGGTCGAGGGGTCGCCGTCCATCAGTCGCACGACCAGCCCGCCCTTGGCGGCCTTGGCGGCCCTCACGACGAGCTTGGCGCGCATCGCATGGGTCAGCGGCTGACCATGGTCACCGTGACCGGCGTCGACGACCTCGACGTCATCGCGGCAGTAGCGGTCGACGACGGACTCCCGCGCGACCTGGTCGATGACGACGGCCTGGGCGGAGGCGAGAAGCTGGACCGCCCGGACGGTCATCAGACCCGCGTCGCCTGGTCCGGCGCCGACGAAGGCGACGCGGCCCGGCTGGCGGGTCGTCTTGGTGGTGGCAGTAGTGGTGGCTGCAGTGGTGTTCGAGCGCGAGGGGCTCACGGTGCACGCTCCGTGCTGTTGGGTGCTGGGCTGCGGTCGGGGGCGGCGAGCGGATGGTCTCCGGTCGCCTCGGGTGGGTCTGGGGGCCAGTGACCATGGTCGACAGAGTGGTCGGGCGAGACAAGCTGGGCGGCGCCGTCCTCGAGCAGAAGAGCGGCGAGCCGACGGCCGATGGACTCCGCTTCGTCGACGGGGCCGACCACGGAACGCCGCAGGTCGAACGACCCGTCGACGGCACCGACGAACCCTCGCAACGACAGCTCGAGGCCGTCCTGGCCCTCGACGATCTCGGCCAGAGCGCCGATGGGCGCCGAGCAGCCGGCCTCGAGCTCGGCGAGCAGGGCGCGCTCCGCGGTGACCGCGGCCCGGGTGTCAGGGTCGTCGAGCGCACGAAGCAGCTCGACGGTGGCCGGGTCGTCGGAGCGACACTCGACGGCGAGCGCTCCCTGACCAGGCGCCGGCAGCATCTGCAGGGGGTCCAGGACCTCGGCGACCTCGCTCAGCCGTCCTAGCCTGGCCAGGCCCGCCCGCGCCAGCACGACCACGTCGACGGCGCCGTCTCGGGCCAGTGCGATGCGGGTGTCGACGTTGCCCCGGATGTCCTTGAACTCAAGGCCCAGGCCCAGTGCGGCGAGCTGGGCGACCCTGCGCGGGGACCCGGTGCCGACGACCGCCCCGGCGGGCAGCTCGCCGAGACCCGCACCCGAGGTGCTGACCAGCACGTCCCGTGGGTCCTCCCGGCGCGGGATCGCGGCGATGACCAGGCCCGGCTCGGGCCAGGTCGGCAAGTCCTTGAGTGAGTGCACAGCGAGGTCGACCTGACCCGCGCGCAGCGCCTGGCGCAGGGCAGCGGCAAACACCCCGGTGCCACCCAGGGTGCTCAGGGGCGCGCTGGAGGTGTCGCCTTCGGTCACGATCTCGATGAGCTCGACATCCTGTCCGAGGGCGCGAAGCTGGTCGGCAACCCAGGCGGACTGGGTGGTGGCCAGGGCGCTGCGACGTGTTCCGAGTCGCAGGGTGGCGCTCACGGCAGACCACCTCGCTCGGGTGGCGGCACGGACGAGACGACGGCCTCGCCGGGTTTCAGGTCGAACAGCTGCCGCAGGGCCTGGGCGTAGTCATCGCCCTGGCCACCCACGGCCAGCTCCTTGACCCGCACGGTGGGGGTGTGCAGGAGCTTCTCGACGATGCGGTGCACGGCGAGCTGGACCTCCGCCCGTGCCTGGTCGTCGAGGTCGGGAAGCCGCTGGTCCAGGCGGGTGAGCTCACCCGCGACGACATCGGCGGCGTGCGAGCGCAGGGCTGCGACGGTGGGCGCCACCGACTCCGCGGCCCGCGCGGTGAGGTATGCCGCGACCTCTCCGATGACGAGGTCGGCGACCTCTCGGACCTGCGGCGGCGTCTCGCCTCCGGACAGCTCTTCGCCCAGAGCGCCCAGCCCGGCGACGCTGACACCGTTGAGTGAGTCGACCTCCGCTGCTACGTCGTGAGGCAGCGCAAGGTCGATGTAGGCCTGGGGACGGCCTGCGCGGGCGACCTGGGCGTCGGCAGCGCAGGCGAGGTCGACGACCACACCCGTGGAGCCGGTGCAGGACACCACGACGTCGGCAGCCGCCAGGGCGGCGCTCAGCTCGGTCAGCGGGCGGGCGGCACCGCCGACCCGCTCGGCGAGGCGGGTGGCCTTGGCCAGTGTGCGGTTGACGATGGTGAGGCTGCGCACGCCGATCCGGGCCGCCGTGGTGGCCGCCAGCGAGCTCATGCCGCCCGCCCCGACGACCAGGATGTCCAGACCCTCGAGCGGACCGAGCTCGCGCTGCGCCCGGGCCAGACCGGCCTCGACGAGCGAGACGCTGACCGAGTCGATACCGGTCTCGGTGTGGGCTCGTTTGCCGACCCGCAACGCCTGCTGGAACAGGCTGTTGAGCGATGGCCCGACCTGGCCGGAGCGCTGCCCCTCGCGCAGCGCCGTGCGCATCTGGCCCAGGATCTGGGCCTCGCCGACAGCCATCGAGTCCAGGCCGCAGGCAACGGTGAACGCGTGCGCGATGGCCCGGTCCTCGTAGTGCACGTAGAGGTGCTCGCGCAGCTCATCGCCGGAGACCCCGGTGACCTCGCTCAGCGCTTCGGCGATGTCGGTGACGGCGCCATGGAAGGTGTGCGACTCGGCATACACCTCGGTGCGGTTGCAGGTGGACACCACGATCGCCTCGGACAGGTTGTCCCGTCGGGTCAGGCTCTCGCCCAGCGCGCCGCGAGCGCCGGCATCCAGGGACATGGCCTCCAGGAGGGGCAGCGGCGCCGTGTGGTGGGACAGCCCAAGGATCACCAGGCTCATCGGGCGACCACCTTGGCGACGGAGGCCAGGGCGCCCTCGGCAAGGGCCTTGCGCTGTTCGTGGAACGCCAGGATCTGTAGCTCGGTAGACAGGTCGACCTTGCGCACGTCGACGTCGGGCGGCACCACCAGCACGCACGGCGCGAAGTTCAGGATCGATCGCACGCCCGAGCTCACGAGCTGGTCGCAGACAGCCTGGGCCGAGGCGGCGGGGGTGGCGATAACCCCGATGGCCAGACCCTGCTCGGTGACGAGGCTCGCCAGCGCGTCCATCGGCTGCACGGGGAGGCCGGCGATCTGCTGGCCGTGCAGCTTGGGGTCCTGGTCAAGGAGCGCGACGACGCGAAAGCCTCGTGTCGCGAAGCCGCTGTAGGCGGCCAGGGCGTGACCGAGGTTGCCCATCCCGACGATGGCCACCGGCCAGTCCTGGGTCAGGCCGAGCTCACGGGAGATCTGGTAGGCCAGGTGGTCGACCTCGTAGCCGACCCCGCGCACTCCGTAGGAGCCGAGGTGGGACAGGTCCTTGCGCAGCTTGGCGCTGCGGACACCCGCGGCGGCCGCGAGCTCTTCGGAGGAGACCGAGGCGATCCCCCGCTCCGCGAAGCCGGTCAACGCCCGCAGGTACTCGGGGAGCCGGGCGACCGTAGCGTCGGGAATGCCCCGACGGGCGCTCGGTTCGGCAGACACGGTCGTGGGGGCTCCTTCTCTTCCAGGGCAGCCCGCACCTGGCTGGAGCGGACGGGAGCCCTTGCAGATTACGCTTTTGTGAACGGATGCACAAAGTCACAAGCACCCCGTGACCCGCCTGCGTGAGCCAGGTCACGTCGAGCCGGGGCTCACGCCTGCAGGGCGGCCCTCAGGCGGGCTTCGTCCACCCGCCAGTAGTCGTGCTGGCGTCCGTCCACGAGGGTGACCGGAACCTGCTCCCAGTACTGCTCAGCCAGGGCGGGGTCGTCGTTGATGGACTGCTCCTGCCACCCCACCCCCAGGTCGGCGGTGACTCGCTCGATGACGGCCCGTGCCTCGTCGCACAGATGGCACCCCGGCTTGCCGATCAGCGTCACGCGAGGGGTGGCCCGTGGGGTGGGTGAGGGATTCGGATCCGGCACCTTTGCACTGTAGGCCGCCCACGACCCGACATCCAACAGCACCCAAACGTGGCCATCCGAACGCACTCGGCCAATGGGTCTGTGTCAGAGGTCTCCTGACAAGCCGGGCGAATTCGGGGAAACTGGGTGGTCAGGAGGTCTAGCCATCTGGTTCCGAACATCACGCAATGACGCGAGCCCGTTCGCGGTGCCGCGCCCTGCCATGGTGCTCTCGCTAGGTCCAACGAGCATCCCAAGCGGGGGTTACGCCGCTGGGTCGGCGGCCTCTGGAGCCTGGGCGACCCCTGGGCGGCATGCCGCAGTGGCAGTCGCGCCGCACCATGGGCTGGCCCAGGCCACGGACGCCTTCCTGGCCTCGTTGAAGGTCCTGCTGAGCATCGCCGGAGAGGCCGGGACCCTCTCGGGCGACGATCGGAACGGCACCCGCGAGGCACGCGCGGGCTTCGGCCCGGGAGCCGCGCCGCAGGACTTCGAGCGGATCTCCGCGCTGGTCGAGCTGGCCCAGCGCGGTGACGCCGAGGCGTTCGGCATGCTCTACGAACGCTATGTGGACGTCGTCTACCGGTATGTCTATGTCCGGGTGGGCGCCCAACAGCTCGCCGAGGACATCACCTCCGAGACGTTCCTGCGCGCCCTGCGACGGATGGACACCTTCTCCTGGCAGGGCCGCGACATCGCGGCCTGGTTCGTCACCATCGCCCGCAACCTGATCACCGACAACGCGAAGTCGGCACGGTTCCGCATGGAGGTGACCACCGCCGACATGCTGGACGCGGACCAGCGCGTCGACGCGCCAGACACCGAGGTACTGGAGCGCCTTCGTAACCAGCGGCTGCTCGAGGCCGTCAAGACGCTCAAGCCCGAGCAGGCCGAATGCGTCGTGCTGCGCTTCCTGCAAGGGATGTCCCTCGCCGAGACGGCCAAGGTCCTCGGCAAGTCCGAGGGCGCCGTCAAACAGCTCCAGCTGCGCGCGGTTCGCGCCCTGCACCGGGAGCTCGGCGATGCAGACCTGTGAGCCCTCGGGATTTCGCTACGCCTCGGCGCGTAACTTCCGTCCACCCACCTCGTTCTCAGCACAACAGGCCGTGACCACGGCATCGACACAGCTGGGCAGGGAGGGGCGGTCATGCCGGTACTGAACCGCAGGGCCGATGCCTTCCAGCGCGCCCTGCTAGGCGCCCCCGGCATCGACGACGGCGAACTCGTCCCACTGCTGCAGACGGTGGGGCGGCTGCGCTCCCTCGGCTACGCGCCGGCACCCGACCAGGCCTTCGTCGACACCCTGCGCGACCGCTTGATGGCTGAAGCCAGGTCCATGCCGGCGCCGACTACTGCCGCGGCCCGGGCCCGGGCCGCCGGCCGAGCCGACGCGCGCCCGACTCCGGTCGTCGTGGTGGTCGGACGCGGCCTGCCGCGGGCCCTGGCGGGCGCCGCCGCCTCCGTCCTCCTGGTCGGCGGCATCATCGGGGCCGTCTCGCGCCAGACCCTGCCGGGCGACAGCCTCTATCCCGTCAAGACCTGGCTGGACAACGTCGCCGTGCAGCTGGCCGGCAGCGACTTCGACCGCGGGCAGACCTTCCTGGCGCAGGGTCAGGAGCACATCTCGGATGCGCGCGACCTGACCGCTGCCCAGAGCTCCCCAAGCGTCGGTGATATCAACACCGCGCTGCGCCAGGCGATCGACAGCGTGCGTAGCGGCCAGCGAGCGCTCGACGCCTCGTATGCCAGTACCGGCAGCCCCCAGGCCCTGATCTCCATCCGCGACTTCGCCGCCCGCGCGACGCCCCAGGTGGAAGCGCTGCGCACCCAGGCCCCCGCCGGGTCCCTGCCTCTGGTGGGTGAGCTCGAGGCGCTGCTCCAGGACAGCCAGCAGGCCACCGGACGCCGGCTGGCCGCCTGCGGCCCCGCGTGCGCGTCCGTGGCTGGCACATCCTTCTCGCCGGGGGCATTGCCCAGCACGACGACCACGGGCCCGGGATCCGGCTCGTCGACCGGCACTGGCCGCGCGGGCGGTCCTGCCGGGGCCGTCGTCCCGAGCGCGCCGTTGGGCAACCGGTCTACGGCTGGCATCGGCGGTGTACCCGCGCCAGGGGTGACTGCGCCTGGGGTGAGCGCGCCGGGCGGTAACGCCCCGGGTGTCAGCATCGGCACCGGTGCCGTCGGCGTCGGCGGGTCGGGCACGGGGGCGACGCTGTCGACCGGCGGAGCCATCATCACCCTTCCCCCGGTGTCGGTCCCGGTGTCTGTCCCGGTGTCTGTCCCGGTCTCCGTACCCGTGTCCGTACCCGTGCCCGTCGGGACGACCACTCCCAGCGTTCCGCTGCCCAGCATCTCCGTCACCACCAGCGGGGTTCACATCAGCCTCCCCGGAGCGACGCTAGGGCCGGCCACGCTCCCGAGCGTGGGGATTCACATTCCCTGATCCCTCCGGCATACGGCCAGACCGCATCACAGAAACGGGGCCAACTGGCCCCGTTTCCTTTGCGGTCCAGCGGGCTCGTCGTCGAATCGCGGCCCTAGAAGAAGACCGACCGGCGCTGCATCAGCAGTGAGTACAGCGTCTGCTGGATGGTCTCGCGGACCTGGTCGGTCAGGTCGAAGACCAGCATCGGGTCGTCCGCCGCGGCGGGACCCAGGTCGGCGGTCTCCACCGGAGAGCCGAACTCGATGATCCACTTGCTCGGCAGCGGGATGAGGCCGAGCGGCCCCAGCAGCGGCCAGGTCGGCGTGATCGGCGCATACGGAGCCCCGACCAGCCGGGCCACGGTACGCATGTTGCCGATGATCGGATAGATCTCCTCGGCCCCGACGATCGAGCAGGGGATGATCGGCACCCCCGTCTTCAGCGCAGCGGACACGAACCCACCGCGGCCGAAGCGCTGCAGCTTGTAGCGCTCGCTGAACGGCTTGCCCACGCCCTTGAAGCCCTCGGGCCAGACCCCGCAGAGCTCGCCTTGGGACAGGAGGCGCTCGGCGTCCGGGTTCGCGGCGAGCGTCGACCCCGACTTCCGGGCGACATTGCCGATGACCGGGGTCTGGAACACCAGGTCGGCGCCGAGCATTCGCAGGTGACGACGCCTCGGGTGCTCGTCGTGCACGGCCACCTGCGTCATCAGCGAGTCCATCGCGACGGTCCCGGAGTGGTTGGCGACGATCAGGCCGCCACCTTCGCTGGGGATGTTCTCGATGCCGCGCACGTCGACCCGGAACCAGGTGCGGTAGAGCGGTCGCAGCACGGGCAGATAGAAGTTCCGGGTGAAGTCCTCGTCGAAGCCGAACTCGTCGACCGTGTAGTCGCCGGTGAGCCGCCGCCGAAGGAAGGACAGCATCGACGCGAGGTGGTGCTCCACGTCGTCCGCGGAGACCCCAGCGGCCTCGGCGGCCATCCGGACCGCAGCGATGCCCGCGCTCACTAGCTCTTCGATCCCGGGCGCGAGGCGCGAGCTCGTCGCGGCGGCGGTGACCACCTCGACCAGGTCCTCGTCGCCGACCGCCTTGAGCGGACGAACCACGCTTCGGCCGGTATGCCGTGCCCCTGGCGTCCCCTGCGCCCCCTGGGTCCCCTGGGTCCCGTGCGTCTGGGCGGCCCCGCGACCGTTGCGACGACGCGAGGCCGTCTGGGCTCCCGACCGCGCCACCGACTTCTTGGTCGGGACCGCCTTCGCGACCGGCTGCGGACGGTGCTTGGTGGACTGCTTCTGTGTTGCTGTCTGGCTCTGTGCTGCTGGCTGGGTCTGTGCTGCTGGTTGGCTCAGTGCGGTCGCTGAAGTGGTCTCAGCGCGCGTGGCTGCCGCAGCCGTACTGCGGGGATGGGTCGCGTCGATCAACGGGGTGCTGCGTCGCTTGGCGCGCTCGCCAGAGGCGCGGGCGGCGCCGGCCGCCAGTGCTCCGGAACGGCGTGACCCAGCGGTGGCCTTGGTGGCCGGCGTCTTCTTCGCTGCCTTCGCGCGTGCTGCCTTCGTGCCTGCTGGCTTCGAGCCCGTCGCCTTCGAGCCCGTCGCCGCCGTCGGCGTGGCCTTCGCGCTCGTCGCTTTCGTGCGTGCCGCCTTGGCTGTGGTGGCCTTGCGGGGTCGGGATGCGCCTGGAGTGGCAGCCATCAGTCGTTCCTCCCTGCGGCCCACACGTGACCGATAGCAGTCGCTGCCGTGCCCGCGACACCCGAGACGGCCGAGCCCAAGGTGGCACTGCCCGGCAACGGAGAGCCGATCGCATGGGCGTAGTCCTCGAACGCCGAGCGCGTGCTGTAGGCGGGCTCGAACCCCAGCACCTCGCGCATCCGGCGGGTGTCCAGGACGCGGCCGAACGCCAGGAACCGCAGCTGGTCGCTGCTGAAGTCGGCCAGGCCGGATCGCCGGACGATGGCGCCGAACATCCCGGCCGCCGGCATGGGCACGGGCAGCACTGGCCGACCGGCGAGCGCCGCGGCTTGGCTCAACGTGATCACCCCGTCCCCGGCCACGTTGGTGATCCCTGCGGAGGGGCCCATGGTCGCCGCCAGCAGGGCTCCGACCGCGTCCCGCTCGTGGACGAACTGAAGCCGGGCGTCATAGCCGAACGGGGCGGGGACCACCGGGAGGGAGAAGTAGTCGGTGAGGGACGTGCGGATCCCCGGTCCGATGATGTTCGCGAAGCGCAACATGGAGATCTCGACATCTGGGCGACGCCGGGAGAATCCGCGGACGTAGCCCTCCACCTCGACGGAGTCCTTCCCGAAGCCGGTCCGCGGCAGCGACTTGGCGCCCATGTCCTCGCTGAACAACGCTGGGTCACGTGAGCTGGAGCCGTAGACGGCGGCCGAGGACTTGACCACGAGCCGGCGGATACTGGGCGCCTTCTGACAGGCAGCCAGCAGCTGCATCGTGCCGATGACGTTGATCTCCTTCTGGGAGGTCCGGCCGCCGGCATTGGTGGGAGTGGCGATGACGTTCATGTGGACGACGGTGTCGACCTCGGCCTGGGTGATGATCTTGCCGATCATCGGGTTGCGAATGTCTGCCCGGACGAACTCGGCGCGTCCGATGTCATGGGGCGGGGGAATGACGTCAACCCCGATGACGCGGGAGACGGAGGGGTCCTTGGTCAGAGCCCGGGCGAACTGGCCGCCCAGGTAGCGGGAGACGCCCGTCACGAGGACGACATCAGCCACAGCCACTCCCGGGGTCGACGGCGGTCACGAACTCGCGAACCAACGCCACCCTACCGAGCCGTCGCGGGCCCGTCGCAGCGGAACTGCCCCAACCCGGACGCGGCGCTCGTCACACCTGCCGAAGCTCCGCCACTCGCGGGCAAAGTCGAAGGCCCCCGCGACTGCGGGGGCCTTGGACTCACTTCTTGTTGCGACGCTGGTGGCGCGTCTTGCGAAGGAGTTTGCGGTGCTTCTTCTTCGCCATGCGCTTGCGGCGCTTCTTGATGACAGAGCCCATGGTGTCCTTCTTGAGTGGTGGTCGTGTTGCCGGACGGGGCAACGAACCAACGCACCACGCCGAACAGTGGACGCCACTCTAGCGGCCCCGGCACCTGCACCCCAAACCCGGCACAAGACTGAGGGCGGCCCGGAGCACCTAGCCCCGGCCCGCCCTCAGTGTGTTGGTCAGCACACCATCACGCGGTGTCGACGTAGGAAGTGTGCAGGTACTTGTGCACGGCGTCCTCCGGAACCCGGAAGGACCGCCCCACGCGAATTGCGGGAAGCTCACCGGCATGCACCATGCGATACACCGTCATCTTCGACACGCGCATGATCGAGGCCACCTCGGCGACGGTCAGGAACCGCACCTCGGCGAGCTGTCGCTCATTGGACATGTGTTACCTCGATCTTCTACACGCTCGTATCGCCGGCTTCCCCTCCGGCGGACCTCTACGTTCGTGCAGAAGGAACTGTAGGGGCTCATGTGACTCGTGGGGAAGCCAACGGCGAAACTTCTTCGGCGTTGTCCAGTCGACACGCCGCCGAACTACACGAAATCACCCTGACGTCAGTCAAACCACACATCAAGTCCGTGCTCGGCGAAGACCGCCTCGCGCGTGGCCATGATCGCCCGGTCGACTGCACTGTGGGGGTTGTAGCCCATGTCCCAGGGCTGGTGCCAGATCGGCAGCTCGGCCACCGGCACCTCGCCCATCCGTCCCGGGCCGACCCGGCCGTGCCGCTGCCGCACCTCGGCCAGCCAGTCCTCCGGCACCTCGGTGGCCGGTGAGATCGGGCGGTGAGCGGCGATCGCCGTCAGGTGCGTCCAGGTCCTGGGCACCACGTCGACGACCTCGTAGCCGCCACCCCCCAGCGCCACCCAGCGCCCGTCACAGACCTCGTGCGACAGCCGGTGCAGCGCGTCGGCCGCGGCCCGCTGGGCATCCACCGAGAGGGCCAGGTGGGCCAGCGGGTCCTGAGCATGGGTGTCGCAGCCGTGCTGGGTGACCAGCACGTCCGGGGCGAAGGCGCGGACCAGTGGAAGCGCGGTGGCATGCAGGGCACGCAACCAGGCCGAGTCGCCGGTTCCTGGGGGCAGGGCGACGTTCACGGCGCCGCCCTTGGCCTGCGGTCCCCCGATATCCCCGGGGAAGCCGGTCCCGGGGAACAGGTCGCGCCCGGACTCGTGCAGGGAGACGGTCAGGACCCGGGGGTCGTCCCAGAAGATCCGCTCGACACCGTCGCCGTGATGGACGTCGACGTCTACGTAGGCCACCCGCCGTGCCCCGTGGTCCAGCAGCCAGCGGATCCCTACCGCGATGTCGTTGTAGATGCAGAACCCGGACGCGCGGTCCGCCATCGCGTGATGCAGGCCGCCACAGAAGTTCACGCCGTGCCGGGTGCGTCCCTCCCAGACATCCGCGCAGACCTGACGAGTGCCTTCGGCGATTCGAGCACTGGCCTCGTGCATCCCGGCGAAGGCCGGGTCGTCGTCGGTGCCCAGCCCTCGGCTGGCGTCAGCCTGACCGGGATCGGCCGACGCGGCCCGGACCGCGGCGATGTAGTCGCGGTCATGAACCGTCGCCAGCACATCGTCGTCCGGCACCCCCGGTGAGACCAGCTCCACGTCGTCGGCGCTGAAAACGCCGAGCGACTCGCACAACCGCGCCGTCAGGTCGAGACGGACCGGGCTCATCGGATGGCCCGGCCCGAAGTCGTAGGCGGTGAACCCGTGGTCCCAGACCACCCGCACCTGTGAGGGCATGCCCGGCACGGTACCCGTGGGCACTGTGGCACGACAGCCGAGCCCACCAGCAGGACGCGGTAGCGTGCGGGTCTTCGCTCTCGCATCCGGAGGACCGCTGTGGCACGCAAGCTCTATGACGACGACGTTCTCGTCATCGGTCTCGGCAGGTTCGGCGGCGCGGCAGCGGTGGAGCTGCAGCGCCTCGGCCACCGCGTCGTCGCGGTCGAGCAGGACGCCGCCCGCGCGGAGTCCTTCGCCGGCAAGGTGGGCAAGGTCGTCCACGCGGACGCCAGCCAGCCGCAGGCTGTCGCCAACCTCAAGGCGCGCAGCTATCGCCTCGCGCTGGTCGGCATCGGATCGTCGGTCGAGGCCTCGGTGCTGTGCGCCATGAACCTCGTCGACGCCGGCATACCCACGATCTGGGCCAAGGCCCACTCCCCGGAACATGCGCGCATCCTCGAGCGCATCGGGGTCCACCACGTCAGCCTCCCCGAGGCCGACACCGGACGGCGCGTGGCCCATCTGCTCAACGGCAAGCTGATGGACTACATCGAGTTCGACGACGGGTTCGCCATCGTCAAGATGCGCCCTCCGCAGGAGGCGATCGGGTTCACGTTGGCGCAGAGCGCGATTCGCAGCAAGTACGGCGTGACCGTCGTGGGCGTCAAGTCGCCCGGGGAGGACTTCACGTATGCCGTGCCCGAGACCAAGGTCAGCGCGCACGACACGTTGATCCTCAGCGGTCCGACCGATCTGCTCGACCGGCTGGCCTCCCGGCCCTAGTCCCCCCTCTGCGCTCAGAGCGTGGGCATCCCGCGGTCTTCACCGAGGGGCAGGATCATCGCGATCTCCTCCTCGTCATCGGCGACGCGGACCCGCATCGGGCGGCGCGAGTCGGTGGGTCTGAAGCCGAAGCCACTCGCGAACGCCACGGCGCGCCCGTTGTCCGTGCCGACCCACAGCGCCAGATGCGTGCGGCCTTGGATCCGGGCGGTGTCGGCGCCCGCCTGGACGAGCTGGGTCGCGACCCCACTGCCCCGGGCGCCCGGAGACACCCACAGACCGAACATCTCGGCGACCGTCTCCAGCTCGGTGTGCTGGCCCAGGCTGGCCACTCCGACCGCCTGCCCCTCACGCTCGGCAAGCAGGCGCTGCGACCGGCGCATCCGCTCTCGCCAGAAGTCCTCGTCGTAGCCCTGCTCCTCGTCGAGAGTGGCCGCGAAAGCCTCTGGAGACTCTTCCAGAGCACTCAGCCGCACCGAGCGGTACCGCTCCCACTCGTCCTCGCCCAGCGGCCGCACCGCGATGTCGCTCATGGGTCCAACTGTCGCATGAAGGCCCGACTTTCCGTCAGGTGCGTTGCTCAGAGTTCACCGTGACGAGGCTGTGAGAAGCCGGGGAAAGCGCCCGGCGACACGAGACACTCGAGCTCGACCTCGATGATCCCGGGTTGGTGTTCGAGCACGCAGGTGTCCCCGGTCGGCGTGAATCCCATCCCCTCGTAGAAGCGGGCGGCTCTGGCGTTGCCCTCGCCGACGTGCAGGACCACCCGGCGGGCGCCCTCGCCGGCGGCCTCGTCGAGCAGGGCTCGAACCAGCGCCTGCGCCACACCCCGTCCGCGGGCGTGGGCAGCCACCCACATCCCCACGAGGTACCGCTCCTGCGCCGCCTGGTCGGTGCTCTGCTGCATCGTGACCGAACCCAGCGGCAGAGCGCCGTCGTAGGCCAGCCACGTCGCGACCCTCGCGAGCCGCTCACGCCAGTTCTCGTCGCTCAGCTCCACCTCGCGCATGAAGGTGCTGCCGAACGCCGTCGGCTCGTCGAGCAGCATCGCCAGCCGGACTCCTCGGTAGTCGCGCCACCGCTCGGCGTCGGCGCGGCATACCGTGACCGGCGGGTGGGGCGCGGTGTCAGTCATTTCCGGTGGACAGCGCATGTGAGCGCACGGCGGCAGCCTCCATGGCGGAGATGAAGGCGGCCCGCACCTTGTGGTCGTCGAGCTGACGCAGGGCGGCAGCGGTGGTGCCCCCCGGCGAGGTGACCTGCTCGCGCAGCACCGTGGGGTGCTGACCGGTCTCACGGATCATGGTCGCCGCCCCGAACAACGTCTGCACGACGAGCTCGGTGGCCGTCGGCCGGGGCAGTCCCAGGACGACGCCGGCCTCGATCATGGCCTCGACGACGTAGAAGATGTAAGCCGGACCGCTGCCGCTGATCGCGGTCACAGCGTCCTGGTGCTTCTCCGCCACTTGGATCACCCGGCCGCACGAACGCAGCAGGTCGGCGGCCTCCTCGAGGTGAGCCGCGTCGGCGCTGCGACCAGGGCTTACCGCGGCCATGCCCTGGTCGACCAGGGCCGGCGTGTTCGGCATGACGCGCACCACGGCGACTCCCTGCGGGAGCCGGCTCTCGAGGTACGCCGTGGGGATACCGGCCGCCAGGCTGACGACGAGGTTGCCCGGCGAGATGTGGTCACGGATCTCCTCCACGAGCAGACCCATGTCCTGGGGCTTGACGACCAGGACGAGCGTGTCGGCCACCTCCGCCGCCTCGATGTTCGACAGCGCGCGAACGCCGTACCGTCGAGACAGCTCGTCGGCTCGCTCAGGCCGCCGCGTGGTGAGGACGAGGTCGTCGGCGCTGCGGCCGGAGCGGATCAGGCCGGACAGCAGGGTCTCCCCCATCACGCCGGCACCGAGGATGGCAACTGTTCCCATGCGGGCAGTCTTGCAGCCGACGTGGCGGACCACCCGAATGGTCTGCCTAGTTTCTCGTCGCGAGACCGCGCAGGAAGAACATCGTGTTGGCGGGACGCTCGGCCATCCGGCGCATGAGATAGCCGTACCACTCCTCGCCATAGGGGATGTAGACCCGCATCTGGTTGCCGCGGTCGGCGATCCGCTTCTGCTCCTCGGGGCGGATGCCGTACAGCATCTGGTACTCGTAGCTCTGAGCCTCGCGACCGTGGTGGTCCGCCAGAGCGCCGGCAATCTCGACCAGCCGGGGGTCGTGACTGGCGACCATCGGGTAGCCGTCGCCGGCCATCAGGATCTTGAGGCAACGCACGTAGCTCTGGTCCACGTCAGCGGAGCTCTGGTAGGCCACGCTCTCGGGCTCCTTGTAGGCGCCCTTGCACAGCCGCACCCGGCTGCCTTCGTGCGCGAGGTCGCGGCAGTCCCCCTCGCTGCGTCGCAGGTAGGACTGGATCACCGCTCCCACCCAGGGAAAGTCCTTTCGCAGCTCGCGCAGGGACTCCAGCGTGGCGTCGGTCGTGGTGTGGTCCTCCATATCGAGGGTGACGGTCGTCCCGGCGTTCGCGGCCGCCTGGCAGATCTCGCGCGCGTGCTCGAGGGCGATCTTGTCGCCATCACCGGGCAGGTACTGGCCCAGCGCCGAGAGCTTGAGGCTCACCTCGCCCATGCCGTGCTGGCTCAGGTCGGCGTCTGCCAGGGCCTTGAGGAGCTCGAGGTAGTGGTCGCGGGTGCGGATCGCCTGAGTGAGGTCGGCGGTGTCCTCGCCGAGGTAGTCGATCGTGGCGAGCCGGTTCGTGGCGCGTAGCTCGGCGGTCGCGGCCACCGCATCCTTGGTGGCCTCGCCGGGCACGAACCGGCGGACGACGCTGCGGCTGACCGGGGCCTTCTCGACGGCCTGTCGGACTGCCCCACTCTTGGAGAGCTGGAGCAGGCTGTTGCGCAGCAGGTCACTGGCGTCCACTGAGGTCCTTCCGGCCATGGGTCACGCGTCTCGTGACCGGCGCCAAGGCTAACGCCACCAGATCGAGCCCTGGAACGTCAGGCGGTGCGGCGTCGCAAGGTCAGGCTACCGAGGGCCAGCGAGACCACGACCCAGAGCGCGATCACGGCAGCGTCACCGGCCACGTCCGACCCAGGCGTCGCACTCGCGGTGACGGCCTTCATCGCGTCGACGGCATACGACAGCGGCAGCACGTCGGACACCCACCGCAGCACGTCGGGCAGGCTCCCCCGCGCCACGAGCAGCCCACACAGCAGGAACTGGGGCAGCACGAA
>DASYGI010000055.1:0-3882 GCA_035999925.1 Pedococcus sp.
CGCCGGTCCGGCTTGTCCGTCATCAAGGTCGGCATCCCCGCCCTGGCCGGTCTCTCGGCGATGCACGGGCTCGTCCCGCCCCACCCCGGCCCGCTCGTGGCCATCGACGCCCTCAAGGCCAACCTCGGTCTGACCCTCGGCCTGGGTGTCCTCGTCGCCATCCCGACCGTGGCCATCGCCGGCCCGCTCTTCGCCCGGTTCGCCGGCCGCTGGGTCGACGTCCCCGCCCCCACGATGTACGAGACGCGCGAGAACACGCTCGACCCGCGCCCGTCGTTCGGCCTCACCCTGTTCGCCGTCCTCACCCCAGTCGTACTCATGCTGGGCAAGGGGCTGGCCGACATCCTCGCCAGTAAGGACAACCTGGCGCGCACCGTGCTCGACTTCGTCGGGACGCCTTTGATCGCCTTGCTGATCGCCGTCATCGTCGGCATGTTCACCCTGGGCCGCGGGGCGCGCATGGGCACCAAGGAGCTCGCGAAGTCGCTCGAGCTGGCGCTGCCGCCCATCGCCGGCATCATCCTCATCGTGGCTGCCGGCGGCGGCTTCAAGCAGACCCTGGTCGACACCGGGATCGGCAAGCTGGTGGCCACCTGGGTGCAGGGCAGTGGGCTTTCGGTTCTCTTGCTCGCCTGGCTGGTGGCCGTGCTGATCCGTCTGGCCACGGGTTCGGCGACGGTCGCCACCGTGACCGCATCTGGGATCCTCGCCCCCCTGGCGGCGGGCATGGCCCCGACCCATGTGTCGCTGCTGGTCCTGGCGATCGGCTCGGGCTCGGTGTTCTTCTCTCACGTCAACGACGCCGGCTTCTGGCTCGTGAAGGAGTACTTCGGCCTCAGCGTCGGGCAGACCATCAAGTCGTGGTCGCTCATGGAGACGGTGCTGTCCGTGACCGGTCTGGTGTTCGTGCTCCTGCTCGGCATCGTGGTGTGACCAACACCTGAGCCTCCCCAGGGGTATGCCGCGCGGCAGTCGCACGACGACCGCGCGGCATACCTGTTCTCCCGGTTCGTCCGACGCGAACGCTGGGCGGTCGGGCGGGAAGCTCCGGTGCCTTAGGCTTGACCTTCGTGGCAACCGACTTCCAGCAAGAGATCAAGAACCTGCGCACGACGATGGACTCCGTCCGCGAGGTGACCGACCTCGAGGGCTTGCGGGCGCAGATCAAGGACCTCGAGACGCAGTCCGGCGCGCCCGACCTCTGGGACGACCCGGACAAGGCCCAGCAGGTGACGTCGGCACTGTCGCGGGCCAACTCCGAGTACGAGCGCGTTACCGGCATGGACGCGCGCGTCGACGATCTCGAGGCGTTGGTCGAGATGGCCACCGAGGACGGCGGTGACGCCGACACCCTGGCCGAGGCCGAGCGTGAGCTCGTCTCCCTGCACAAGGCCGTCGCCGAGCTCGAGGTTCGGACCCTGCTGGCGGGGGAGTACGACGAGCGCGCGGCCGTCGTGACGATCCGGTCCGGTGCCGGTGGCGTCGACGCGGCCGACTTCGCCGAGATGCTCATGCGGATGTACCTGCGTTGGGCCGAGCGCCACGGGTACCCGACCACGGTGATGGACACGTCCTATGCCGAGGAGGCCGGACTGAAGTCGGCGACCTTCGAGGTCAACGTTCCTTATGCCTTCGGCAACCTGTCGGTCGAGGCGGGCACCCACCGGTTGGTCCGGATCAGCCCGTTCGACAACCAGGGCCGCCGTCAGACGAGCTTCGCCGCGGTCGAGGTCATCCCGCTGATCGAGCAGACCGACCACATCGAGATCCCCGAGAACGAGATCAAGGTCGACGTGTTCCGCTCGTCCGGTCCGGGTGGCCAGAGCGTCAACACCACGGACTCGGCGGTCCGGATGACCCACATCCCCACCGGCATTGTGGTCTCTATGCAGAACGAGAAGTCGCAGATCCAGAACCGCGCGGCCGCCCTGCGCGTCCTGCAGTCGCGGCTGCTGCTGCAGCGTCAGGCCGAGGAGGCCGCCACCAAGAAGGAGATGGCCGGGGACGTCAAGGCCAGCTGGGGCGACCAGATGCGGTCCTACGTGCTGCAGCCCTACCAGATGGTCAAGGACCTGCGTACCGAGTACGAGGTGGGCAACCCCGCGGCGGTGTTCGACGGTGACATCGACGGCTTCATCGAGGCGGGGGTCCGCTGGCGCAAGGAGCAGGGCAAGCTGCAGGACTAGGGGTCCACGTCGGCGGCCCCAAATCGGCCTGGACCGGGTGATTCCGCAACGCCGAGGGTGTGCCGCTGCGCGGCATACGAAGGTTCCTTACCTATCCTCGGTGGCGTCGCGCCTCCACGTGCGGCCTCGTATGCCGACCCTGTCCCCGCCCGTAAGGCTCACGTCCCGCGCATGATCCGCTTCGAGAACGTCAGCAAGGTCTATTCCCGGTCCGCCCGACCGGCTCTGAGCGACGTCACCCTGGAGATCGAGCGCGGTGAGTTCGTCTTCGTCGTCGGCGCTTCTGGCTCGGGCAAGTCCACACTGCTGCGACTGGTGCTCAAGGAGGAGCGAGCCACCCAGGGGACCGTGTTGGTGGCCGGCCAGGAGGTCGGCGGGCTGCCCTCGCGCAAGGTGCCTCGGCTGCGTCGCGAGATCGGCACGGTCTTCCAGGACTTCCGGCTCCTGCCCAACAAGAACGTCTACCAGAACGTCGCCTTCGCCCTGCAGGTGCTCGGGCGCTCGGGCCACGCGATCCGCCAGGTCGTCCCGGAGACGCTCGAGATGGTCGGCCTCGACGGGAAGGAGAAGCGTCTGCCGCACGAGCTGTCCGGTGGCGAGCAACAGCGGGTGGCGATTGCCCGTGCCTTCGTCAACAAGCCGCCGATCCTGTTGTGCGACGAGCCCACCGGCAACCTCGACCCCGCCACCAGCCTTGACATCGTGCGGCTGCTCGACCGGATCAACCGCACCGGCACCACCATCGTGATGGCCACCCACGACGACGACATCGTCAACCAGCTCCGCAAGCGGGTCGTGGAGCTCAAGTCAGGCCAGATCGTCCGCGACGAGAACAAGGGCGTCTACGGCAGCGGGGTCTGACCCACCGCCCCGCCCACGGCCGCCCACGCTTCGGAAGAGACCCACCCATGCGACTGCAGTTCATGCTCGGCGAGATCTGGATCGGCCTGCGCCGGAACCTGTCGATCGCCGTGTCCGTCATGCTCGTGACCACGGTGTCCCTCTATCTGCTGGGGCTGGGACTGCTGGCCCAACGCGAGGTCGACACCCTGAAGGGCTACTGGTACGACCGCATTCAGGTGTCGATCTTCATGTGCGGCACCGACTCCGCTGACGCGAACTGCGCCGGCAAGGCGATCACTGACCAGCAGAAGTCCGCCCTGATGTCCCAGCTGCAGCAGATGAAGCCGCTGGTCAAGAACGTCTACTACGAGTCCGAGAAGGAGGCCTACGACCGGTTCCAGGAGCAGTTCCGGAACAGTCCGCTGGCCAGCAACATCCGCATCGGTGACATCCCGCAGAGCTACCGGGTGCAGCTCTCGGACCCGACCAAGTACGACGTGGTGGTCAGCGCCTTCCAGGGCGCGCCCGGCGTCGGTCGCGTCCAGGACCAGCAGAAGACCCTCGACAAGCTGTTCAAGGTGATGAACGGCATCACCGTGGCGTCCTTGCTGCTGGCCTTCATCATGATCGTCTGTGCCGTGCTCTTGATGGTGACGACGATCCGCCAGGCCGCGTTCACGCGCCGTCGTGAAACCGGGATCATGAAGCTCGTCGGCGCCTCGAACCTGACGATTCGCCTCCCGTTCGTCATGGAGATCGTGCTCGCCACCCTGGTGGGCGTGGGGGCGGCCATCGGGCTGCTGTGGTCGACCACGCAGTTCCTCGTGGCGCCGTATGTCGTCAAGGTGCTGCC
>DASYGI010000056.1:0-5547 GCA_035999925.1 Pedococcus sp.
CTGCGAACGTGACGGATCGGTAGAACGGTTGAAAATTTCGCCTCAGCCGTCACACCAGTCACATCCGCCGCAGGAGAACCGCACAGAGTTGGGCGAAATTGGAGATCTGCCCCGACCGTCGGGTAAGGTCTCGGTTTCATAACGTGCCGGCTCGCGGAGTGCAGTGGGGCGACTGGCCACATAGAAGAACAGTCCAAGCAGACGAGAACCACGCAGAAGAACACCCCCTGACCGGCACAACTGAGGCCACCGTGATGGTGGCCTTTCCTCTGGAGGCAACCCGTATGAGCCAGCCCTACCAGGGTCGACACCGACAGGTGAAGACCCGCGGCAGGACCGCGTCCCATACGTCGGGTCTCACGCGCGCGATCCGTCGACCGGCAGTCACCTCGAGCGTTCTGCTCGCCGTCTTCGCCACCACCGCCGCGGGCTACCAGGCCTCGGACCAGCGTCAGACCGACACGACGTCCTTCGCGGTGAACGGCCAGGCCATCGCTCAGGCGAACGAGCTGTCCAACGCCCAGATCGAGGACACCGCCCGGCTGGCCGCGGACCGCAACGCCGCGAACACCAGCCTTGCCGCCACCCAGGAGAAGGACCGCCTCGCGGGCATCGTCGCCGCCAAGGCTGCCGCGCAGGCCCGCGCACAGGCGGCCGCGCAGGCGGCCCGCGACCAGGCCCGTCAGGCCCTGGAGGCCCAGAAGCAGGCCATCCTCGCGAACGCCCAGGCCGATCCCCGCGCCGCGGCCCAGGCCCTGCTTTCGGAGTTCGGCTTCGACTCCAGCCAGTTCGGCTGCCTCGACAACCTGTGGAACGGCGAGAGCGGGTGGCGCTACGACGCCTCCAACGGCTCCTCCGGCGCCTACGGCATCCCCCAGGCGCTGCCCGGCTCCAAGATGGCGTCGATGGGCAGCGACTACCTGACCAACCCGGCCACCCAGATCCGGTGGGGGCTGCAGTACATCAAGTCCTCCTACGGCACGCCCTGCAACGCGTGGAGCATCTGGCAGGGCCGCTCGCCGCACTGGTACTGAGCGCACCTGCCGCCGCCGGCCTGGCTGCTCCCGAGGGGGCTTCCGACGGGGCGCTGGGCCCTCACTCCACCGTCAGCTGCGGGTTCCGGGCGGTCTGGTCATGGCCAGGACGTCGAGCGCCTGGTCCAGCTGCTCCTCGGTGAGCTCGCCGCGCTCGACATGTCCACGCTCGATCACGACATCGCGAATCGGCCGCCGTTCCTTGATCGACTGCTTGGCCACCGCAGCCGCGGCTTCGTAGCCGATGTAGCGGTTGAGCGGCGTGACGATCGACGGCGAACCCTGCGCCAGCTCCAGCGCGCGTTCGCGGTCCGGCTCGATGCCCTCAACGCAGCGGTCGGCCAACAGCCGCGTGGTCGTGCTCAGCAGGGTTGCGGACTCCAGGACGTTACGGGCCATGACCGGCAGCATGACGTTGAGCTCGAAGGCTCCCGACGCCCCGGCCATCGTGATGGTCGCGTCGTTGCCGATCACCTGGGCGCAGGCCATCAGGGTCGCCTCGGCGATGACCGGGTTGACCTTGCCCGGCATGATGCTCGACCCGGGCTGAAGGTCGGGCAGATGGATCTCGCCAAGCCCGGACCGGGGACCTGAGGACATCCAGCGCAGGTCGTTGCAGATCTTGGTCAGGCTGACCGCCACGACGCGCATCGCCCCGCTCAGCTCGACCACCGCGTCCTGGGCGGACTGCGCCTCGAAGTGGTCGGCGGCCTCACGGAACTCGATCCCGGTGCTCGCGCTGACCCGGTCGATGACAGCAGCGGCAAAGCCCGGGGCGGCGTTGAGCCCCGTCCCGGCCGCGGTGCCACCCAACGGCAGCTCGGCGGTGGCGCGGGCGGCGGTCAGCACCCGTTCCACGCCCAGCTCGACCTGCCTGGCATACCCCCCGAACTCCTGGCCCAAGGTCACCGGCACCGCATCCATGAGGTGGGTGCGGCCCGCCTTGACGACATCGGCGAACTCGGACTCCTTGACGCGCAGGGCGGTCGCCAGATGCCGCAGGGCCGGTGCCAGCTCGCGGTGGACGGCCAGCGTGGCGGCGATCCGCAAGGCGCTGGGGAAGGTGTCGTTGCTGGACTGGCCGGCGTTGACGTGGTCGTTCGGATGCACGGCCTCGCCCGTGGCCAGGTGGGCGAGCCGGGCCAGCACCTCGTTGACGTTCATGTTGGTGGAGGTGCCCGACCCGGTCTGGAAGACGTCGATGGGGAACTGGGCATCGTGGTGCCCCCTGGCCACCTCCTCGGCCGCGGCCTGGATCGCCTCGGCCCGCGTGAGGTCGAGGACCCCGAGCTCGGCGTTGACCTGGGCGGCCGCGCCCTTGACCAGGGCCAGTGCGTGCACCACCCCGGCCGGCACCGGCTGGCCGGAGATCGGGAAGTTCGCCACCGCGCGCGCTGTCTGGGCGCCCCAGAGCGCATCGGCGGGAACCTGCACGTCGCCCATGGAGTCGTGCTCGGTGCGGGTGGCAGTGGAAGAGGTCGAGGCAGACGTGGAGGTGGACGGCATACCTCCATCATCCGCCTGTTCAGAGCTTGCGCAGGCGGATGCGACGCACGCCATGGTCCTTGCCTTTGGCGAGCACCAGGGTGGCGCGGCTCCGGGTGGGTAGGACGTTTTCGCGCAGGTTGACCTCGTTGATCTCCGACCAGATCCGCGCAGCGGTGCCCCGCGCCTGCTCGTCGGACAACCCGGCGTACCGGTGGAAGTAGGAGTCCGGGTCGGCGAAGGCGGTCTCGCGCAGCCGAAGGAACCGCTCGACATACCAGTGCCGGATGTCGTCGAGGTGGGCGTCGACGTAGACCGAGAAGTCGAAGAAGTCACTGACCGCGAGACCGGTACGGCCGTCCTCCTGCAGTCGGGGGGCCTGCAGCACGTTCAGCCCCTCGACGATGAGCACGTCGGGCTGCCGCACCGTGATCTGCTCGCCCGGGACGATGTCGTAGGTGAGGTGGGAGTAGACCGGCGCCTGGACCTCGGCCTTGCCGGACTTGACCTCCGCGACGAACCGCAACAGGGCTCGCCGGTCGTAGGACTCCGGGAACCCCTTGCGCTGCAGCAGGCCTCGTCGCTCCAGCTCGGCATTGGGGTACAGGAAGCCGTCCGTCGTGACCAGCTCGACCTCGGGAGTACCCGGCCAGCGCGAGAGCAGCTCCTTGAGCAGCCTGGCAGTCGTGGACTTGCCGACCGCAACCGATCCCGCGACCCCGATCACGAACGGGGTCTTCGCGGGCTGCTCGCCGATGAAGTCGCTGGTGATCCGATGCAGCCCAGCGGTGGCGCCGACATAGAAGTTCAGCAGCCGCGACAAGGGCAGGTAGACCTCCTCCACCTCGGTGAGGTCGACCCTGTCGCCCAGGCCACGAAGCCGGGCCACATCGGCTGCGTCCAGACTCAGGGGCTGGTTCTGACGCAGCCGCGCCCAGGCGGCACGGTCCATCTCGACATAGGGCGAGGGAAGGGCGCCGTTGCCGTTCGCGGGGTGGTTCACCCGCGCCATTCTGGCCCACCAGGTCTGATGCCTTGTGGACGGCACTCGGCGGTTAGGCTGCTGCGCATGTGCGGAATCGTGGGATACGTCGGTCCGAAGGCGGACGGCACGGCGCTCGACGTCGTCATGGAGGGCCTGGCCAGGCTGGAGTACCGCGGCTACGACTCAGCCGGGGTCGCCTTGGTCACCGCCGACGGGATCGCCAGCGAGAAGCGGGCCGGGAAGCTGGTCAACCTGCGCGCGGCGCTGGACACCGAGGAGCTGCCCGGGTCCACCACGGCCATCGGGCACACCCGCTGGGCCACCCACGGAGGTCCCACCGACGAGAACGCCCACCCGCACCGCGGTGGCGCGGACGGCAAGCTCGCCCTGATCCACAACGGCATCATCGAGAACTTCCACCAGCTCAAGAAGTCCCTGGTCGCCGAGGGAGTGGAGTTCGCCAGCGAGACCGACACGGAGGTGGCGGCTCACCTGCTGGCCCGCGAGTACGAAGCGGCCGGTGACCTCACCCAGGCCATGAAGGCCGTGGTGAACCGACTGGAGGGCGCCTTCACCCTGCTGGCCGTCCATGCCGACAGCCCGGGGGTCGTCGTGGGCGCCCGGCGCAACAGCCCGCTGGTCGTGGGCCTCGGCGAGGGCGAGAACTTCCTCGGCTCCGACGTGGCCGCGTTCATCGGCCACACCCGCAAGGCACTCGAGCTCGGTCAGGACCAGATCGTCACGATCACCCCCGACTCCTACGCGGTGATCAACTTCGACGGCACGCCGGCGGAAGGCAAGCACTACGAGGTCACCTGGGACGCCGCGGCCGCCGAGAAGGGCGGCTATGCCACGTTCATGGAGAAGGAGATCAACGACCAGCCGCACGCGGTCGGCGACACCTTGCTGGGGCGGACGGACTCCGAGGGTCGACTGGTGCTCGACGACATGTCGATCACCGAGGACCAGCTGCGCGAGGTCGACCGGATCATCATCGTGGCCTGCGGGACCGCCGCCTACGCGGGCATGGTTGCCAAGTACGCGATCGAGCACTGGACCCGCATCCCCGTGGAGGTCGCCCTCGCCCACGAGTTCCGGTACAGCGACCCCATCGCCACCGAGCGGACGCTGGTGGTCAGCATCAGCCAGTCGGGCGAGACCATGGACACCCTGATGGCGGTCAAGCACGCCCGCGAGCTCGGCGCCATCACGCTGTCGATCTGCAACACCCACGGCTCGACCATCCCGCGTGAGTCGGACGCCATCCTCTACACCCACGCCGGCCCCGAGATCGCGGTCGCCTCGACCAAGGCATTTCTCGCCCAGATCACCGCGTGCTACATCCTCGGTCTGTACCTCGCCCAGCTGCGCGGCGGCACGTTCGCCGACGACGCCCAGGGCGTCATGAAGGAGCTGCACGAGATCCCGGCCAAGCTCGAGGAGCTGCTGGGCCGGATGGACCGGGTCAAGGAGATCGCCCGGTTCATGGCCGACACCCGCTCGGTGCTCTTCCTGGGCCGCAACGTGGGGTACCCGGTCGCCCTCGAGGGGGCCCTCAAGCTCAAGGAGCTGGCGTACATCCACGCCGAGGGATTCGCGGCCGGCGAGCTCAAGCACGGTCCCATCGCGTTGATCGAGGCGGGGCAGCCGGTCTTCATCGTGGTTCCCGGTCCGGGCACGCCCCACGAGCTGCACAAGAAGGTCGTCTCGAACATCCAGGAGATCCGCGCCCGAGGCGCCCGCACCCTGGTGGTGGCCGAGGAGGGCGACGAGGACGTCGTGCCGTTCGCCGACGAGGTCATCCGCGTCCCTGCCACGTCTCCGTTGCTCGCACCATTGCTCACCGTCGTTCCCCTGCAGGTCTTCGCCCTGCACCTGTCGACCGCCAAGGGGCTCGACGTCGACCAGCCGCGTAACCTCGCCAAGTCGGTCACCGTCGAGTGACCGCTCACCGTCGAGGGAGCACGTCCATGACCGTCGCCGACCAGGGTGCGCTCAGCCGATGATCGTGGGCGTCGGAATCGATGTCGTCGACGTGGAGCG
>DASYGI010000057.1:0-16029 GCA_035999925.1 Pedococcus sp.
GCGAGGCCCGCGAGGAGAACGCCCGGCTTGCCATCCAGGAGGAACGCCACCGGATGGCGCGCGACGTCCACGACATCCTGGGGCACAGCCTGACTGTCATCACCGTGAAGGCCGAGCTGGCCTCGCGACTGCTGGACGTCAGTCCGGAGCGCGCCCGCGCCGAGGTCGCCGATGTCGAACGCTTGGCGCGCGATGCCCTGGCGGACGTGCGTCAGGCCGTCGCCGGGTTCCGTGAGATCTCCCTGCCCGCCGAGCTCGCGCGCGCTCGGGCAACCCTGGCCGCGGCGGGGATCGAGGCGGACCTTCCGTCGGCCGCTGACGCGGTCGGCAGCCCGCTACGCGAGGTGTGCGCCTGGACGCTGCGCGAGGGCGTGACCAACGTCGTTCGGCACAGCGGTGCGACGACCTGCCGGGTGGTGTTGCGCAGCGACGGCATCACCATTTCCGACAACGGCTCAGGACAGCTCCCGGGCAGTCCCGGCAGCGGCCTGATCGGGTTGCGGGAGCGGGCCAGCGCAGTGGGGGCACGCCTGGAGACCAGGGCCGTGGACCCGCACGGGTTCGAGCTGTCGGTGACGGCGCTGGGACCGCGGCTCGATGCCGATGACAGCGTTGACCTCCGGGCGCAAGCATGACGATCAGGCTGCTCCTTGCGGACGACCAGGCCCTGGTTCGTGGGGCTTTGGCGA
Source organism: Pedococcus sp. (assembly GCA_035999925.1). Taxonomy (GTDB): domain Bacteria; phylum Actinomycetota; class Actinomycetes; order Actinomycetales; family Dermatophilaceae; genus Pedococcus. The sequence goes on from DASYGI010000057.1 coordinate 690, forward strand.
CCCTGCTCGGTCTTGAGCCAGACATGGAGGTCGTCTCAGAGGTGGGCCGCGGGGACGAGGTCGTCGCTGCCGCACAGCAGACCCAGCCAGACGTCGCTCTGATCGACGTCGAGATGCCCGGTCTCGACGGGATCGCGGCGACGGCGGCGTTGCGCGAAGCCGTGCCCACGACCCGGGTGCTGATCGTCACGACGTTCGGGCGGCCCGGGTTCCTGCGCAGGGCCTTGCAGGCTGGGGCGGGCGGGTTCGTCGTCAAGGACACGCCCGCGCGCCAGCTCGCCGAGGCGGTCCGTCGGGTCCACGCTGGCCTCCGGGTGGTCGACCCCGCGCTGGCCGCCGACTCGCTCGCCGGCGGTGACTCCCCGCTGACCGCCCGCGAGACCCAGGTGCTGGTCGCGGCGCGCTCGGGTGGGTCAGTGGCCGACATCGCCCGCCAGGTCAGCCTGTCCGAGGGCACCGTCCGCAACCACCTCTCCTCGGCCATCGGCAAAACCTTGGCACGCAACCGGGCCGACGCGGTTCGGATCGCCGACGAGTTCGGCTGGCTCTAGGTCCCGTCGCCTGTCGCGACGGGCCGTCGTGGGTCGGTGATCCAGTCGCTCCACGACCCGACGTACAGCGCCGCCGCGATGCCCGCCTCGTGCAGCGCGAGCACCTCCTGGGCCGCCGTGACCCCGGAGCCGCAGTAGGCGCCGACCGGGCGGTGTTCGCCGACCCCAAGCTCGGCGAAGCGGGCCCGCAGCTCCTCCTGGGTGCGCATCCGCCCGTCGGGCAACAGCGTGTCGGTGACCGGTGCGCTCAGCGCGCCTGGGATGTGGCCGGCGACCGGGTCGATCGGCTCGACCTCGCCGCGGAAGCGCTCGGCGGCTCTGACATCGAGGAGTATGCCGTCGCGGGCCACCGCGGCCGCTGCCTCGGCGTCGAGCACGGGAAGGCCGCCCGGATGGGCCTCGAAGTCGCCGGCGCCGGGTCCGGGCACCTCGGTGGTCGTCGGACCGCCCGCCTCCCGCCAGGCGGCCAGGCCACCATCGAGCACGCGAACGTCGGTGGCACCGAAGTACCGGAAGACCCACCAGGCCCGCGCCGCGGCATACGATCCACCCTGGTCGTAGACCACGATGGGGGAGTCTGGGCGCGCGCCGCACCGCCTCAGCGCCTCCTGGACCGCGTGGGCCGTCGGCAGCGGGTGGCGGCCGCCAGGGCCGGGAGGACCAGCCAGCTCGGCGTCGAGGTCGACGAAGTGCGCGCCGGGTAGGTGGCCGGCGGTATAGAGGTCCCGCCCGGGGGGTCCGCTGGCGGTCGTGAGGTTCCACTGGACGTCGACGACCACGACGTCTGCCAGCTGGGAGAGCAAAGCCTCGGCGTCGACGAGTGCGCGCATTCGGCCAGTCAAGCATGCAGATGCGAGAATACGGAGGCCATGACACCCGCCACGACGACCTCCGCCCCGGTGCTCCCGCCGCTGCAGATCGGCCCGCACACCATCGAGTCGCCCGTAGTGCTGGCGCCGATGGCTGGCATCACCAACCGCGCCTTTCGCAAGCTGTGCCGTGAGTACGGCAACCAGGGACTTGCGGCCGGTGGAGCCAGCGGCGCCACCTCGCTGTACGTCAGCGAGATGATCACCTCTCGCGCGCTGGTGGAGCGGAACTCCGAGACCATGCGCCTGATCGAGCACGACCCGCAGGAGAGCCCGCGGTCGATCCAGCTGTACGGAGTCGACCCGGACACGGTGGCTGCGGCGGTCCGCCTGCTCGTCACCGAGGATCGCGCCGACCACGTCGACCTCAACTTCGGGTGCCCGGTCCCCAAGGTCACCCGTAAGGGCGGGGGAGCGGCACTGCCCTGGAAGCGCGACCTCTTCGAGGCCATCGTCACGTCCGCCGTCCGCGAGGCGAGTCCGTATGCCGTGCCGGTGACGGTCAAGATGCGCAAGGGGATCGACGACGACCACCTCACCTACCTGGAGGCGGGTCTGATCGCGGAGCGCGCGGGGGTGGCCGCCGTCGCGCTGCACGGACGGACGGCCTCGCAGGCGTACTCGGGAGAGGCGGACTGGACGGCCATCGCCCGGCTCAAGGAGACCGTGAGCACCATTCCGGTACTGGGCAACGGAGACATCTGGTCCGCCGAGGACGCGGTCCGCATGACGGTCGAAACGGGCTGCGACGGCGTCGTCGTGGGGCGCGGCTGTCTGGGCCGCCCGTGGCTCTTCACCGATCTCGCCGCGGCCTTTGCGGGGACTCCCGAGCGAGTGCAACCGACCCTGGGTGAGGTGGTGGCCACGATGCGCCGTCACACCGAGTACCTGGTCGACTTCTACGGCGACGAGTACAAGGCCTGCCGGGACATCCGCAAGCACATCGCCTGGTACCTCAAGGGATTCCCGGCCGGCTCGACCGTCCGCTACCAGCTGGCCTTGGTCGACTCCCTCGAGTCGCTGGACCGGTTGGCGGCGTCCATGGATGCGAGCGCGCCGTGGCCCGGTGAGGCCGCCGAGGGACAGCGTGGGCGTGCGGGTTCGCCGCGTCGCGTCGCGCTCCCGGACGGGTGGCTGGACTCCCAGTCGCTCGACGACTCCTCCCGCGAGGCGGTGGCTGGCGCCGAGCTGTCGGTGTCAGGTGGTTAGTTAGCCCCATGATCGGGACACCGGGCGGCACCCCTGAGCGCCCAGCGACGTTCTTCGACGGACCGGAGGAGTTCGCCGCGTGGCTGCAGGCCAACCACGACACGGCCCCCGAGCTTTGGATGGGCCTGTACAAGAAGCACGTGGGGGACCGCGGGCTCACCTGGGAGCAGGCGGTGATCGAGGCGCTCTGCTGGGGTTGGATCGACTCGGTCGTCCAGCGCATCGACGAGGACTCGGTGCGACAGCGCTGGACCCCACGCAAGCCCAGCAGCACCTGGAGTGCGATCAACATCGCCGCCGTCGAACGGCTCACCGCGCAGGGGCGGATGAGACCGCCCGGGCTGGCGGCCTATGCGAGACGCCGTCCGGAGCGGTCGGGCATCTACTCCTACGAGCAGGGCGAGCTGGAGTTCAGCGCACCATTCGCCGAGCGCCTGGCGGCCCACCCCGCGGCGACCGCCTTCTGGGCGCAGACCACCGCGTCGTACCGCAAGATCGCCATCAACTGGGTCATGACCGCCAAGCAGGAGGCCACCCGCGACAAGCGGATGACGCAGCTCCTGGAGGACAGCGCCGCCGGTCGGCTCATCCCGAGCCAGCGCTACGGCGAGCAGCCCAGATGGGTCGAGCGCGCCGCAGCCGCGGCCCGCGCTGCGTCCGGGGCGGATGGGGGCCCTAGAGTCGAGCGGTGACGTACGGCGACGTGGACCGGCAGCGTTGGGTACACGAGGACCCGGTCCTCAAGCGCGCTGACCGGGACGACTTCGCTCGTGACCGGGCCCGTCTGGTCCACTCGGCATCGTTGCGTCGGCTCTCGGCCAAGACCCAGGTGGTCCAGCCGGGTGACGACGACTTCGTGCGCAACCGGCTCACCCACTCACTCGAGGTCGCCCAGATCGGGCGCGAGTTCGGCGCAGCCCTGGGGTGCAACGCCGACGTCGTCGACACCGCCTGCCTGGCCCACGACCTCGGTCACCCGCCGTTCGGACACAACGGCGAGCAGGCTCTCGACGCTGTGGCTGCGGCCATCGGCGGCTTCGAGGGGAACGCGCAGACCCTGCGGCTCCTGACTCGCCTGGAGCCGAAGCGGATCCACCCCGATGGGCGGCCGGCGGGACTGAACCTGACCCGAGCCAGCCTCGACGCCGCCACGAAGTACCCCTGGACCCGGGCCGAGGCGCCTACTCCCACAGCGAAGTTCGGGGTCTATGACGACGACCTGCCGGTGTTCGACTGGTACCGGATGGGTCGGCAAGCAGGGCAGCGCTGCATCGAGGCGGATGTCATGGACTGGTCCGACGACGTCGCGTACTCGGTGCACGACGTGGAGGATGCGATCGCCTCGGGAAGGCTCGACCTGCGGCGGCTACGCGACCCCTTCGACGTCGACAGCGTGCTCGCGGTGGCGACCGGGCTGTATGCCGCGGACCTGACTACCGACGCGCTGGGCGCCGCGCTGGAACGGGTCCTGGCGACCGGGACGGTGCCCACGGCATACGACGGGTCGCGCGCGGACCGGGCAGCGCTCAAGGACATGACCTCACGGCTGATCGGACGGTTCGTCGTCGCGGTCGAGGACGCCACCCGGGCGCGGCACGGTGACGGGCCGCTCACTCGGTATGCCGCCGACCTCGTGGTCCCCGACACGACCCGAGCCGAGTGCGCGGTCCTCAAGGCGGTCGCCGCGCACTTCGTCATGCACGCGCAGGAGCGCGTCGACGTGCTGACCGAGCAACGGGCGGTGGTCCGGGACCTGGTGACGGCCTACCAGGAGGACCCGGTTCGCCGGCTCGACCCCGATCTACTTGCCGACTGGAAGGCCGCCGACTCCGACGGCGCGGCGCTGCGAGTCGTGGTCGACCAGGTGGCCTCGCTCACGGACATTCGCGCCATGCTGCTCCACGCCCGCTGGAGCTGAGCCCAGCTGGTGAGCGCGTTCTGGGGACTCCACCCGCACCCGGCGGCGGCCAGCACCTAGACTCGGCGGCGAACAGGAGGGCCAGTGGCGGGTCGGATCAAGGCCGACGACATCGCGCTCGTCAAAGAGCGGTCGTCGATCGAGGACGTCGTGCGAGAGCACGTCACGCTGCGACCCGCCGGCCCCGGCTCGATGAAGGGGCTGTGCCCGTTCCACGACGAGAAGTCGCCGTCGTTCACCGTCCGCGGCACGGTCGGGGCGTACCACTGCTTCGGGTGCGGTGAAGGCGGGGACGTCATCTCCTTCGTGCAGAAGGTCGAGCACCTGAGCTTCACCGAGGCGGTCGAGCGGCTCGCCCAGAAGCTGTCGATGGAGCTGCACTACGAGGAGGGTGGCGCCCCCCGGGCCCGCGACGGGGAGAGCCTCGGGCGGCGCTCCCGGCTGCTGGAGGCCCATCGGGTGGCGCAGGAGTTCTACCATCACGCCCTGCTCAACTCGCCCGAGGCACGCGCTGGACGGGACTTCCTGCGCGAACGCGGCTTCGACAGCGAGGCGGCGCGCCGGTTCGGCATCGGCTTCGCCCCGCGCGGCGGCGAGGAGCTCTCGCGGCACCTGCGCGCCAAAGGGTTCACCGATGACGAGGTCACCCTCGGCGGCCTGTCCGGGCGCGGCAGCCGTGGTCTGTACGACCGTTTCCGAGGCAGGCTGGTCTGGCCCATTCACGACATCACCGGAGACACCGTGGGGTTCGGGGCTCGTCGGCTGTTCGACGACGACCGGATCGCAGCCAAGTACCTGAACACCTCAGAGACCCCGATCTACAAGAAGTCCAGCGTGCTATACGGCCTGGACGCCGCGAAGAAGTCCATCGCCAGCGAGCGCCGAGCCGTTGTCGTCGAGGGCTACACCGACGTCATGGCCTGCCATCTTGCGGGTATCGAGGGTGCGGTAGCCACCTGCGGCACGGCGTTCGGTATCGACCACATCAAGGTGCTGCGCCGGATCATGCGTGACGAGGCGGACCTCGCACCGGCCAAGGTCGTCTTCACCTTCGACGGGGACGCCGCCGGACAGAAGGCGGCCATGCGCGCGTTCGGCGAGGACCAGCGGTGGGCCTCCCAGTCCTTCGTCGCCGTCGCCGACGGCGGCATGGACCCGTGCGAGCTGCGGATCGCCAAGGGCGACGACGCCGTGCGCCATCTCGTCGAGGATGCCGTGCCGCTGTTCGAGTTCGCGGTCCGGACGACCTTGCGGCGGTTCGAGCTGGGGACTGCCGAGGGCCGGGTCCAGGGCATGCGGGCCGTGGCGCCCATCGTCAGCTCGATCCGCGACAGCTCGATGCGACCGGAGTACGTGCGCACTGTGGCGGGCCTGATCGGCGTCGAGGTCGAGCAGGTGCAGGCCGAGGTGGCCAGGGCGGGTCGGATGGCCACGCGCGATGACAAGACAGAGCAGGGCAACCCGTCCCGTCCGGACGCCGACAGCGTGCCCGAGCCATCGCCCGAAGAGGCCAGGGCCGCCCTTCCCTTGCCCAACCTGCGGGACCCGGTGGTGTTCGCAGAGCGCCAGCTACTGCAGACCTTGTTGCAGTATCCGGACAGCTTCTCCACGGAAGACATCGACGCCGTGGCGCCGGACGCGTTCACCGCGCCGGCCCACCGCGTCGTGTTCGACGGGGTGCGCAGTGTCGGCGGCCCGAGGAAGGGCCTGTCTGCGCGTGCGTGGGCGGACATGGTCGCCGAAGCGGCTCCGCTCGCGGTTCGGGGCTTGGTCGCCGAGCTGGCGGTGGCGGACCTGCCCACCCGGATGGACCGGGGGACGGGCCTACCCGAGCGCCGATACATCGACAGCCTGCTCGCGAGGGTCCAGGAAGTGTCGCTGAACAGCCGGATTGCCGAGGCCATGTCGACGATGCGTCGGATGGCGAGCGACCCGCATACCGACCCCTCAACCGCTCGCACCCTCGCCGGTGAGCTCCAGGATCTCCAGCGCCAGCTGGCCCAGCTCCGCGACCGGGCGAGCTGATGGCCTTTTCCTTACGGCGCCCGGCTCGGCTCCCGGCCCCGATCCTGAACGCCCTCGAGCTGGGGGCCGGGGAGCGGGTCCTCGCCTGGGGGCGCGAGCAGCTCGGTGCGACGGTGGTGGCCACCAACCACCACCTGTATGCCGTGGACGCAGCCGGGCAGCGGCAGCTGGCCCGACCGTGGCACGAGGTGGATGCCGGCACCTGGTCGTCAGAGCTGGGCCAGCTCACCGTGACCTGGGTGGACGGCAGCACTCCGCGGCAGTGGACGCTGGGCGACGCCACCCTCGTGCCCGAGACGGTGCGCGAGCGGGTGCAGGCCAGCGTCGTCATCGCCCAGCGCGTGGAGCTCGGCCCTCGACGCAACGCCCGGGTGGTGATCCGGCAGAACCTGGCCACCGGCGACCTGGTCGAGCAGGTGGTCCTTGGGCGCGGGGTGCGACCGGACGACGATGTGATGGCTGCCTCGACCGCCGAGGCTTTGGCCGATTTGCGCGAGCAGGTGGGCCTCGACTGACCTCGCGGCCCGTGCACCCTGCCGTTTTCAGAACTGCCGCAATCCTTTGCTATGGTTGCGCAGCGCCGCGGGCTGGAACGCCCCGGACATTCCCCTGTAGCTCAATTGGCAGAGCAGCCGACTGTTAATCGGCAGGTTGTTGGTTCGAGTCCAACCGGGGGAGCAAACACAAGGCCTCTGAGTCGCGCAATCGCCGCTCGGGGGCCTTTGTCATGCCGTGGTCATGAGGAGGGCCCTGGTGAGGAGCAGGCGTCCTGCTTGGGTGGGTTGGTCGTCCGGTCGATCCGGAACCCCTCGGGCCCGAGGTTCGCTTCCACGGCGTGCTGCCACGCGCCCGTGGCGATCATCTTCGTGATCGCTGCTGTGACCTTCTCGCAGGTCGCGAGCTCGCCCTTGCGCAGGCCGATCCCGTACCGCTCGACCGAGAAGGTCTTGCCGACCACCCTGACCTTGCCCGCATAGGCCGGCTGTGCGGCATACCCCGCAAGGATGACATTGTCGGTGGTGACGGCGTCCACGCCGGAGGACAGCAACGCAGTCATGCACTGGGAGTACGTGCCGAGCTCCTGGAGCTGGACTCCGGGGTACTTCTCGGTGACCCTTTGGGCGGACGTCGACCCGGTCACCGAACACAGCTTCTTGCCGGTGAGGGTGTCGGGCCCGGTGATCGAGGTGTCGTCGCTGCGCACCAGGAGGTCCTGCCCGGCGACGAAGTAGGGGCCCGCGAACGAGACCTTCTCCTTGCGCTGGTCCGTGATCGAGTACGACGCGACGACCATGTCCACCTGGCCGGTGGTCAGGAGGGTCTCCCGTTGCGCCGACGGCGCCTGCACCCAGCTGATGTCCGAGGGCTGGTGACCGAGCTGCTCGGCGACATACGTGGCGACGGCGACATCGAGCCCGGTGAACCTCGACCCCGTGCGCAGCCCGAGGCCCGGTTGGTCGAACTTGATCCCGATGACGAACCTGCCACCGCCCGCTGCGCGCGCGCCCGGCCCGGTGCAGCCGACCAGCGCCAGCGAGGTGGCCAGGGCGAGCGCGGTGGCCAGGGCGCGGCTCAACGCCGGTCGGCGTCCAGTGGAGTGCGGGCTCCTGCTGGTCGCCTCTCGGCGCCGGGGACGACGGTCAGTGCTCAAGGATCTTGCCGAGGAAGTCTCTGGCACGGCTGGTGGCCGGGGCGGTGAAGAAGGTCTCAGGGTCGCTCTCCTCGATGATCTGCCCGTCGGCCATGAAGACGATCCTGCTCGCAGCCCGCCGGGCGAAGCCCATCTCGTGGGTCACCACGACCATGGTCATGCCGTCCTTGGCGAGTCCCACCATGACGTCGAGCACCTCGGTGATCATCTCGGGGTCGAGGGCCGAGGTGGGTTCGTCGAAGAGCATCACCTTGGGGTCCATGGCCAGCGACCTGGCAATAGCCACCCGCTGTTGCTGGCCGCCGGACAGCTGCGGTGGGAACTTCTCCGCCTGCTCGGCCACCCCCACCCGCTCGAGCAGGGCCAGGGCACGCTGCTCGGCCTCGGGCTGCGGCGTCGTGCGGACCCGGGTCGGCCCCAGGGTGACGTTGTCCAGGATCGTCTTGTGCGCGAACAGGTTGAACGACTGGAAGACCATCCCGACCTCGGCACGCAGCGCGGCCAGCTCCTTGCCGCCGTCGGGCAGCGGGGTGCCGTCGATCGTGATGGTGCCCGAGTCGATGGTCTCCAGCCGGTTGATCGTGCGGCACAGCGTCGACTTGCCCGACCCCGACGGGCCGATGACGACGACGACCTCGCCCGTCCCGATGGTCAGGTTGATATCGCGAAGGACGTGGAGGTCACCGAAATGCTTGTTGACCCCAGTGAGGACGACAAGCGGCTCCGTCATGTCCGGAAACCTACCCGTTGAGCCGGCCGTTCAGTTCACCCGGAGGGTGACTGATCGCTGCCTCAGTGGTCGAGGCGTCGCTCAGGCGACGTGCTGCACCGTGAGCTCGTCGAGGTAGGCCCAGCACTCGACGCCGGTCTCGACCGACCGCACCCGGCAGATGCGGCGACGGTCGGGAAGCACGCAGTCGTGGCGGCCATCGTCGACGAACTCCACCGTGCCCGCGCAGGCGGTGACGTGACCACTCACGGGTGGCCACGGGCTGAACAGGACGATCTCCACGACTTCAGTGTGGGCTTGGCAGGTATCGGCTGCCATGACTCACCAGGGTGCATTTCCGGCATGAGGGGCTAAGCCGGATGACGGAGGGCGTTAGACGTAGGACCGCGTTGGCCGTGCGGTTCGGGTTTGCCAGGCCCCCCACCTCGTCATGCATACTAGGAAGGCAAGGCTCACCTAACTGTTGAGCGTGTCTGATCCCATGGAGTTCTGTCGCATGTCAGGTATTCAGATTGCCCTGTTGGGTGCCGTCGCCGGGTTGACCATCTTCCTTGGTCTGCCCGTGGGGCGGCTGCGCAAGCCCGCCCCTCGGATCAAGGCCGGGCTGAACGGCACCGCGATCGGCATCCTGATCTTCCTGGTCTGGGACATCCTGACGCATGCCTGGGACCCCATCGACGTGGCGCTCACCGACCACAAGTGGGGGACCTCCGTGGTCGGGTTCGTCGTGATGACCATCGGGTTGGTCCTCGGCATGGCTGGCCTCGTCTACTACGACAAGCTGATGGCCGCACGACGCGCGCGATCTGCGGCGATGACCCCGGTGGGGCCGGTTCCCGTCACCGTCGGGGGCGGCGCGCCTGGTTCGGGATCCTCTGCGTCGCCGGTGGTCCCGGTCCCCGACCCCGGCATGGTTCCGACCGCCGCCCGGTCCACCGCGGCCGACCTGGCCATGATGATCGCGGTGGGCATCGGTCTACACAACTTCGCCGAGGGGCTGGCCATCGGGAACTCGGCCGCCGGTGGCCAGCTCTCCCTGGCGCTGCTGTTGGTGATTGGCTTCGCGCTACACAACGCCACCGAGGGCTTTGGGATCGTGGCGCCCCTGGCTGGCGATTCCGAGCGCCCTTCGTGGGGTCGGCTGGCGCTGCTCGGCCTGATCGGGGGTGGCCCGACCTTCGTCGGCACGCTGGTTGGCCAGAGCGTCGTCAACGACACGCTGGCGATCGCCTTCCTCGGCCTGGCTGCTGGATCGGTGCTCTATGTCGTCATCGAGCTGTTGTCGGTGGCCCGGCGCACGGGCATGAAGGAGCTCACCACCTGGTGCATCCTGGGCGGTCTCTTCCTGGGCTTCCTCACCGACGGAATCCTGACGGCCGCCGGCGCCTGAGCAGCGGATGAGACTGGGCCTCGTCCAAACGGTCAGAACGTCCCAAGCCTCCCAGCCGCAGGACACTGTCGCACTTACGGTTGGCGCGTGACATCGCCTCAGACCCTGCTCCCCGCCCGTGCCGCCAGCCGGCCGTCCCCTGGGCCTCTTCTGGCCCACAAGGCCTCGTTCTATCTGACCACGCTTGCGGTAGCAGTGATGACGACCGGGGCGATCGGGTTGACCTGGCTGGCCTACCACGCCTGAGGGGCGTGCCCCCTCAACGGTGGGGGGTCGCGGTTGAAGGGGCACGCGAGACGGCATGCTGCCATGCCGCGACCGCAACGCCCATGGCTCATCTGGGCTATGGCGCTCCTGGTCCAAAAGGCGCAGGCTCATGGTCGAGGGAGCAGTATCCGCGTCCGGGGGTCGTTGGGGGTGTGGACGCGGATACTGCGATGAACAGGCGCTTTCCGTGGGCCGTTCTAGGTACCGGAGCTGGTCCGCCTGGTCCGTCGAGCGATCCAGCGCAGCTGGGTCACTCGGGCCATCCCGGCGATGCCGACAAGCACCCCGCCTCCCACAGCAGCGATGAGCAGAGCCAGCCCCAACGGGATGGTGCCGAACAGGCCCAGGAAATGAAGCCCGACTTTCGTGGAGTTCTGCAGCATGAAGACGATGAGCAAGATCAGCAGCACGAGGGAGGCGCCGGTTGCCACCCAGATGGCGCTGGCCCGCGTGAGTCGTGGGGCGAGCGGCGTGGGGGAGCTCGTCCCGGCCGTTGACGGCTTGGTGGCGATGTCGTCGGACGGTGCCGAGTTTGGGTCTGTGGTCATGTCTTCTGTCACGTCTCAACCCATCCGGTATGACGTGTCATACCTGTGGCCCTGCCTGACCCTGATGTGGCAGTCCCGCACCTTGGCCTCCAAACTCTACCGGGGCGGGTAGGCCACCCGACATCAAGACAGTGCCCTCGTCCGTGGACGGGGGCACTGTCATTGCGCGGGAGTCGACCCTTCGCCCACGCTTCACCCTGCTCATGCGCGCCCCATGTGGCGCCTGTCCCGGCCCCTGTGCCCATACAGGCTTCAGCAGAAGGGACGAGGGCGCCTCGTGCATCTGACGGAGAGGTGCCGGGCGCGGACCGCGGGCAGTCTGCCGACACCGACGTCTCTGGTCGATCAAGACGCGGTGGGGCAGGTCGGGCTTGAACCGACGACCGACGGATTATGAGAAATCCCGAAGTCGCAGGTCAGGAGGCATACTTCCCGGTTTCGTGCTCGGTTGGTGGTGGTTGGCTGACGCCGTTCCGGGGTGGTTTTCAAACTGGTGTGCCACCCCTGTGCCACAGCCCCGGGAGGGCACGACGCGGGTCTGCGCAGTGACCTGGAACTCCAGTTGCTGGGAGGCGACCGGCTGCGATGCCGGTACGGAGGCCAGCCAAGCGGGGCTGAGAGCTCGACCGGCTTCCCCGGTGACGGCTGGGGCATACGGCAGCCAGGCACGCGCTAGCCCCTGCCCTCATCAGCGCAGTAGACGGTGCTGATCGCCCGAGTTGAGAGCGGCGTCCTGGAACTGGTCCGGGGCGCCGCTTCACGTGTTTGGCGCGGGGTGCGGTGGGGTGCGCAGAGGGCGCGAAGCGCCCGGAGCGCGGGGTCCCATCGCGGGGCCCCGCGCCTCGCGGCGGAGCCGCGCTTGAGCCATGTGAAGAAAGTCCTCACCGATGTCGCAGCAGCGGCGGCAGCAGCGGCGACCAATTGTCCGACTCTGCTAGGTGGGTACACGCTGGCTCCACTCGATGGATGACACGGCGCCCGGGACTCCCCCGAAGCGCTTCGTCAGCTGTCCAGAGTCAGGATGAGGTCCGTGTCGTCGGGAACCTAGCGGGCTTTGGTTACCAGCCGAGGAGAGTTGCTGGGTCGGCGACGGCGACCGGCTCGTCGGCTGCCTGCGAGAACGCGTCGAGGGCGTCTACGAGTGCCCGTGACTTTTGGGCGGGCATGGCACTGACGATGTCCTTGATCGCCGCCCGACGCCGAGCCGTGACGGTATCGACCAGGTCAGTGCCGTGTGGTGTCAGACCGATGACCACCTCGCGCCGGTCGACCTCGTTCTCGCGGCGGACCACGAGCCCTGCCGCGATGAGCCTGTCGACGGCGCGCAACGCTGTCGACGGGCCGACGCCGAGGCGTTCCGCGAGCCGGTTGAGCCGGGTCTGGCCGTGGCCGCGCAAGACCACCAGGGTTCGGAACTGGCTGAGGGTGACGGTGTCCTCGACCTCAGCCAGCGACCGCGCGGACACTCCCACCAGCACCCGCGACGCAGTCAATATCGTCGTGACCAGTTCGTCCACGCCCTCGTCTGCTGCTTTCGCCGTGGCCTGCCCGGCCCGCCTTTCCGCCGCCATGTCCTGACCTCCGCTTGTGTTGGCTACTGCAAGTATTGCATGATGCAATTCATGACGTTACCCCTGCCGCGCCCAATCAACGAGGAGTTCCCGACAGCCCGATCGGGCCGCCGCATCGGGGGTATGCCGGGCAACATTGGCGTGGCGCTGCGCACGTCGAACTCTGGGCTGCTGGCGCTCTCGTTGGCGGTGGGGGCTGCGGCGGCCGGTTTCGCTGTGTTGTTCCGTTGGCTGATCCGGGTCTTCACGCTGCTGTTCTCCGGCCATGCGGACTATGCGGCCGTGCCGGGGGCGGCCAACCCGTCGCTGCCTGGGCTGGGGCGGTGGTTCGTGGTGCTGGTGCCCGTCGTGGCCGGGTTGCTGTACGGGCCGTTGGTGCATTTCTTCGCCCGGGAGGCTCGCGGGCATGGCGTGCCTGAGGTGATGTTCGCGGTCTCGCACCGGGGGGGCCGGATCGCCCCTCAGGTGGCGGCGGTTAAGGCGTTGGCTTCGGCGCTGTGCATTGGGGGTGGAGGTTCGGTAGGTCGCGAGGGGCCGATCGTGCAGATCGGTTCTGCTCTGGGGTCCACGGCAGGGCGGTTGTTGAAGGTGCCGGAGGTCCGTTTGCGTGTCCTGGTGGCCTGCGGCGCCGCCGCCGGGATCGCCGCGACGTTCAATGCTCCGCTGGCGGGCGTGTTCTTCGCGATGGAGCTGATCCTGGCCGACTTCACCGCCCAGTCTTTCGGCATGGTCGTCCTGGCCTCGGTCGCGGCCAGCGTCATCGGTCGGGCGGTCTTGGGCGACACCCCGTTTCTTCGTCTGCCGCCGTTCAGCGTGGGCCACCCGGCGGAGTATGTGCTGTTCGCCGTGTTGGGGTTGGTCGCCGGTGGTGTCGGGGTCGGGTTTACCAAGGTCCTGTACGCGATAGAGGACCTGTGCGACGGCCTGTGGCGTGGTCCAGAATGGCTGCGTCCCGCGGTCGGCGGGGTCGTCCTGGGCCTGCTGCTGCTGGTGCTTCCCCAGATGTACGGGGTGGGCTACCCGGTCCTGGGCAACGCCGTGGACGGCCGGTATGCGGTCGCGTTTCTGGCAGTGCTGATGGTCGGCAAGATGGTCGCCACCAGCCTCACGATCGGCATCGGCGGCTCCGGAGGTGTCTTCGCCCCGAGCCTGTTCATCGGCGCGATGCTCGGCGCCGCGTTCGGCCAGACCGCCCACGCACTTGCCCCCGGCATCGCCGGCCCCGTAGGCGCCTACGGTCTGATCGGCATGGGCGCGGTGTTCGCCGGGGCCGCTCGCGCCCCCATCACGGCCGTGATCATCCTGTTCGAGCTGACCGGCGAGTACACCATCATCCTGCCGCTCATGGCGGCGATCGTGCTCGCCACGGGCATCAGCCACCGGCTCTCACCGGACACCATCTACACGCTCAAACTGCGCCGCCGCGGAGTCGCGTTGGCCCGGCCGGAGGCGATCGTGACACCGCAGCCCCGCGTTCAGGTTCGTGACGTGATGGGCCCGGTCCCCGCGGCCGTCTCCGAGCGGGCGACCCTGGCCGAGGTCGCCGCCGCGCTGGCCGGCACCCCCTTCGGCATCCTGCCCGTACTGGCCGAAACGGGGGACTACCTCGGTGTGGTCACGGCCCGCGGCGTCTCCGACGCCCTGGCCGACGGCCGACATGACGCGGCGGCCGCCGCCCTGGTCACCGAGATCCCGACCACCATCGGGGAGACCGACACCCTCGAGAACGCGACGGAGGCACTGTCGCGCAACGACACCAGTGCCCTGCCCGTCCTCAGCACGGAAGGGGTGGTCGTGGGATGGCTCGACTACCGCACCCTCCTGACCGCCCGACACCCGGCCTCAGTAGCACCCACAGCGTGAACAGCGTGACCAGACAGCAGACCCGAAGGTGACGCCCGGCATGAGCGCCACGATGGGGGCGCTGATGTGGATGCCCCTTCGGCCGCCGCGGCTGGGCGCGCTGCTGGCGTGGCATCCCCAGCCCCTCCCGGTCCTGCCGGTGCTGTGCCTGATGCTGTGGCTGGCGTACACCGCCGGCGTTGTGCGGCTGCTCGGTCGGGGCCACCGCTGGCCCGTGGGGCGTTCGGTCTGTTGGACGTTGGGTCTGTTGACGGTGGTGGCGGTCACGGGCACCGCCGTGAACGGCTACGGAATGCGGATGTTCAGCGTCCACATGGTCCAGCACATGGTTCTCAGCATGCTCTCCCCGTTGCTGCTGCTCATGGGTGCGCCCGTCACGTTGTGCCTGCGCGCGTTGCCCGCCCGAGGGACCGGCGGTCGACTCAGGCGCCGGCTCGTGCGGGTCCTGCACAGTCGTGCGCTGCGGGTGCTGACGGCCCCGATGCTGACCCTTCCCTTGTTCCTTGCCAGCCTGTATGGGCTGTACTTCACCCCCGTGTTCGATGCGGCGATGCGGACCTGGTGGGGCCACGACTGGATGCTGCTGCACTTCGTAGCTGTCGGGCTGCTGCTGTTCTGGCCGATCATGGCGATCGACCCCAGCCCGCGCACCACCTCCCCAGTCCTGCGGATCCTCGAGCTGTTCATGGCGATGCCCTTCCACGCCTTCTTCGGCGTCGTGGTGATGACCAGCACCACCCTGCTCGTC
>DASYGI010000058.1:0-3497 GCA_035999925.1 Pedococcus sp.
GATTGTCCCGTCTCACGGAAGATGTCGAACTTCTGCCCGCCGTCTTCCGCACCGTGAACGACTACGGCGGCCGTCTGCTGAGATGACCGCAGCGAGCCATGAGACCTACTCCGGAAATGGCTTGTAGGATCTCCCGGTGACCGACGCATGGGAATTGCTCAGCAGCCGAACCGCCCTTCTAGGGTGGCGTGATGAAGCTTCTCCTTACCGACTCCGGTGTCAGGAACGCAAGCATTCTGGCGGCGCTGGTCGATCTCCTGGGCAAACCGATCGCCGAGGCCAGTGCCCTCTGCATCCCCACCGCGGGATACGGGGGCCCTTACGGGGATCCGGGCGGGCCATGGCGTTTCATCAGCGGACAGTCCCCCAGTCCCATGACCGAGTTGGGGTGGAAGTCAGTGGGCGTGCTGGAGCTCACCGCCCTGCCCAGCATCGACAAGGAACGCTGGGTCTCCTGGGTCCGAGAGGCAGACGCCCTCCTCGTCAACGGCGGCGACGCGCTGTACCTGTGCCACTGGATGCGGGAGTCTGGGCTGGCCGGCCTCCTCCCGTCGCTGCGCGAGGCGGTCTACGTCGGGCTCAGTGCCGGGAGCATGGTCCTGACTCCCCGCATCGGGGAAGACTTCGTCGGCTGGAAGCCGCACACCGGTGATGACAGCACGCTGGGAGTCGTCGATTTCTCCATCTTCCCGCACCTCGACAGCCCGGACTGTCCGGACAACACCATGGCCGAGGCGGAACGGTGGGCCGCCGGGATAAAGGGTCCGGCATACGCCATCGACGCTCAGACCGCCATCAAGGTGACCGGCGGCAGCGTCGAGGTCGTCTCCGAGGGCCACTGGAAGCTGCTCAACCCGGGAGGATGAACGTAGACGACCTTCCTGTCCCGAGCTCGCCGCGCCGGAGACGGAGGTTGCTCGGGTGTCCTGCATGACGGATGGCTCCATGTATCGCTCTTGGCAGCTCCCGTCTCCCCACTTCCGCCTAGGACTGCTCCCCTACTGGTACCTCAGATCGGGACTCTCCGCTTCTTGCTGTTATCTCTGCTCTGATGCAAGTGCTTCTACAGGAAGGTCCTCGTTGCTCGTGGGCGGCCAGCGAAGGTCGTCTGGCGGCACGCCCGCGCTGACGTCAGCGCGGCGATTCATGGCCGACTAGGCAGGAATGCGGCCGTCATCCAGGCTGTCGCGGCTAGAGCGAAATGAGAATGTGACAATGTGCATCGACAGATTACACATTGTCACATTCGTTCACTTCGGCGGCCTGATCAGCGGGTGGCGGCTATCAGCGGCTGGGCTGGCTCGCCCGCGGGGTCCGGGGACTCGATGGCTAGGTGCGGGAGGCGGCGGTCAAGCCAGCGGGGCAGCCACCAATTGGCGTTACCAAACAGGTGCATCGCGGCCGGGACCAGCACGGTCCGCAGGATGAACGCGTCCAGCGCGACCGCCGCGGCCAGCCCAATGCCGAATTCGGCGACGTCCCGCGAGCCCAGGAACGAGAACGTAAGGAACACGCAGATCATGATCGTCGCCGCTGCGGTGATGACCCGGGCGGTCTCCACGTGCCCGGTCCGCACCGCAGCGGAGTTTCGGCGCCCGTGCACCCACTCCTCGTTCATCCGGCTGACCAGGAATACCTGGTAGTCCATGGACAGGCCGAACAGGATGGCCAGCGTCACCACCGGCAGGAAGGCCTCGACAGGCCCGGCCTTGCCCAGGCCGAACGCGTCGGTCCCCCAGCCCCACTGGAAGAACGCGGTCAGTACCCCGAACGAGGCCGCGGCGGCGAGCAGGTTCATCGCCGCCGCGGTCCCCGGGATGAGCAGGCTGCGGAACGCCACTACCAGCAGCAGGAAGCTCAGCCCGACGATGGTGAGTATGAACCACGGTAGCTTGGCGTTGACCACGGTGGCGAAGTCCGCGAACGTCGCGGTCACGCCGCCGATGTACACCCGCAGCGTCGTGCCGCGCTCGGCGGCCGGGATGGTATCGCTGCGCAAGGTGCTGATGAGATCGGATGTCGCCTTCGCCTCGGACGAGGTGCCTGGGGTCACCTGAATGACATCGACGCCGCGAGCCGCGGCCACCGGTGTCACGTTTGTCACATTGGCCACTGTCGGCAGCTCGGCCTCCAGCCTCTTCAGCGCGGTCACGTCGCCTGGCGAGCTGGTCTGGGTGACCAGCAGCAGCGGTCCGTTAAAGCCCGGCCCGAAGCCGTCGGCGAGCAGCTCATACGCCTGGCGGGTGGTGGTCGACGAGGGGTCGTTGCCCTGGTCGGAGGAGCCGAGCCTCAGGCTCAGCACCGGGATCGCCAGGACGACCATGACCGCTGCAGCCGCGGCGGCGAGGACCGCCGGCCTGCGTTCGACTGTGCGCGCCCAGCGCGCCCACGCACCCGCCGCACCGGGCGCCGAAGCTGCGGCGACCAGTCGGCGCCGCTGCCGTCGGCTCAGCACACGCATCCCGAAGACGCCAAGCAGCGCGGGGAGCAGGGTTACCGCCGCAAGCACGGTGAAGACAACGGTGAGAGCGGAGGCGACTGCCAGGCCGTTCAGGAAGCCGACGCCCAGGACCAGTATGCCGAGCAAGGCGATGCATACCGTGCTGCCCGCGAACAGCACCGCGCGACCGGAGGTGTCGATGGCCGTGACCGCCGCCGCCTCGGGGGTGAGCCCCGACCGCAGACCGCGACGATGCCTGGTGACGATGAACAGGGCGTAGTCGATGCCCACGCCCAACCCGATCAGCGCGCCGAGGATCGGCGCGAAGTCGACGACGTTCATCGCGTGGGTCAGCGGTGTGATCGCCATCAGCCCGCCGCCGACCCCGGCGATGGCGGTGACTATGGGCAGCAGCATCGCCAGCAGCGAACCGAACGCGATGAACAACACCACCGCGGCCGCGAGCACGCCAACCGTCGAGCTGACGCCCAGCGGCGTCTGCTCGGTCTGCTCGATGGCCTGGCCGCCGAGCTGGACGTTGAGCCCGGGCGCACGGGCCGCCTCGGCGGCGTCGATGACCCGGGTGATGTCCGCCTTGGCCAGGTTGTTGGCCTGCTTGGCGAAGTTGACCGTGGCGTAGGCGGTGCGGCCATCCCGGCTGACCTGCGCGGCCCCGTGCGGCCCATACGGGCTGACCACGGCGGCGACCTCGGGCATAGCCGCGATCTGCTCCAAGACACCGCTCATCCGTGTGGCGACCGCCGCATCGCGCACCGTGCCGTGGCTGACCTGCCAGACGATCGTGTCGGAGTCGCCGGCCTGGGACGGGATGGCCTTGGTCAGCAGTTGCTGGGCCGTAGTGGATCCCGTGCCGGGCAGCGAGAAGGAGTTGTTGTAGTCGCTCTTGACGGCCTGGGACAGCGCGCCGAGGCCGACCAGCACAAGCGCCCAGGCCGCGATGACCGCGAACCGGTGCCGAAAACACCACCTAGCGATGGCAGACATGAATCTCCCCGTGTAAATGACGAATGTGGCGTAATCCATCGTTCGTGATCGA
>DASYGI010000059.1:0-4453 GCA_035999925.1 Pedococcus sp.
CCGCCGGCGGAATCCTCGCAGAGGCCCTCGTCACCCTGGCCCTCCAGCATGGGCTGACCCACGTCGTCGATGTGGGTGCAGGCCGCGGCGAGCTCCTCGCACACCTGCACGCCGCGCAACCGTCGTTGCGGCTCACCGGCGTCGACGTCGTACCGAGACCACCCGCGCTGCCAGGCGTCGTCGAGTGGCTCGTCTCCCCCGGCGGACCCGGGCTTCCGCCGGAGCTCACCCACCTCAGGTCCGCGCTCGTCGTCGCCCATGAGTGGCTCGACGTCGTCCCCTGTGCAGTGGCGCAGGTCGACGAGCACGGGGTGCTGCGGTGCCGACTCGTCGACCCCACCGGGGTGGAGTCGTGGGGACCTCGGGTCGCCGGCCGTGAGCTCGAGTGGAGCCGCAGCCATTGGCCCGGCGAGCGTCCCGGTGAGCGCGTCGAGATCGGCCTGTCTCGTGACCTCGCCTGGTCGAGTCTGCTGCAGCGCCTCGACACGGGGCTCGCGGTCGCCATCGACTACGGCCACCGCCGCGACCACCGCCCCCGGGAAGGCACGTTGACGGCATACCGCACGGGCCGGCAGGTGACCGCCGTCCCCGACGGGAGCTGTGACCTGACCGCTCACGTGGCCATGGACAGCCTGGTCCACACCGAGCTCGTGGACCAGCGCACCGCCTTGCGGCGTCTGGGCGTCCTGGGCCAGACCCCACCCATCGAGCTCGCCCACGCTGAGCCGCTGGCCTATCTGCGGGGGCTGGAACGCGCCGGCGCCGCGGCCTCGTTGACCGCACGCGGCGGCTTCGGCGACTTCCTGTGGGCATTCAGCCGCGTGGGGTGACCACCAGCCGCTCGAACCCGCGGAGCACGAACGTGGGTCGGCGCACCGCCTCCACGACCTCCAGGCGTGGGAACCGGGACAGCAGGGTGCGCACCGAGATCTCGAGCTCGAGCCGCGCCAGCGGAGCGCCGATACAGAAATGGATGCCGGCGCCGAACGCGAGGTGGGGGTTCGGATCGCGAGCCGGGTCGAACCGGTCGGGGTCGGCGTACACCGCAGGGTCGCGGTTGGCCGCTCCCAGCAGGGCAGCGACCGTCGTGCCCGGTTCGAGCACCACCCCGGCCACCTCCGTGCGCTCCTTGGCCGTTCGCTCGAACAGGTGCAGCGGTGAGTCGTGCCGCAGGAACTCCTCGACCAGCAAGGACACCGCGCGGGGGTCGCCGATGTCGACGGGCGGAGCCTCGTGGGCGACCACCCCGCCCGACGATGTCGGTCCGGCCAGCAACGTCGGCGCGGTCAGCCACGAGTGCAGGCCGTTGCCGAACCCGTTCACGCTGGCCTCATGCCCGGCGTTCAGCAGGAGCACGGCGGTTGCGACCAGCTCGTGCGCCGACAGCCGGTCGGACCCCTCGCGCGCCTGCACGAGGTCGCTGAGCAGGTCGTCACCAGGGTCGCTGACGCGCTGCGCGGCAAGCCGTTCGACGTAAGCCGCGAACTCGGCGGCGGCCTCGCGAGCCGCCGCCTCCTCGGCGGCGGTGCGGTCGACCTCGTACATCCGCACGATGGCCTGCGACCAAGGGCGCAGGTGATGGCGGTCAGCCTCCGGAATCCCGAGCAGCTCGGCGATGACCAGGACCGGCAGGGGTTCGGCATACGACTCGAGGACGTCGAAGCTGCCCTCGGGCAGCTCGCTGAGCAGCCCGGTGGCAAGCTCCTCGATGCGTGGTGCCAGCCGCTGGACGTGCCCCCGGCCGAACGCGCCCGCCACGAGGCGGCGCAGCCGGGTGTGCTTGGGCGGCTCCGAGTCCAGGATCGAGTCCGCGTGCAGCCAGTTGAAGGTGTCCCACTGGTGCTCTGGCCCCTCGGGAATGCGAGGGTGGAAGAGTCGGCCCAGCCGGCGGTCCCGCAGCACCGCCCCCGCTTCGGCATGTCCCGAGGCAAGCCAGAGCCCCATCCCCGAGTGCCAGGCCAACGGAGCCGCGGCACGCAGCTCGGCGAGGTGCGGGTAGGGGTCGGCCACCACGGACGGGTCGGTGAGGTCGAGGTAGTCCGCCGCGTCGACGGCGTTGGTGACGGTCACCTCTGAAGCCTGCCGCAGCCGCCTCGGTTTTGTCAGGAGGCACCGTCACGGCACACTGAAGGGCTGCTGTAGATCGAAAGGACTCCTGTCCCCCATGAAGCGTCAGCACCGCCTGAACCCGCGTGTCATAGCCGCAGGGACCTCGATGGTCGCCCTGGCTGCCATCCTGTCCGGCTGCGGCGGCTCCTCCGCGCCGCCCTCGTCCGCAGTCACGGTGACGGTCACGCCGACCGTCACCGCAGGTTCGGGGTCGAAGCCCTCGAGCGCCGCTCCCAAGACCGCGACCAGCGACGATGTCGGCCGGGCCTTCGACTACGGGAAGGTCGTCAAGGCCACCAGCGTCGCCGGCGTCACGGTTCTCGTGCTCGACCGGTACACCTGGAAGGGTCTCGACGACGCCGCGCTGGCCAAGCAGGGACTGACCGTACGACCCTTCAAGAAGGGTCAGGTCCCTTACGAGAACCTCAACACGACGCTGACGTACCGCATCCCGGTGGCCGACGGCGCACGCATCCTCTACCAACACTGCGTCGCCTTCGACCAGCCGCTGCAGACCAAGTCGATCGCCCCGACCGACCTCACGGGCCTGCACGCCCCCGAGGACACGGTCGTCGTCTCCCTGGACGGACAAGGACGGGCGACCGTGGTGGAGAACGTCCCCGGCTGCTCCTGACCGGGATGGCCTAGCCTGACCTGCATGACGACGCCGAGCCATCGTGCGCTCACGGTCGGTCTCGGTGCCGGCGGGCTGGCGACGGCCGACATGGTGCTCAACATCGGGCCGCAGCACCCGGCCACGCATGGGGTCCTGCGCCTGCGGATCGTCGTGGACGGCGAGCGCATCATCTCGGCCGAGCCCATCGTGGGCTATATGCACCGCGGCGCCGAGAAACTCTTCGAGGTGCGCGACTACCGGCAGATCATTGTGCTGGCGAACCGGCACGACTGGCTGTCCGCCTTCTCCTCCGAGCTCGGAGTGGTGTTGGGCGTCGAGCGGATGCTCGGCATGGAGGTCCCACCGCGCGCGGTCTGGGCTCGGACGTTGCTGGCCGAGCTCAACCGGGTGTTGAACCACCTGATGTTCCTGGGTTCCTACCCGCTGGAGCTCGGCGCCATCACCCCGATCTTCTACGCCTTCCGCGAGCGCGAAGAGCTCCAGGCCGTCATGGAGGAGGCCTCGGGTGGCCGGATGCACTACATGTTCAACCGGGTCGGCGGCCTGAAGGAGGACCTTCCCGCCGGCTGGCTCGACCGCGTCGCGTATTCCGTGGCCTCGGTGCGACGTCGCCTGCCGGACCTGGAGTCGCTCATCGTCGGGAACGAGATCCTCGAGGCGCGCACCCGCGGGGTCGGGGTGCTGACGCCCGAGCTCGTCGCCGCCTATGGAGTGTCCGGGCCGATTGCCCGCGCCAGCGGCGTCGACGTGGACCTGCGTCGGGACGAGCCGTACCTGGCGTATGCCGAGCTGTTCGGGCCGGGCGGTCCTGGCCGGGTGGTCACCCGCTCGGCCGGCGACTGCCTGTCCCGGCTCGAGGTGCTGCTCGAACAGACCCAGGTGTCGCTGGACCTGGCCGAGGCCTGCCTGGACCGGCTGAGGTCCCTGCCAGCGGGACCGATCAACGTTCGGCTCCCCAAGGTGCTCAAGGTGCCCGAGGGCGACCTGTACACCGCCACCGAGAACCCCTTGGGCTTCAACGGCTACTACCTGGTCTCGCGGGGCGACAAGACTCCCTGGCGGCTCAAGCTGCGGTCGGCGTCGTTCAACAACATCTCTGTGCTGGGCGAGGTCCTGCCGGGGAACCTGATCGCCGACATGGTGGCGATCCTCGGCTCGATGTTCTTCGTCGTCGGCGACATCGACAAGTAGCCGAGCTCAGTCCCGGTCGTCCTTCGGCGGCTCCACCCGGCACATGGACTGGGTCACCATCCCGGCCGCGGCGAGCACCAGCGCACCGACACACACCGCACCCAGCTGCCACAGCAACGTCCGGTATCCAGGCAGGTTGAGATCGGCGAGCGCGTGAGCCGCCTGGGCGGCATACCACCCGAACAGCCCGGCACCGGTCAGCGCGGCGGCCTGGGCGAGCACCAGGGTGCGGGCGGCGCGCACGGGGTTCAGCGGCTTGCGGGCCTCCCCCCGCAGGAAGCGCCGGACGGGCAGGCCGGCGGCGAGGACCAGCGCTGCCATGGCGACCAGCAGGATGGTCGACACCCACGAGACGGGGCCCAGGAAGCGTCCACTATCGAGATAGAGCCGCCAGCCCAGCCAGGCAAGCAGTCCGATGACCAGGGCAACCGCCGCCAGCTGGCTCCAGCGCAGGCCGCGGCCACCGTTCACCATGGGCCCTCCAGGAGGTCGATGTCCGGTCCCGGGCGCACACCC
>DASYGI010000060.1:0-3042 GCA_035999925.1 Pedococcus sp.
ATCGCCGCCCGCCGGCTCCGCTCGACCCTGACCACCTATCGGCCGCTGCTGGACGCTTCGGCGATCGAACCGGTGCGGGAGGACCTTCGCTGGCTGGGCCAGTCCTTGGCTGTCGCCCGCGATGCGCAGGTCCTGCTCGAGCATCTTCGCGCGCAGGTCGAACGAGAGCCCGCCGAGCTGGTCCTAGGGCCGGTCGTCCGGCGGCTGGAGCGCGAGCTGGGCGCCGAGTCAGCGAGCGGACGGGAGCAGGCGATGGCAGCCCTCGACACCGAGCGCTACTTCCGACTCCTTGACACCCTTGACCTTCTGGTCGGGGCACCCCCGGTGAACGCCTCTGCGGCGGCTCGGGCTTCACGGGTGGTGCCGCGACTGGTTCAGCGGGACGCCAAGCGACTGCGCCGCGCTGCGGGCGCCGACCCGGCAGAGGCGTCCGATGCGGTGCTGCACGAGGTTCGCAAGAAGGCCAAGCGCCTGCGGTATAGCGCGGAGGGCGCGGTCCCCCTCTTCGGTGCGCGAGCCAAGCGGATCGCCGCGGCAGCCCGAAGGGTTCAGGAAACCCTGGGGGAGCACCAGGACTCGGTGGTGGCCCGGGAGAAGCTGCGTGAGTATGCCGTTCGCGCCTTCCTCAGCGGGGAGAATGGCTTCACCTTCGGGCGACTGCACGCCATGGAACAGTGGCGCGCCGAAGCGGCCGAGCGCCGCTTCGCCCTGCGCTGGCGAGAGCTGCCGCGCAAGCCCCTTCACAGGTAGCCCGTCTGGGGGCTAGTCCGTTCGGACAGAAATGCAGAGGCCAAACGTCTGTACTGGCCATCTATCCCTATCCCTGGCCCCTGGGCTCGCGCATATGTTGCGGTTTCGCCAAGTTTTCATGACAAGGAAGGTGACTCTGTGTCCAGACTGCAGTCGGCGGCTGGCCATGTCCCCAGCGACTGGTCCTTCGGCCAGTGGCCCTTGCGCCGGAAACTTGCCGCCGCCGTCGTCCTGCCGATGGTGCTGGCCTTCGTTTTCGGTGGCCTGCGAGTGCAGAGTGACTTCGCCTCCGCCCAGCAGCTCACCACCGCAGCCGACACCGTCAACGTCATCCGCCCCGTCATCGAGTACGACCTTGCCGTCCAGCGACTGGCGGCCGCCGACAGCATCGGTGGCAGCACGCTCGCGCTCGCCACGACGCGGTACCAGTCCGCAGCGAGCGCCCTGCGCGCCGCGATGAAGAGCTCGAACGTCCCGGACTCCGTTCGGGCCAATGCAACGTCGGCCCTCTTGCTGGGTGACGCGGTCCGCTCGGCCAAGGCGCAGACCGGCTTCTCCGACGTGGTCATCGAGAAGTCGGGCAACATCGCCACCGTCATCTCCGGTGTCGTGTCCGACCTCGGACTCAGCGACGACCCGGCGTCCGCCAAGCTCGTCCTAGCCCTGCAGGACACCCTCGCCGCCCAGCGCGCTCTGACCGGTCAGCAGATCAACCTGGCCAACACCGATGACGCTGCGGCTGAGCTGCGCGCCATCGGTGAGGCGGGCGCCGAGACCGCGGCCCTGACCCGTCTGCAGACCGAGCTGCCGTCCTTCAGCTCGCCGGTCCGCCAGGTCCTGAACGACAACACCCGTCGCGCCGGCGTTCTGGAGGGCTCGCCGACCAAGGACGACCTCACCGGGCTGGCGTCCGTCTTCCAGAGCAGCAACGCCACCTACACGACCCTGCTGGATGGGCAGCTCTCCTCGCTGGCCTCCACCCTGATGGACCGGGCCAACGCCAACCGCACCAGTGCCGTGTTCGCGGCGCTCCTGGTGACTGCGGCGCTCCTCGCCGCCGTCCTCATCGTCATCGCTTCGATCCGCCTGCTGCTGTCGATGATCCGCGTCGTGCGTGAAGGCGCGCTCGACGTCGCCCAGAACCGCCTCCCCGCGGCCGTGGCCAAGATCCGTGACGGCGAGGAAGCGGCGCCGTTCGAGCCGATTCCGGTCACGACCACTGAGGAGATGGGCCAGCTCGCGCGAGCGGTCGACGACCTACACACCCAGGCGCTGACCCTGGCTGGCGAGCAGGCGCGACTGCGGGTGCAGGTCGGGCACATGTTCGAGACGCTCTCGCGACGCAGCACCTCGCTCATCGACCAGCAGCTCACCCTGATCGAGCGCCTGGAGAGCGACGAGGAGGACCCGAAGCGGCTGCAGAGCCTGTTCCGTCTGGACCACCTCGCCGCCCGTATGCGTCGCAACAGCGACTCCCTGCTCGTCCTCGCCGGCACCTCGACGCGCCGGGCGGTGACGGGTTCGGTGTCCGTCGCCGATGCAGTCCGCGCGGCGGTGTCCGAAGTCGAGAACTACGAGCGCATCGACATCGGCGACACGGCGAACGACCATGTCCTCGGTGCCGTGGGCTCCGACCTCATCCACCTTGTCGCGGAGATCGTCGACAACGCCCTGGCCTACTCTCCGCCCACCACGCGCGTCGCGATCCGCGGTGCCCGTACGCCCGACGGAGGCCTGCTCGTCGAGGTCGCCGACCGCGGACTGGGTATGCCGCCCAAGGACCTCGCCGCCCTCAACGACCAGCTCGCGCATGGCGGGGACATCACCGCCGACACCGCGCGTCGGATGGGCCTCTATGTGGTCGGGAGCCTGGCCAAGCGTCATGGCATCGCGGTCCGCCTGCGTCGCAACGGCGATGAGGTGCAGGGCGTCACGGTCTCGATCCACCTGCCTGCGGGGCTGCTCGCCGACAGCGCCACCATCCGCCCCGAGCGTGGCAAGTCGGCTCGTGCCGCATCGACCACCTCGCCGACCATCGACGGAGACGGCAAGCCCACCCTGACGCCATCGGTGGTGGGTGGGTCGACCAAGAGTGGGCTGCCCACTCGGGTCCGCGGCGCCAGCGGTGCCACGCCCATCCCCGATGCGGCGAAGAAGGTCGTGCCACCCCGCATACCAGCTGCTGACCACCTTCCGGCCGCGAACGCTTCGGTCGCCCCCACCAAGCCCGTCATCGAGGTTTCCCCCTCGTCCGCAGACGTGGCCCCGTCCGGCGACGCCCCGGTCGCACCG
>DASYGI010000061.1:0-22604 GCA_035999925.1 Pedococcus sp.
TTCCTGGACTGGTTGCGGCCGGCGCAGTCGCGATCGCACCTCGGGCGGTTCATCCAGTCGATCATCGACGGTGGGGCCTGGGACATCGTGTCCCGCAAGCTCGACCAGAACGTCTCCCTCCTGCAGAGCAGTCCGCTCGCGGCACTTGTCCCCGTGGCGCTGGTCTGCGCGATCTACCTGCTGGCGAGACCGAGATCCTGGGCATCGCGGATGCTTCAGCGGTCGTACGACGCGTGCCCCACCCTGCGTCCGGGCCTGATCGCCCTGCTGGTGACCATGGCCATCGGGTTCGCGGTCAACGACTCAGGGGTCGCCATCCCAGCCAACGGCGCTGTGCTGGGGGTGCCGCTGCTCATCGCGCTCAGCCTCGCAGTGCTCGAGGGCGAGCCGAGCGCCGGAGCCGTCGTCGAGCCCGCCGACTGGCCAGCGCCAAGGCGACGTCGCGGTACTGCCTCGCCCGGTGAAGCTGGCCTCGCCAGTCGGCCCCGCTGACCCGGTGGTGCAGGTCGCAGGAGATCTCCTCGACCCGCAGTCGGGCCAGGAGGACGTCGACGGTCAGACCGACCTCGACACCCCAGCCCCGGGCCAGTGGCGAGGCTGACTCGAACGCCTGGCGCGTGAGGCAGCGCATCCCCGACAGCGGCTGCACAGCCTCGAACCCGGTGAGCTCGGCGATCCCCTGACGGGCGAGGCGGACGACCAACCCTCGACCGCCCCCGGGAGTCCGCTGCGGAGGAAGGGTCGCGATGGTCATGTCAGCACGGCCCTCGAGCACCGGTCCAACCAGCACAGACAGGTTCGCCGCGGAGCCCTCGAGGTCGCCGTCGACGAAGAGCAACGGCCGTGCCCCAGCGGGTGCGTCCGGGGCAGCCCCAAGGCTCTCGACCGACTCCTGCCGGGCTACGTATGCGGCCCCGGAGGCCAGGGCCGCGGCCTTGCCCTGGTTCCGCGCGTGCCGCACGACGTCGGCTCCGGCGGATCTGGCCAGCTCCGCCGTCCCATCGCGACTGCCGTCATCGACGACGACCACGAGGTCGACCTCGGGAATCCGCCGGACCGCCTGGACGGTGGCGGCGATGCGGCCGGCCTCGTCCTTGGCCGGAATCACTGCGGCGATGCGCGGGGTCATGTCAACGCCCGTCAGCGCAACGTCACCTGGCGGCTCAACAGGCCCGACCTGGCGCGTCGCTCTTCGGCGGTGAGAGGCCCCGAGGAGGTGAGGGCCGTGGCATACCGTTGCATGAAGGCCGTGAGCGGCTCCTCGTAGTCGGCCGCGCCGAGCTGCGGGTCGAGATCCCACACCGGGACCAGGAGCCCACACGCGCGGAAGGCACCGAGCAGGCGGGTTTCCTCGCCCAGGCCGCTGGCGCCACCCGCGTGCAGGCGGGCCAGCGCGTCCGTGGCGGCATCCTCGTCGTCCGGCAGGACGAGGCGGATGTGCGTGCGCTCGCCGATCCGGCACCAGTAGGCGGAGGGGGCGGCCGCCATCTTGGTGGTCGGGATGACCGACTCGTTGGCCCGTTCGAGGGAGGCCTGAGCCTCGTCGTCGAGCTCGCCGTCGCCGACCCAGAACTCGAACCCGTCGTGGACGGTGACCTCCAGGGGCGCGGTCAGGTCGAGCAGGTCCTGCAGCCGCGGCGACTCGGCGGTGGCGGCCGGGGTGGTGACCACCGGGGTCCCCGTCTCGGCCGAGGCTGCGGCGAGCAAGGACGTCGCCAGGTCACGGGAGGCATCGCCGGACATCGAGCCGGACTGGGTGCAGAAGAAGACCGTGCCGTCGGCTCGATGGAGCCCGGGCCAGGCCAGCGGAAGGACGGTGGCGACGGTGGCATGGTCATCCGCATCGGCCGGGGCCTTGCCACTGGCGAAGCTCACCACCGCGGTGGCCGCCGGAAGGATCTCGCGCATCGCTACCCAGTCGGTCTCGCCGGGGAGCCCCTCGAACGGGCGGCGCACGAACGGTGCGGGCTGGACGCGAACAGAGACGGAACCGTGGTCTGCGCCCTTACGACGCCGAGATGCCTTACCCATGCCGCAAACCCTAGTGGCCTCGATCAGGGCGTCGGATCAGTGGCTGCGTCGCCTCGAGGGGCCTCCGAGCGATGCCCAGACGGTGGAGCCGTTGCGGTCCTCGGTGACCCCCCACTCGTGGGCCAGGCTCCGGACGATACGCAGCCCTCGACCCGACGGCGCCCAGACCGTGCGCGGGGCCGGTCGGGGGGTGCTTTCGCCACCGCCATCAGTGACCTCGACCTCCACCACTCCCGCCTTGACCTTCCAGTGCACGCGCAACATGCCGTCGGGGAGGGGCCGGGCATGGCGTACGGCGTTGGACACCAGCTCGGACACCACGATCTCCGCCTCGTCCACGACGGTGGTCGTCACGTCGCGGGTCTGGAGGTCTTCCACGACCACCTTGCGTACCTCGGCAACGGACGCGGCGTTCCAGAGCACCCGAATCGTGCGCGACACCTCGCCGCCCCGAGGGGTAGCCGGCACAGACCGGCTGGGCCGGTCGCGGCGAGAGGGGGTGGTCATGCTGGGTCCTGGTCCCTTCAGGAGTCGGTGGAGAGCTCGCAGGGAGACTACATAGCACCTCGTACAGCGTCGAGGACCGCCCGGGGGTGGTTGGTGATAATCGCATCGACGCCCACCTGCAGGCAGAGCGAGACGTCGGCTGGATCGTCGACCGTCCAGACGAACACCTCGTGCCCGCGGCGTTGTTGCCGTTCGACCGTCTCGGGCCAGCGGCGCACGATGTTGATGTCGAGCCCGACGGTGTTCACCCCCCTCGGCAGAGAGCCGTCGCGGAAACGAATCGGCACCGACTCCTCGATGAGGAACACCGCCGGCACCATCGGACAGAGCTGCCGCATGCGCTGCACGGCAAGCTGGCTGAAGGACATCATCCGGACCCACGGCTGACCCGGGCCGGGAGGCCCGTCGAGGTCGAACTCAGCCAGCATTCGGGCGAGCTCGCGCTCCACCAGCCCGGCATACCTCGTCGGGTGTTTGGTCTCGATGGCCAGGCCCAACGGTCGGTCAGTGTGGGCCGTCACCGTGGTCAGCAGGTGACGCAGGGTGAGCAGCCGGTTCCGGTCGCGGTCGGGCATCTCCCGCTCGTCTGGGTGCCCCAGCTTCCAGGAGCCCCAGTCGAGTCCCTCCAGGTCTGCGAGCTCGAGGGTGGACACCGTGCCTCGGCCGTTGGACGTGCGGTTGACCCGCCGGTCGTGCACGCACACCAGGTGGGAGTCGGCCGTCAGACGCACGTCGCACTCGAGGGCGTCCGCGCCTTCGTCGATCGCGCGCAGGTACGCCTTGAGCGTGTGCTCCGGCTCGGCCAGACTCGATCCACGGTGGGCGATCACGAGGGGAGTGCGTCGGGTCGCCCCAGCGACGCTCGTGGGGACGGCTTTGTCGAGCACGGGTTCCATGCTTCCACAGGTCGATCTCCGGTGCGGCACCATGGCGCAGGGTCGACGGCATACCGTCGGGTGCACTCACAAGACGGGGAGGTCAGGCGTTCGATGAGTGTGAAGCTGCCTGCCTTCCAGACCCTGGTCGACGCCCATTGGCGCGACGTCGCCCGGCTGGCCCATGCCCTGGCTGGTCCGGTCGACGGCGACGACGTGGCCCAACAGGCGTGGACCCAGGCGCTCGCCGCCTATCCGGGGCTGACGTCGTCGGCCAACCTGCGCGGATGGCTGCTGACCATCACGCACCGGTGCGCCATGGACGTCCACCGCGGGCGGGCGCGGCGAGCGATGCCCCACGACGACCCCGCCGAGCTGGCCCCCGTCGCGACCTCCCCCGCGGCGGATGCGTCCCTGCCCGACGGCCCGTTGTGGGCCCGGGTCGCCGCGCTGCCGCCGCGACAACGCGAGGCCGTCGTCCTCAAGTACGTCGGCGATCTCGACCACCCCACCATTGCCGCCACCCTCGGCACGACCCCGGCCATGAGCCGGCGCCTCGTGAGCGACGCGCTCGCGACCCTGCGGAAGGACCTGCCATGACCGATCCTGTCGAGCTACTGCGCTCGTTCTCGCCCGAGGTTCGGGCACCTTCGTTGGAACCTTCCGACGTGTCGTACGTGGTCGAGGACACCGTGGTCGGCCGAATCCTGTTGGCACGCAACGCCTCGGGAGCACTGGTCGCCTCGTCGTTCGCCCCCGACGTGGCGTCGGAGGATCGGCTGCTGGCCCGACTCAGCGAGCGGGTCTCACCCCGCGTCCTGCGTCAGCCTCGGGCGCTGGACGAGGTGCGAGCCGAGCTGGAGTCGTTCCTGGCCGGGCGAGCTCGTGCCTTCACAGTGACCACCGACCTCGTGTTGGCTTCGGACTTCCAACGCCAGGTACTCCCGCGGCTTGCGTCGAGCGTCGGCTACGGGGAGCGCGCCACCTACGGTCAGCTCGCAGCCCTGCTCAACCGGCCCGGTGCGGCTCGAGCCGTGGGTGCCGCCTTGGGCGCCAACCCGCTGTGCGTGGTCATCCCGTGTCACCGCGTGGTGGCCGCCAGTGGCGCCCTGACCGGGTATGCCGGTGGGCTGGCCGCCAAGGAGTACCTCCTGGGACTCGAGAGTGCGGCACGATGACCCGATGAGCGACTCGCCTGGGAACCGCAACCCCGCCGTCGACGCGTGGTTCGAGACGTACACCAACCCTCAGGCCGACCTCGTCCAGCAGGTGCGCTTGCTCGTGCTCGGAGTCTCACCTGAGGTCACCGAGGCCATCAAGTGGCAGGCTCCGACGTTCATGTATCGCGGCAACATCGCGTCGTTCTATCCCAAGTCGAAGCAGCACGTCTCGCTGATGTTCCACCAAGGGGCGTCGCTTCCAGACCCCACCGGGCTGCTCGAGGGCGACGGAGACACATCGCGAGTGGCGAAGTTCGCCGATGCCGAGGACCTCGCCACCAAAACTGAGGTGTTGCAGGCACTGGTCCGCGCCTGGATCGCAGCCCACTGAGCCTGAGCGACCCTGGACGCCGGGCTCGCGGCGGGGTCAGGTGGTGCGCAGGTACCGGCCGAAATGCGGCACGGTGAACGCGATCCGACCGCGCTCACCCGAGTAGATCAGCCCCTTCTTGAGCAGCGCGTCCCTGGCGGGCGACAGCGACTGGGGCTTGCGGTCAAGCACCGTGGCCACCGCCGAGGTCGGCACCGACTCGATGTCGTCGACCTCCTCGCCGGACTCGGCGAGCGTCGTCGCGGCATCGGCCATGGCGCGCAGGTACTCGCGTTCGGCCGGGGTGGCCCGCTCGAACCGTGACCCGAAGAAGCCCACCGCGAGCTCGGCCTCCGCCTCCGGGGCGGCCACCGCCACGTCCTCGACCGTGATCGGCGAACGCGGCGCGACATCCCACGCCACCTTCCCGTAGGCCTGGACGAAGTACGGGTACCCGGCGGTCGCGGCGTACAACGCCTCCAGCGCCTCCGGGCTGAAGCTGGCCCCCTCGTCGCGGGCCGGCGCGACCAGCGCGAGGTCGGCCGCGGCGCGGTCCAGCCGGTCGATTCGCTGGTACCGGAACAACCGCTCCGAGTAGGACTTCGACGCCGACAGCACGGCGGGCAGGTGGGGCAGCCCTGCGCCGACGACGATGACCGGCAGCCCCGACTGCGAGATCTCGTGGCAGGCCGCGCAGATCGCGGAGACATCCTCGGGCGCCAGGTCCTGCATCTCGTCGATGAAGACGGCGACCCCGCGGCCGACATCTGCCGCCAGGCCGCCGACATCGGTCAGCAGTTCGACCAGGTCGATCTCGATGTCTCCCGAGTCGGCTCGACCGCTGACCGCGGGCGCGTCGATGCCGGGGTTCCAGCGTTCCCGGAGCTTGGCCCCGGGAGCCGAGTCGCGCTGGGCGAAGGCTTTGATGACCCCGAGCACGTGGTCCACCTCGTCGCCAGCTGGATGGCCCAGCTCGCGCACCGCCACGTGCAACGCCCCGGACAGGGGACGTCGCAGCCCTTGGTCGGGTCGCGCCTCGAGCTTGCCGGTGCCCCAGCTGGCCCGCACGGCCGCGGACCGCAGCGCGTTGAGCAGGACCGTCTTGCCCACCCCACGCAGCCCGGTCAGAACGATCGAGCGTTCCGGGCGACCCCTGGCGATGCGTTCGAGCACGATGTCGAAGGCCTGGAGCTGCTCGTCCCGCCCGGCCAGCTCAGGAGGTCGCTGACCGGCGCCAGGCGCATAGGGGTTCCGAATGGGGTCCACGATCGCAGCGTATGGGCCTGTCTAGGGAATCCCGGAGATTTGGCGATAGAAGCCGATCGTGTCGCGCGGGCCTCGGGCTAGCGGTTGCGCCGCCGCACGATGTGCCCCACCACGGCCGGGATCCAGCCCGTCTCGCCACGCATCCACCGACCCGCGACCAGGTTGTGCGGGACCACGACGAAGCTGCCCTTGAAGCCTTCGGTCACGGCCAGGTCGGTGCCGAACACGTCGGTGACGACCTGCCAGTCCAGGTCGGTATGCCGGTCGAGATGCTCCCCGATCCCGACTGCGTAACGCTCCACGACGGCCGCGTGGTCGCCGCGTCCGTCCTCGGGCGCGTTGGCCCACGCGGCATACTCCCGGTCCAGACCCGCGCTCAGCGACTCCAGGTCGTCGATGTCGACGCCGTCGGCCGCCAGCTGTTCCCGACCGGCGGCGATCCGAGCACGTTCGGCCTCGCCGAGCGGGTCGACGTGCGGGCGGATCGACGCGTCTGCGTCGAGACTGTCGCCGGCGTCAGGCAACGGGCGCTGCTCGATCTCGGGCTCCGGTGCCTCGGGGCTGTCCTGCCGTCGCCCGAACCAGGACATGGTTCGGGCTACTTCACCACGGGCTGGCCGGCTTGGGCCACGAGGCGCTTGCCGGCGCTGTCCCAGGCCTTCATGCCGCCGTCGAGGTTGGCCACGTCGAAACCCTGCTGGGTCAGCCAGGCCACGGCCCGCGAGGACCGTCCGCCGCCACGACAGGTGACGGCCATGGTCCCGTTGTCGGTGTCGGGCAGCTCATCGAGCCGCGCGGGCAGCTCGCCCAGAGGGATGTGGATGGCGCCGGGCGCATGGCCGGCGTCCCACTCGTCCTGCTCGCGGACGTCGATGATGACGGCATCGTCGGGAACCTCGGTGACAGAGACCTGCGGAACGTTCATGCCGCCATCCTCTCATCGGCGCCATCGATCCTGCCGGGCCGGCGTTTGCTCACTTGAGCAGCCGGGACATCCGACGGTCGGCCAGCGGCTTGCCACCGGTCTGGCAGGTCGCGCAGTACTGCAGCGACGAGTCCGCGAATGACACCTCGCGCACGACGTCACCGCAGACCGGACACGCCTGACCGGTGCGGCCATGCACCCGCATTCCGGAGCGTTTCGCGTCCTTGAGCTCGGCGGCGGGCTTGCCGGAGGCCGCCGCGACCGCCCCGGCCAGGGTGGAGCGCAGCGCGAGGTACAACCGGTCCACCGCCGCGTCGTCGAGTCCGGACGCCATCGCGAACGGTGACATCTTGGCGACGTGGAGGATCTCGTCGGAGTAGGCGTTGCCCACCCCGGCGATGAAGCCCTGGTCGCGCAACAACCCCTTGATCTGGGCGCGCTTGCCGGCCAGCAGAGCGCCGAAGGCCTCACGAGTGAACGCCTCGGAGAGCGGGTCCGGCCCCAGGGTGGCGACCCCGGGCACCTCGTGAGGGTCCCGGACGAGGTATGCCGCGAGCCGTTTCTTGGTTCCCGCCTCGGTCAGGTCGAAACCCGAGCCGTCCGAGAAGCGCGTGCGCAGAGCGATCGGCGACTTGCCTGGACGCAGCACCGTGTTGGGCATCGTGTCGGACCAGCGCAGCCACCCGGCGCGCGCTAGGTGGAACACCAGGTGGATGCCGTCGCAGTCGAGGTCGACGAACTTGCCGTGCCGTCCCACCCCGTCCACCGGCACCCCGGCGAGCGCCTGCGGAGGCGGGTCGAAGGTCTTGAGGACCGAGAACGACCCGAGCTCCACCGAGGTCACGGCGAGGCCCACCACCCGCTCGGCGAGGAAGTCGACGAGCGCCTGGACCTCGGGCAGCTCTGGCACCCCGCCATTGTGTCCTAGCGGTGGGACGATGGACGGCATGTCGACCCAGGCGCCTCCCGCGGGGACACCGGAGCTGCTGCGCATGGACTCCCACAAGGGGCGTCTCGTGCTTGCCACCACCGTTCTCGGCAGCGGCGTCGCGTTGCTCGACGGGACGATCGTCAACGTCGCACTCCCCACCATCGGACGCAACCTGCACGCGGACCTGGCCGGGCTGCAGTGGGTCGTCAACGCCTATGCACTGGCACTGGCGGCGCTGATCCTGTTGGGCGGTTCGCTCGGGGACCGGTTCGGTCGGCGGCGGATGTATGCCGTCGGCGTGGGCGGCTTCGGGATTGCGTCCATGCTGTGTGCCGCAGCCCCCACCATCGCTGCCCTCGTCGCCGCGCGTGCGGTCCAGGGCGTCTGCGCTGCACTGCTCGTCCCCGGCAGTCTGGCGATCCTGCAGGCCTCCTTCCACCGGGACGACCGCATGGCCGCCATCGGCGCGTGGACCGGCCTGCTGGGGGTTGCCACCGCCTCCGGCCCGGTTGTCGGTGGATGGCTCGTCGAGCACAGCTGGCGGTGGGCGTTCTGGCTCAACGTGCCGCTGTCCGCGGCAGTCATCGCGCTCGCCCTCACTGTTGTCCCGGAGTCGCGAAACCCGCACTCCGACAAGCACTTCGACGTGGCGGGGGTACTGCTTGCGGTGGTCGGGCTGGCCGGCGTGACGTACGCCCTGACGGCCGAGCCCCAGCGGCCCGGCCCGATGCCGCTGGTCGTCGGCGCCCTCGGGCTGCTCGGGCTAGCTGGCTTCGTTGTCGTCGAGCGTCGTTTCTCCCATCCCTTGGTGCCTCCGAGCCTGTTCACCAACCGGGTCTTCACCGCCATCAACCTGGTCACCCTGCTCGTCTACGCGGGCCTCTCGGCGGCGCTGCTGTTCCTGGTGCTGTTCCTGCAGACCGTGAGCCGGTGGACCGCGCTCCAGGCGGGCAGCGCCACCCTGCCGCTGAGCCTGCTCATGCTGGCGCTCGCGAGCCGCTTCGGCCGCCTCGCCGCGCGGCACAGCCCCAGGCCGTACATGGTGGGCGGCACGTTGGTGACCGCGGCCGGCTTTGTCCTGCTGGCCATGATCCCCAGAGATCCCTCCTTCGTACTGAACGTGCTGCCCGGCATCGTCCTGGTCGGGCTGGGGCTGTCGATGACGGTCGCGCCATTGACCGGGACGGTTCTTGCCGCGGCGCCGGACGACCTGGCCGGCACGGCTAGCGGCGTCAACAATGCGGTGGCACGCACTGCGGGTCTGTTGGCCGTGGCGGCCCTACCCCCGCTGGTCGGCCTCGGCGGGGCGGACTACGCCAACCCCGATGTGCTGGCTCCGGCCTACCGCTCGGCCATGCTGGTCAGCGCAGGACTGGTCCTGCTCGGCACAGCTCTGACGGCGGTGGGCCTCCAGCGCGAGAAGCCCGCCTGTGCCGACACCCCGCATCTGGACCTGACCGCGCGCTAGGCGCCGGGGGCCGGCTCTCCGGGGGCAAGCTCGCCGAGGGCCATGCGCAGCTGGGGGAGCAGACCGTAACCGTCCCCCGCGCGGCATACCGGCACACCCGTGCGGGCGCGGTCGTGCGCGGAGGCGAACTCCTCCAACGAGACCGGTATGCCGTGTGACAGCACCTGTTCGGACGGGGTCAGCTCGCGAATGGCGACGGCTTCGATACGGTCCGGGCGCTGCTCTGCGAAGTCGCCGTAGATCTTGGGGTCGTGCTGACCGTCGTCGCCGACGAGCACCCAGCGGATGGAGGGGAACTCGTTGGCCAGGCGGTGCAGGCAGGCGCGTTTGTGCTCCTGGCCCGAGCGGAACCAACCGCTGTTGGTCGGTCCCCAGTCGGTCAGCAGCAGCGGGCCTGCCGGGTAGCCATGGCGGCGCAGGAACCGGGTCAAGGTCGGAGCGGTGTTCCACGCGCCGGTGGAGACATAGACCATGGGGGCGCCTGGGTGCGCCTCCAGGAGTTCGCGGTACATCGTGGCCATCCCGGGAACGACGTGCCTGGCGTTCTCGCTCTTCACGAAGGTGTTCCACGCCGCGATCATCGGGCGCGGCAGCGACGTGGAGATCACCGTGTCGTCGATGTCGCTGATCAGCCCGAACCTCTGGTCCGAGCCGACGAGGACGACGCTCGCCACGATCGGCTCGGCGTCGGCAGCTTCGATGGTGGCTTCGTGCCAGCCCGGCGGGAGACCGTGGCCCTTGACCCGCACATCGATATAGCCGCTGCGGTCGCTCGCGGTCTCGATCCGGGCGTCCCCCACGGTGACCGTCACCGGCACGTCCATCGCCGGAGCTGTGATGAAGGCGCGCCAGCCGCGGCGCTCGTCCTCAGCTGATCGCAGCTCACCCGACGAGGCACCGGCGTCCGAGCGCCCGTGCGTCTCCGGGCGACGGGTGAGCAGCACGCGACCCAGCACGCGGGCGAAGTCCTCGGAGCCGTAACCGGTATGCCCGACCAGCCGCGTCCCCCAACCGCGGCGGCGCAGCAAGGCGTCCACCCGACGGTGCCAGGCATCCTCGACGATCGCGGCTGCGTGAGGTCTGGCCATAGTCAGACCCTACGGCCTGGCCATCACGCTCCTGAACTGGTCCATCAGGCGTTCACTCGTGGCGCCGAGACCGTCGAACTCGAAGACGCGCCCACCATGGCTGGCCAGCAGGAGGGGGCCGCCCGCCTGGTCGAAGTCCATCGACATCGCGAAGTCCTCGGCCGCCAGCTCGCGAGCCCGCGGGGTGTCGGCGAACACCTCGATCGCGTGTCCGTCCAGGCCCAGCTGGTCCCCGACCGACCGCAGGACCCCCGGAGCCTGCAACAGCCGTCCCCTGACGAACAGCTCGTCCTGCACTGCCCGCAGTACCTGGTCGACCGACAGGTCTCCTGCAGCCAGTAGCCCGATCACCCCGGCGGCGGCCCGCTCGGCGTCGATCCGGGTGCCGCCACGCGTCATGAGGTCGACGAACGGCGCCCCGAAGCGGGTATCCGTCGAGGCGGCAACGGCCGCGGCACGGGGGGCCAGGTCCGCCACGTCCCACCCGGCATACCGGCCGCTGTTGACCACCTCGACCGCGACCTGGGGTGCGGCGGCGGTGAACACCTCACCCACCGACGGCAGGTAGGCGTACGACCACGGGTCGTACACGTCCAGGACGTAGACGAGCAGGGTGTGGTCGTGACCGGTCGGCAGGACGGCCTCGTCGTGCGCTGGCCGAGGGCGGACCTGGCGCGGGCGATGCCGGTCCCGCCCGTAGGCACACCATGTCCCGACCCCGTGAGTTCGTTCCATGCAACACCTGGGCAAACGCAGCACCTCCTGAACTTCGCAGCACGTCTGCACAGACAAACGCCGCATTTCGGGACAAATAAAAAAGCAACCGGGACGGCCAGTTGGCCGAACCCGGTTGCTTCAGGTGGTCCCGAGACTAGCTCACAACGCGTCCGAACGGGGGGATCGAGCCTCGGCGACCAGTTGGGCAGCCAACGTCCGGAGCTTGAGGTTCTGCTCCTGGGACTGGTGCCGGAGCAGCTGGAACGCCACCGACTCGTCGATCGCGTGCCGAGCCATGAGCACGCCTTTGGCCTGCTCGATGACAGCCCGGCTGGCCATCGCCTGCTCCATCTGGCCGGCCACCGCGCGAGCGCCGGAGAGGTGCACCGCGGCGGCCAGCGCGTCTGCGGCACGCTGCGCCGCCATGCGGACCAGCACGAGGTCGACGTGGTCGAACGCATGCGCGGCATAGCCATACAGGTTGAGTGCGCCGAAGCGACGTCCGTCGGCCTCCAGCGGCAGGGCGAGCAGGGTCTGCACGTCGCCGGGGTCGCAGCCGTCGATGAACGCCGGCCAGCGCTTCTCCGCCACGCTGAAGTCGACGAGGTTCTCCCGGCCGTTGCGGAAGGCGTCCAAGCAAGGTCCGTCGCCGACGGCGTACTGCACGGCGTCGATCTCCAGCGTCCCAGCGGTCGTGTATGCCGCGGTGCGCGGCCGGTCCTCCATCACCACCGTGACTCCGACGGCGTCACACCCCTCGATGGCGACGTTCACCGCCTGGACCAGGCGCTCGAGGTACGGCGTCAGGTCGTCGAGGTTCTCCAGAGTTCCGGACAGCTCCGTCATCAGCCGCTGGGCGGCGGCCAGCGCGTCCGCCGAGTCTCGCACCGGGACGGGTGAAGCGACCGGCCGCGAGGTTCCCTGCTCGGGATCATCGGGCTCGGTGGGGACGGCGACCAGGTCGGCCATGACATCTCCTGTGGCGGTGAAGGCGACTGCGGGGTCACGCTATACCGCAGTTGAACCTCCGGTGAACAAGATGCCGCCACCCGGCCGCCTGCGCGAGGATGTCCGGGTGAACGACGGGGTCGTGTTCCGCAAGGGCAGTGGCACCGCGCCTGCCGGATACTTCCGTTGGGAGGCCTCGGGGCTGGCGTGGTTGGCGGCCGCACAGCGAGGCGCGGCGGTGGCCGAGGTCATTGCGGTCGCGCAGGACCATCTCGACCTGCGACGGCTGTCGTTCGTCAACCCGACCCCAGCCATGGCCGAAGCGTTCGGGGCATCGCTGGCTCGCACTCACGATGCCGGGGCGTCAGCTTTCGGCGCGCCCCCGGCAGGGTGGCAGGGCCACGGGTTCCTCGGACCGGTCAGCCAACCGTTGCCGCTGTCCCTGCTCCCGACGACCAGCTGGGGGGAGTTCTACGCCCACCAGCGACTGGGTCCGGCCTTGACGATGGGCGTCGATAAGGGTCTCTACGGTCATTCCGATATTGCCCTATTCGAGGCAATCGGCCGTCGGCTGGCCAGGGGAGAGTTCGACGACGGCAGCGCACCGGCGCGCCTGCACGGGGATCTCTGGTCGGGCAACATCCTGTGGACCGCCGAGGGCGGGGTGCTGATCGACCCGGCCGCCCACGGGGGCCACCGCGAGACCGACCTGGCGATGCTGGCGCTGTTCGGGTGCCCGCACTGGGACTTCGTGATCGGCGGGTACCTCGACCACCATCGCCTCGACGCGCAGTGGCCGCAGCGCGTCGCCCTGCACCAGCTGCACCCGCTGATGATCCATGCCGTGCTGTTCGGTGGCGACTACCCTCGGCGAGCCGTTCAGCTGGCGAAGCGGTACCGCTAGAACAGCAGTCCGCGGACGAAGGCTGCCTGGCCGAGGTGCTGCGCGTCGTCGTTCAGGACGCTGACCAGTCGCACGCCGAGGGTGACCGGGGGATCCCACCGGTCGTCCACGATGCGTCCCAGGTCGTCCGGCTGCAGGGTCGCGAGATAACCGACGCTCTGTTGGTGCACGGCGTCGAGATAGCCCACCAGCTGTTCGCTGGTCAGGTCCCGAACCTGCTCCACGTCAGCACTCTGGTGGCCGTAGCCCGTCTCCGCCGGGTCGAAGGGCAACCCGAACCGCCCGTGCCAGTCCTGGGCGGTCCACACCTGGTCGAGGTCGGCGACGTGGGCGATGTGGTCGTCCTGGATGCGGGTCAGGTGCCACACCAGCCAGGCGATGGAGTTCGCACCTTCACCCGGTCGGGCGACCAGCTGGTCGGGGGTGAGGCCCTCCACGGCCTCCTGGACGCCGGAGCGGATCCGGCCGAACGCGTCGATGAGCAGCTCAGCAGGAGTCATGTGTCGATGCTAGGCCCGTGGGGCCGGACCCCGGCAGTAGCAGGGCGGCATCGCCGAACTCGTGCCACAGGTACCCACCCGCTACGGCGGCGTCATACGCGCGCTGGGTCAGGTCGGGACCGGCGACGGCCTCCACGAGGAGCAGATGTGAGGCGTCAGGATCGTGCCACCCGGTGACCAGGCCGTCCACCACGCGTGGCGGGTCGTCGCGTGAGACCACGCGGTCGGTCCAGCCGCGCGCCGGGTGCACCAACCCGTCGGGTCCCACTGCCGACTCCAGTGCGCGGGCGACCGTGGTGCCCACGGCGACAACCCGGCCGCCCTCCGCCCGGGTCGCCGTCACGAGCCGGGCCGTGACC
Source organism: Pedococcus sp. (assembly GCA_035999925.1). Classification (GTDB taxonomy): domain Bacteria; phylum Actinomycetota; class Actinomycetes; order Actinomycetales; family Dermatophilaceae; genus Pedococcus. The sequence continues at coordinate 14,050 of DASYGI010000061.1, forward strand.
GCGGGGACGTCGCGCCACTCGGCCTGTGGCGCCTCGCCGGACTCCTGTGACGATACGCCGGTGTGCAGGGTGACCGTGGCGACACCGACGCCGTCGCAGATCAGGCGGGTGACGAGCTGCGAAGTGAACGGCCTTGCGGCACTGGGCATTTCGGCGCTGCCTGGTCGGCTGGCAAACACCGTCTGGTATGCCGCGAGCGGGTACCTGCGGTCGAGGTAGCCGTAGGCGATGGGCCGGCCGTGCCGGGCAAGATGCTCGTCCAGGGTGCGGGGTCCGGTCACGCTCACCCGCCACAGCCGGTTGCCGTGTCCGGTCGGGGAGGAAGTCGGACGGGGATGCGGCGCCAGGAGCCGCAGCTGTACGTCGTCGGCCAGCTGGATGCGCTCGCCCGGCTCCAGATCGAGGATCGCCCGGGCTGCGTCCGGGGCGGTCCGCACCTCGACGACCCAGGTGTCGTCGTCGAGCCGCGTCGCGGCATGGACCACGACCGGAGCAGGGCGACCCTCGAGGACCCGCCTGCCGTCCAGCTCCGCGGCGAGAGTGGCGGAGTTGTTGACCACCACGAGGTCGCCCGGGCGCAGGTGGCTCGGTAGATCGCGGAACCGTGCGTGTGTCACGCCTTCGTCGGTGACCACGAGCAGGCGCACCTCGTCCCGGGCGAGACCTCGCTCCTCGGGCGGGGCGGTAGCGGTCCTGCGCGGCGGCCCGTCGACGCGAGTGAGCGGTGCAACCGACAGCGTCGTCATGCGCTGACCCGGGTGCTGGTCGACGTCGCGAGGTCAGCTGCCCGATATCGGCCGCCGGGGGGCCGTTGGCGAAGCAGAGCCAAGATCTGCGGCACCACGGCTTCCGGCAAAGGCCGGTCACTGATGTCCCCGCCGGGAAAGGCGGCTTGGTGCATGGCAGTTCGCATGTCCCCGGGGTCCACGGCATACGCCGTCAGGGACGGGTTCTCCACGCCGAAGGTCAAGGTCAGCTGGTCGAGCGCAGCCTTCGTCGCGGCATACCCACCCCACCCTGGGTAATGCTCGACCGCGGCATCGGAGGAGATGCTCAGCAGCACGCCCTCGGCCCGGATCAGCACCGTCAACAGACCTTGGGTGAGGGCCAGGGGTGCCGCGACATTCGTCCGCCAGAGCTCGTCGAACGCCGCGAGGTCGAGCCCTGACAGGGACGGGAGCGGGCTGGGCCCGAGGGTGCTGGCGTTGTGCACCAGCAGGTCGAGGCGGCCGGCGTCGGTGACGGCCTCGACGAGGAGCTGCCGATGCCGTGGGTCGGCGACATCCCCGGCGACCGGACGCACCGCCGGCCCGAGCTCGGCTGCTGCTCGGGCAAGCCGACCAGAGTCCCGCCCGTCGATGATCACGCGCCAACCAGCAGCCACGAGCCCTGCTGTCAAAGCTCGGCCGAGACCGGCGGACCCGCCGGTGACCAGCGCAGCGGGTGCCGCGGGGGGTCGGGTGGGTGCGGTGGGTGTGCTGACCATTGGTGCCTCCACAATGCGAGTTCGGCTCATGTCAGGCATCCTTTAAGTTGAAGTCAACTTGAAGTCAAGGGGAAGATCTGATGAACGCCGACGACGTGCTCACCGTGTCCGAGGTCGCCAGGCGTAGCGGATTCGCCGCCTCGGCGTTGCGCTACTACGAGCGCGAGCGGCTCATCGAGGCATCCCGGACCGGCGGCGGTCAGCGACGCTATGCCCGCAGCGTGTTGCGGCGGCTGGCCTTCATCAGGGCAGCCAGCAACGTCGGGCTCAGCCTCGAGGAGATCCGCGCCGAGCTGGACCAGCTGCCCAAGGGCCGCACCCCGACCAAGTCCGACTGGCACCGCATCTCTGGCCACTGGCGCACCCGGCTCGACGAGCAGATGGCCGCGCTGGAGGCCCTGCGCGACAAGCTGGACTCGTGCATCGGCTGTGGCTGCCTGTCGCTCAAGCAGTGCAGCATCTCCAACCCCGCCGATCTCGCGGCGTCGTCCTCCGCGGCCCCCGGGGCGGCATACCTCCCGCCGTTACTGCGCCGCCAGCCTCGCTGAGGCCTACAGAGGATCGCGGCGCGACTGTCTAGCGATGCGCCGGTCCGTCGCCACGATCCAGGCCACGAGCGCCCCGCCGCCGAGCGCGGCGAGGACGAAGAACACCATGGCGATCGCCGGGTAGCCCAGGATCGTCGTGGGGGTCCGGACCTGCATCATCAGCGCCGCGCCCACGACGATGGAGGCCAGCACCAGCCCCATCGTCAGGCGGTTCGCGAGCCGCTGGAGCACGCTGAGGAACCGCTCCTCGTCGAGCGCGTCGACCCGGACGGTGAGCTCCCCTTCGGCGAGCGCGTCGAGGATGCGGTTGGCCCGGCGGGGCAGCTGCGAGGTGAACTCCTTCGCCTCGATCGCCGCGGCCATGATCCCTCCGGGGCTTATCGACAGCCCGTCGCGCAGGATGCTCGAGGCGTTGTCCCGGATGGCGTCGGCAGGGGCGAAGGTCGGGTCGAGATGCTCGGTCGCCTGGTCCAGGTTGAGCAGCGCCTTGCCGACCATGGCCATCTCGGCAGGAGGTCGCAGCCCATGCAGGCCGGAAAGTCTGCTGAGCTCGACGAGGACCGAGCCGGCCTGCAGGTCGCCCCCCAGCTCCACCGAGCTCGAGACGAGATGGCTCACGTCCTCCCGGAACCGGGCAGCGTCGTAGGTGGGCAACGGATGTCCCATCGACGCCAGCACCGCCGCGGTCTCCTCACCGTCGCCATCGCTGATGGCCAGCAGGAGCTTGACGACATGGGTCTGGATCCGCTTTGGGACCGTGGCCACCATGCCGAGGTCGATCAGGGCAACCCGGCCATCGGGGGTGAGCAACAGGTTTCCTGGATGCGGGTCCGCGTGCAGGACGCCCGCGTCGAGGATCATCCGCAGGTAGCAGGCAAACAGCTCCTCGACGACCGGGCGCGCGTCGATGTCGAGCAGTCCCAGGGGTCCGATGTCGGTGACCTTGCGGCCTTCCACGAACTCCATCGTCAGAACCGTGGATGTGGAGAGTTCGAGCAGCGGTGCGGGCACCAGCAGGTGCTCGTAGTCCGCGGTGAGCTCACGGAACCGCTCGAGGTTCCGTGCCTCTCGGGTGTAGTCCAGCTCCCCGGCCAGCGAGCGGCGGAACTGCGCCAGCAGCCTCGCGAAGCCGAACCGGTGGCCCGCCCCAGTGTGCGCGTCCGCCAGCTCGGCCAGTCGCGACAGCACCTCCATGTCGTCCCGGACCACCTCACGTATGCCGGGTCGCTGCACCTTGACCACGACCTCGCGGCCGCTTCGGGTGCGGGCTCGGTGCACCTGCCCCAGCGAGGCGGCCGCCATCGGGACCTCGTCGAAGGACTCGAACAGGTGGCGCAGGCCGGCCCCCAGCTCACGCTCGACGATCTCCCGCACCTGCTCGAACGGGAAGGGCTCGACACTGTCCTGCAGCCGGGTCAGGGCGTCGGTGTAGGCCGCGGGAAGCAGGTCGAAGCGGGTCGAGAGGAGCTGGCCCAGCTTGATGTACGTCGGGCCCATGCGTTCGAGGTCGTCGGCCAGCTCGCGGGCCTTGTCCAGGTCGCCGCTCGGCAGGTCCTCGTCGACCATGAACTCGTCGAGTCCGGCCCCGCTGACCAGGTCGGACCGACCATGGCGCACCAGCAGTCGGACCAGGTCGACGTACCGGCCCGCGTGGGCGCGCGTGGGCATGGACATCAGGCGGTCAGCGGGCACGAGCGCAGGTCAGCCATGGGATCGGAGCCTAGCCCCTGGGTGACCGGTGGTTCGCTGCGACGTGGCGACCGGGCGGCCCGCCAGCCCCCTCGGACGCGACTAGCGCGACGCCGCAGCCTCCTCGTGCCACGGGGCGCTGACGGACCCGGCCCGATCGACCCGACGGGCGGTGTCGTCGATGCACTCCTCGAGCAGCTTCACCAACAGCGTCGAGGGCTGGTCGACGGTGGAGGCGGCGATGCCCTCAACGGCATACGACACGACGTGCGGAGCCGTCTGGCGACGGAACGTCCGCTCGGAGGTCCGCGCGTCCCGGGCATAGCGCAGCGCCCACGCGTGGGCGTCGGGGGCGGCGTCGAAGGCAGCTCGGCACAACCCATGCAGCTCCTCGTGACCGGCGCCGAGGCCGGCCAGGGCTCGCTGGCAGGTGAGCAGGCCCACGGCCATGACGTTCTGCCGGGACGCCGGTGCCACCGGAAGCGCGGCGGCGGCCGCTCGGGTCGCGATGGCGACATCCACCTCGAATGCCTCGCTGGTCAGGCCGACCACGTCCGGGATGCGTCCCACGATCAGGGGCCGGTCCGCATCAGTGAGGCAGTCGTTGACCATGCGGGCCAGGGACGCGAGCAGCGGATGGGTGCACTTGGGATGGTCACTCCAGCGCTCTCCCGCCAGGAAGGACGCCATCTCCATGAAGCAGGCGCCCTTGCGGGGATTGCGGTGTCGACCCGCCGAGAGCACCGGAACGATGTCGGGCAAAGGGGCGATGCGTGACATTGGCGGCTCCTCGTCGGGATCCGATCCGGCCGCAGCCGGGCAGTGCGGCCAGATGTCCACTATGCGCCTGCCGAGCCCGCGACGCCACCCCCCATCTGGCGTAGGGCGCATCTCGCTCAAATGGTCAAGAACAGGCCCGGAAAAGGTCAAGCGTTGGTAAAGTCGCCCAGGTCGGCACGATCACCACAGCGATCTCAGCCAGACGGGGGAGACGGCGCGACACCATCTGCACGAGGCGCCGCTACGGGTATTTACCCACGATGAACACAGGGAGGCACAACCTCCGACAGCTTGACGCTTTCTACACCAAGGGTTCGCCATGACGGTGATCGAACGGCTCTATGACAATGCGTGGTACGTCGCACACGCAGCCCCGGCTACCCGCGAGCTGCTGGCCGTCGAGGTGATGCGGACCCGGTTGGCACTCGAGGTGGCTCGGGCGGACGCCCAGCAGGCCAAAGGCGTCGCCGGCGTTCTCCCGGCGCGGTTCGCGGTCGCCCTGTCGACCGGCAGCGCGGCCCAGGCAGAGCATCGCCGAGCCCAGGCCCGCGCCGAAGAGGCGGCTCGCTGCACCGACATCGTCGGCGGTCATGCCTTCGCGATCACCCGGACGACCACGACCGGAGGCGGCCTGACGATGGAGATCCACTCGTGCACCCTCGAGCGCCACGTCATCCTGTCCGTCGGGGGTCCGGGCTCCGGCTGGAGCGCGCAGCTCGTCGACCCGCACGCGAGGTGGGGGAGCCGCGAGACGGTGCTGCTGGGTCCGGATCCCTGGGAGTCGCTGCACTGGGCCTGCGACTGGGTGACGGCCGCGGCCTGAGACGCCCGGTACTCAGCCCTCGGGGATATGGGCGCGGATCTCCTCCAGCCACGCGCGTGAGCTCGCGTCCGACGGCATACGCCAGTCGCCGCGCGGCGACAGCGACCCGCCGGCGTGCACCTTCGGCCCGTTGGGCAGGGCCGACCGCTTGAACTGGTTGGCGAAGAAGCGCCGGACGAACACCTCGAGCCAGTGCCGGATCGTGGGCAGGTCGTATGCCGGACGCTGCCATTCGGGATACCCCGGCGGAAACTGCCCACGGTCGGCATCGCGCCAGGCGTGCCAGGCGAGGAAGGCGATCTTGCTGGGACGGTAGCCCCGCCGCAACACGTAGTAGAGCGTGAAGTCCTGCAGGGCGTACGGGCCCACGACGGCTTCGGTGCTCTGCAGCGGCTCGCCCTCCTTGGCCGGCACCAGCTCAGGGCTGATCTCCTGGTCGAGGATTGCCGCGAGTGTCTCGTTGACCGCACCCTCGAACTCGCCTTGGCTGACGGCCCACCGGATCAGGTGCTGCATCAACGTCTTCGGGACGCCTGCGTTGACGCCGTAGTGCGACATCTGGTCGCCGACCCCGTAGGTGCACCACCCCAGCGCCAGCTCGGACAGGTCACCGGTCCCCAGCACGATCGCGCCACGCTGGTTGGCCGCCCGGAAGAGGAAGTCGGTGCGCAGTCCCGCCTGCACATTCTCGAAGGTGACGTCATAGACCTCCTCGCCGCGCCCGAACGGGTGGTCGAGATCCTTGAGTAGCTGGGTCGCCGCGGGCCGGATATCGACCTCCTGCCAGGTCACCCCGAGCGACTCCATGAGGTGGATGGCGTTGACCTTGGTGGTCTCGCTGGTGGCGAACCCGGGCAGCGTGAAGCCGAGGATGTCACTGCGCGGGCGACCGAGTCGGTCCATCGCCTTGGCCGCCACGATCAGCGCCTGGGTCGAGTCGAGACCGCCGCTGACCCCGATCACCAGCTTCGGGTCGCCGATCGCACGCAGGCGTTGCTCGAGGCCGGATACCTGGATGTTGTAGGCCTCGTAACAGTCGAGGCTCAGCCGTCCCACGTCGTCGGGCACGAACGGGAAGCGGTCGACGCTTCGGCGCAGTCCGAGGTCGCCGGTCGGAGGCCGCAGGAGGAACCCGATCGCGCGGAAGTCGACCCCTTCCGCCGAATCGACCAGCTCGGCGCGGCGGTTGTCGTCGAAGGTCCCCTGACGCAGGCGCTCCTGGCGGATCCAGTCGAGGTCGACGTCGACGACGGTCGCAGCTGGGCCGTCCGGGAACCGCTCGCTCTCGCCGAGCAGCGTCCCGAGCTCGTAGACCATCGTCATGCCGTCCCACGAGAGGTCCGTCGAGGACTCACCCGCGGAGGCGGCGGCATAGAGGTATGCCGCGCTGCAGCGCGCGCTGGCGGAACGGGCCATGAGGTGACGGTCCTCGGCGCGACCCACCGTAATCGGCGAGGCGGACAAGTTGCCCAGCACGGTGGCGCCCGCGAGCGCGGCCTTGGCGCTCGGCGGAACCGGCACCCACATGTCCTCGCAGACCTCGACGTGGATGGCCAGCCCGGGCACGTCCTGGGCCTCGAACACCAGGTCCGGGCCGAACGGGAGGTCACCGTCCTCGTCGGCGCCAGGCCAGTGCGGGGCCTGGAACCAGTCGCCCCTGGTGTCGTCGCCGGGCGCGAAATGGCGCTTCTCGTAGAACTCGCGGTAGTTGGGGAGGAACGACTTCGGGGCGATGCCGAGCACGTCACCCCGGTGGATCACCACCGCGCAGTTGAACAGGCGGTTGCCATGGCGCAGCGGCGCCCCGACGACGACGACCGGGAGCAGGGACCTGGTCGCCTTCGCAATGCTGACGATGGCCGCGTCCACCGCGTCCAGCAGGACGTCCTGCATCATCAGGTCGTCGATGGCATATCCGGACAGTCCGAGCTCGGGGAAGATCGCGAGCGCGACCCCGTCGTCATGCAGGGCGCGGACCTGCTCGACCACTGCTTCGGCATTGCGGGCCGGGTCCGCCTCGGCAACGGGCACGGTGCAGGCGGCAACGCGGGCAAACCCGTGCCGGTAGGCAGACGCGAAGTCCCCATGGTCCATGCCCCGAGTCTGTCAGGAACCGCAGCGCGGCACGACGAAGGCATTCCGCCGAACCACTGGACGGGCATGATCCGGTGGTTTGGGCGATTTGGCTACGCGGCCATATCCGCGCAGCTAGGTTCCCGTGCATGGTTCGTCGTCTGCGCCCTGCCCGCCGGTCAACGACCGCTGCGTGCGTCGTTGCTCTGACTGTTGCGGTGACTCTGTCGGCTGCCTCGCTGGCCTCGGCCGGCACTGCGTCGGCCGCCTCGGGACTTCCAGTCCCGCTGCCCAGCTCGCTGCCGGCGATTCCGCACCCGGCGGTCTCGGTCCCAAGCCTGCCGGCCCCTCCGATCAGCATCCCCTCGATCCCGGTCCCGTCCGTCTCAGTCCCGGCCGTCCCAAGCGGCACCGTCCCATCAGTGGTCAGCACCGTCCCGGTTCCTTCGGTCGGGGGCGGCACGCCTTCCGTTCCCGGGGTGACGTCTCCGAAAGTCCCGCCGCCGCCGCTCGGGTCGGTCCTGCCGTCGTCCGGCGTCACCGGGCTGCTCGGGGCCGTCACCGGTGGAGGCCTCCCGGCGAATGTCGGGGGGAGCGGTCCCGGCTCGCTGGTAGGGGTGGGGGTCAACGCGTCGCCCGTCGCGACAGCGTGCGTCCAGGCGAAGGGGTCTGGAACTGCCCTCGCGAATGTGACCGTGATCGTGGGTGGCCACAACGTCACGGCGCCCCTCGTCCAGGCACTCCCGGGGGTGCTGGCGCCGTGTCCGACGAGCGGGATTCCCAGCACGGGCGGCCTGAGCGCCTCGGCCCTCGGGCTGGTCGGCGCCTGCGTTCGGGCGACCGCCCAGCCGCCGTTGCAGGCGAGCGTGCTGGTTCTGGACACGGAGCTCATCGCGACGCTGACCGCCGCAGGGGTTCCCCTGAAACAGGTCGTCGTTCCGTGCCCAGCGGGAGTTGGTGGATCTGCTGGTGGCGGGCCGGGCTCGGGCCACGGAGGCACCGGGGGCACACCGGCCGCCACCGCTCCCGCTGTCCTCGGCTCCGGCGCTCCTGGCCTCGGAGCTCCCGGCGCCAAGGCCGCATCGGCAGGCACGGGGCGTGGCGGGTCGGCGGCCAACTGCGCGGCGACCTCACCAGGGTGGACCACTCTGGACGG
>DASYGI010000062.1:0-1655 GCA_035999925.1 Pedococcus sp.
CCCGCAATGCTGGCTGGGCTTGGCGCCTCTGTTTCGGCGGGCGGTTTGCTCGCCGGGGGCTATGCCATGTTCTTCGGGGGCTTGCTGATGCTCGGGGCCAGGTTGGGGGACCGCTTCGGCCACCGCCGCGTGATCCTGGGCAGTCTTGCCGTGTTCGCTCTTGGCTCGTTGGTGGCGGCGATGGCCCCGTCCGTCGTGCTCTTGACTGCGGCGCGCTGCCTTCAGGGCGCGGCCGCCGCGGCGTCGGTCCCGTCGGCGCTGCGGCTGATCACCACGGTCACCAGCGCCGGCCCGGAACGGCAGCGCGCGCTCGCGTGGTGGAGCGCGGCTGGGGCGGCCGCTGGCGTGAGCGGCTTCGTCGTGGGGGGAGTCGTCACCGATCTGGTTGGGTGGCGGGCGATCTTCTGGGCATACCCGCCGTTGCTCGGCGTGTTGGCCCTCTTGATTGTGGGGACGGTGCCCGAGGATCGAGATTCCGATCCGTCGGTCTCCTTGAACCTTCCCGGGTCGGCGCTGTGCACCGCTGCGGTGATGACCTTCGTCGTTGGCGCCACCCTGGTCGGCTACAGGGGTCGGGAGTGGCTCGGAGCGCTCCTGCTGTGCCTGAGCCTGGTCGTGGCGGCAACCTTCGTGGCCGTGGACCGTAGGGCGAGGAGTCCGCTGCTTCCCGTAGCAGTGCTACGCGTTACTACGTTGAGACAAGGAAGCCTGGCAGCGGCGCTGAACACGTTGACCACCAGCGCGGCGATCACCCTGGTCACTCTCTACCTGCAAGATGCTCGCGGCCGCACTCCGATGGGTGCGGCCGTGACGTTGGTGCCGTTCAGCATCGCGGTGATCGTTGGGTCCACCCTTGCCGCCCGGGCCTTGGGTTCTCTGCGAGCCCAACACGTCGTCGCACTGGGCCTGGTCCTGATCGGCGGGGCCGACCTGTTGCTGATCTGGGCAGCCCCGAACGTCGTCGGCTTGGCTTGCTGCGTCGCCTGCGCTGGAGCAGGGATCGGGCTGTCGTCGGTCGCCGCCACCTCACTGGGCACAGACGTGGGACCAGTATGGCGGGGCACTGCGTCAGCGATCATCAACACGACCGCGCAGCTGGGCACCGCACTCGGTATTGCAGCCCTCTTGCTGGTGGCCGCTGTGACGACGGGACTGCCCCGAGCTGGTGGACCCGTCCCTGCCGTGGCATGGGCGCTCGCTGCGGCCGTCGCGATGTCGGGCTCGGCAGCCTTCGTTGCGTGGGGTCGACCAGGACCGGGGCGACCGACAGAAGGCGGAGTCGACCAAACGGCTGAGGCACCACGGGCAGCCGGCTGAGCGTCTTGCGCTGCCGCAGCGTTTGCCCCGGTCAGTAGTCCCAGCCGGGCAATGGCACCATGAGCGGCCCGGACTGGGCGCGAAGCTGAGCTGTCGCCAGGATGTCCTCGACGTCGGCGTTGAAGCGCCCCACCCCTTCGGCGATGCACAGCAACATCGCGTCCAGCGAGCGCACCGGTTGCATCCACTTCACGATGACCTCAGAGGGAAGGGCACCTCGCAGAACTTCCAGCTCGGAGAACCGGGCCCGCTTCCCGCTCAACGACCCGCCCTGAACCATCCACGCGCCCGCGTCGCCCACGCCTTGGGCCAACTCCGTGATCTCGGTTGCGGTCATG
>DASYGI010000063.1:0-3839 GCA_035999925.1 Pedococcus sp.
CGGGAACCATCGGGGCAGCCATGACGTCGTACCCATGTCACCTCTGCCGAGTCATCGCCGGCATGAGCACGTCCCGAGCACCGATTCCCGCCGTCTGGAGGTCGCCGTGGTGAGTGTCCCACCGGTGCCCTCCCGCGGGCCGGACGATCTCGACCCGACCGGGATCCGCGCCCTACTCGGCGCGATGCCCGATCCCGGTCCGATGCCTGCGGATCTCGTCCAGCGGATCCAGGCATCCATCGCCGCCGAGCAGGCCGCCCGAGCCGCAGGTGCGCGATCGGACGCCACGGTGGTTCCCCTGCACGAAGGCCGCCGCCCACCATGGCAGCGTTTTGCCCTGGTCGCCGCCGCAGCCGCCGTCGCGGCGGTCGTGGTGCCAGCGCTCCTGGTCGGCAGCCCCTCGACGTGGCTGGCCTCACTCGCCGGGAGCAACGAGGGGTCCAGCACCGCCGCCTCGATAGCCACCGTCGCAGGACCGTCGTCGGTCGGCTCCTCGGCGGGTGCGGCCCGGACCGGGTCAGGGTCTCTGACGCCGGGAAGCCTGCCCTACGCGGTCGCCGGGGTGAAGATCTACGTCAGCGGGGCGGCATACACAACCTCGGCATTCGCGCAGCAGGCGGCGAGCTTCGAGGCCAACCGGCAGGTTCCCGTTGCTCCCCCCGCCTCGAAGGCCCCCGACCTCGGGCGGGCCGCGGACGTCGCTGGCCTCGCTCCCTGCCTGGCCGCCCTGCATCTCGACCCCACTGCACAGGTCAAGGCCGACCTTGCCACCTTCGACGGCCGGTCCGCGGTGGTCATCGTGGCGACTTCGTCCACGGCGCCGACCACCCACCTGGCGTATGCCGTGGACCGTGGCTGCGTCACCGGGCCGGCCCAGATCCTGGCCGGTCCGGTGTCTTGGCACTGACCTCTCGCACCGGCCTGCCGCCGCGTCCTACGGAACAATCAGGGCCTACGATCGGTTGCAGCAACCGGCACCGTATGTAGCGGTGCACCACCGCTTTGACCACAAGGGGCTGTAGCCGCGTGAGCACGACCGCATCCGAAGAGATTCACGACCTGATCATCATCGGTTCTGGCCCGGCGGGTTACACCGCCGCGGTCTATGCGGCGCGCGCCAACCTGGCCCCGCTCCTGTTCGAGGGCGCGGTCACCGCGGGTGGCGCGCTGATGAACACCACCGAGGTGGAGAACTTCCCGGGTTTCCGCGACGGCATCATGGGCCCCGAGCTCATGGAGAACATGCGGGCCCAGGCCGAGCGGTTCGGCGCACAGATCATCACCGACGACGTCGAGTCCGTCTCCCTCGAGGGTGAGGTCAAGACCGTGGTCGACGCAGAGGGCAACAGTCACCACGCGTATGCCGTGATCCTGGCTATGGGTTCCGCCTACCGTGAGCTCGGACTCCCCGACGAGAAGCGACTGTCGGGCCATGGCGTCTCGTGGTGCGCGACCTGCGACGGCTTCTTCTTCCGCGACCAGGACATCGCCGTCGTCGGCGGTGGGGACTCCGCCGTCGAGGAAGCCACCTTCCTGACCAAGTTCGCCCGCTCGGTCACCATCGTGCACCGCCGTGACCAGCTGCGCGCCTCCAAGATCATGGCTGAGCGAGCCCTGTCGAACGACAAGATCCACTTCGCGTGGAACTCCGAGGTCGCGGCGATCCACGGTGACGCCAAGCTGAGCGGGGTCACCCTCCGCGACACCGTGACCGGCGAGAGCCGCGAGCTCGAGGTGACCGGCCTGTTCGTCGCGATCGGGCACGACCCGCGCAGCGAGCTGGTCAAGGGTGTCGTCGAGCTGGACGACGAGGGCTACGTGCTCGTCCAGGGCCGCACCACCCACACGAACCTGCCAGGGGTCTTCGCCTCGGGCGACCTCGTGGACCACACCTACCGGCAGGCGATCACCGCCGCCGGGTCGGGCTGCGCCGCAGCTCTCGACGCCGAACGCTTCCTGGCCGACCGTGCGCACGCAGGCTCGCCTGCTCCCGATGCCGCTTTGATCAACGAGCCTGCGCTCTCTCGCTGAACCCCTCTCGGTTTCATGTGAAACCACACCAACCGCACCACCGAAAGGAGCCCCCCAGTGGGAGCCATCAAGGACACCACAGACGCAACCTTTGAGGCTGACGTCCTCCAGAACGACAAGCCGGTCCTCGTGGACTTCTGGGCCCCGTGGTGTGGGCCGTGTCGCGCCGTCGCCCCGGTTCTCGAAGAGCTCGCGGTTCAGCACGCCGACAAGATCGACATCGTCAAGCTGAACACGGACGAGAACCTCCAGGTGAGCAGCCGCTACGGCATCACCGGCATCCCGACGCTGAACGTCTACGTCGGTGGCGAGGTCGTCAAGACTCTCGTCGGCGCGATGCCCAAGCCCAAGCTCGTGCGCGAGCTCGCCGACTACCTGGGCTGAGCCGTCGCGTCGCCGACTGCGCTCACACTGCCGGTCGGGCCCATCGTGGTCCGGCCGGCAGCGGCGTATGCGGCGGCCTGACGCCTCGCCCACCGGTTGGTTCCCGACGCCGTTCTGACCTAGGCTCGAACGACTGCGGGGCCTGCGCGAACCCGCGCTCCCCTCTCTGACCTGCACAAACACCGCTACGATCCGCCACGAGGAGGCCCAGTGTCAGACAGCAAGCAGGGCCTACTCGGCCTCGGCAGCCGAGGCCCCGCCGTGGCCGACGTCCGGGCCCGGCTGGCTTCTCTGGCCGAGGACCAGCTGCCTGATCGAGCCGGCCTGGTCGGGACGGACGTCGCGCCGGAGGTCTTCGACCAAGGCCTGGAGCGGGCGGTGCGCGCCTTCCAGCAGCACAAAGGCCTGATCGTCGACGGCGTCGTCGGGGTCGAGACCTTTTCCGCGATCGACGGCGCCCGGTGGGCACTGGGAGACCGCATCCTGAGGTACCTGCCTGGGCACCTGCTCCGGGGTGAGGATGTCGTCACCCTCCAGGAGCGCCTCAACACCCTCGGCTTCGCCGCGGGCCGCGTCGATGGCCGCTTCGGCCCTGAGACCGAGCGGGCAGTGCGAGCCTTCCAGCGGTCGTACGGCCTACCCGGGGACGGCTCGGTGGGTCCCGAGACGCTGCGCGCCTTCGAAGACCTACGACGGTCGGTGTCCGGGGGTTCCGCCACGGTCCTTCGCGAACGCGAGCTCGTCCGGCGTTCCGGGCACAGTCTTAGTGGACGCACCATCGTGCTCGACCCGGGTCATGGCGGCTCGAACACCGGGGCCACGGCCAATGGCCTGGTGGAGTCACAGCTCGTCATGGACCTCGCGCGTCGCATCGAGGGGCGCCTGACCGCCATCGGGGTGTCGGTCGTCTTCACCCGGACGGACTCCTCCTGCCCCACCGAGGACGAACGCGCTGCCCTGGCCAACGCCGCGGGGGCGGACCTGGTCATCTCACTGCACTGCGACTCCCATGACGCGGCGGATGCCAGCGGGGTCGCCACGTTCTTCTTCGGACGCGACCGGAAGACCTCCTGGTCGGCCGTCGGCGAGCATTTCGCCGACCTGGTCCTGCGCGAGCTGGTGGCCCGCACCGGCCTGGCGAACTGCCGTTCCCACGGGCGCTCCTGGACGCTGCTCCAGCAGACCACTATGCCGACGGTCCGGGTCGAAGCGGGCTACCTCTCGCACCCCTCGGACGCGGATCGGCTGGCCGACCCCGCGTTCCGGGACACCGTCGCCGAGGCCGTCCTCGTCGCCCTGCAACGGCTCTACCTCGGGGACGACGACACCGCGACGACAGGCGTGCTTCGTCTCGGTGACCTACGCGCCTACCTCGCCCAGCACGCCTGAGCGGTCCACCCATCCAGGCCGCTTCGGGCTTGGGC
>DASYGI010000064.1:0-6993 GCA_035999925.1 Pedococcus sp.
CCGTCGATCGCCTGGCGCACCGCGAAGGCAGCCCTGGAGTCCGGTCCGGTGCTCGTCCAGGTGCCCCGGCGCGGGTACGTCCCCTCGATGTCCTGCCAGACCTGCCGCGCTCCGGTGCGGTGTGCGCACTGCTCCGGGCCGGTGGCGCTGTCGGGCCGGGGAGCAGAGCCCGCCTGTCGATGGTGCGGGCGCGGGGTGGGCCGGTTCGAGTGCCGGGCCTGTGGTGGGCGCGAGCTTCGGTCGTCGGTCGTCGGAGCGCGCCGCACCGCCGAGGAGCTCGGACGAGCCTTCCCCGGGGTGCCGGTCCACACCTCGGGCGCGGGCGCCGTGCTGGCTCGGGTGAGCGGGGCGTCGGCCCTGGTCATCGCCACGCCAGGCGCAGAGCCGGTGGCGGACGGCGGGTATGCCGCGTGCCTGCTGCTGGACGCGTGGGCCAGTCTCGATCGACCGACCTTGGACGCTGGGGAGGAGGCGCTGCGGCGCTGGCTGGCCGCGGCTGGGCTGGTTCGGGGCGCCGCCGAGGGCGGCCAGGTGGTCCTGTGTGGCGCGCCCACGCACACGACGCTGCCCGCGGTCGAGGCGCTGGTGCGCTGGGACCCTGCGTGGTTCGCGAGCCGCGAGCTGGCCGAGCGGGTCCCGTTGTCCCTGCCGCCGACCGTCGCCATGGCCACCGTGACGGGCGAGCGGCGCGCGGTCGAGGCCGCCTTGCGACAGACCGACCTGGGGGATGAGGTCGAGCGGCTCGGGCCGCTGCCCATGGGCGACGGCGACGTGCGGATGCTGCTCAGGGCCCCGTTGGACGCCCGGGCTGGGCTGTCGGCCTCCCTCGTGGCGATGAAGGCCGTGCGGAGCGCGCGCAAGGAGCCGGCCACCGTCCAGGTGCGCGTCGACCCGCCGGACCCGGCCCGGTGAGCACCCGGCATACACTGGGCCGCTGGCCCCACCCCCGGACGGCCCGAAAACCGGCAAGCCAGAAAGCCAGATAGCCGTTGTCGATCCAGACCATCCGCCTCTTCGGTGACCCAGTCCTGCGTACGCCGGCTGAGCCCGTCGTCGACTTTGACCGTGAGCTGCGCCAGCTCGTCAAGGATCTGAGCGACACGATGGTCGACGCGCCGGGCGCGGGGCTTGCGGCGCCGCAGATCGGCGTGGGGCTGCGGGTGTTCACGTACTGGATCGACGGTGAGCTCGGCCATCTGGTGAACCCGAACCTCGAGCTGTCGTCCGAGCTTCAGGAGGGCGAGGAGGGATGCCTGTCGTTCCCCGGTCTCCGGTTCGAGACGCCGCGGGCACTGCGCACGGTGGCCACCGGGTTCAACCAGTTCGGCGAGCCGGTCACGATCGAGGGGTCTGAGCTCATGGCGCGCTGCCTTCAGCACGAGACCGACCACCTCGACGGGATCCTGTTCATCGACCGGATGGACCGTGAGCAGCGCAAGGAGGCGATGCGGGCGATTCGTGAGGCTGAGTGGGCCGGCGGCCCGACGCCCACTGTGAAGCTCAGCCCCCACTCCACCTTCGGTCGGGGCATGTGAGCATGCGGCTGGTCTTCGCGGGTACTCCGCAGGCGGCGGTCCCCTCGCTCGACGCCCTGCTCGCCTCCGCTCATGAGGTCGTCGCCGTCGTCACCCGGCCGGATGCGCCGGCGGGGAGAGGCCGTGGCCTGGCCGCCTCGCCCGTCCGTCAGCATGCGCAGGCCCACGGCATCGAGGTGTTGACCCCGGCCCGGCCGAGCGATCCCGAGTTCCAGTCGCGGCTGCGCGAGCTGGCACCCGACGTGTGCCCGGTGGTGGCCTACGGCGCGCTCATCCCGAGGTCCGCCCTGGACATCCCAGTGCACGGCTGGGTCAACCTGCACTTCTCGCTCCTACCTGCCTGGCGGGGCGCGGCGCCCGTCCAGCACGCGGTGATGGCCGGCGACGAGCTCACCGGGGCGTCGACCTTCCTCATCGAGGAGGGACTGGACACCGGGCCCGTGTTCGGCGTGATGACCGAGCGGATCCGTTCCACCGACACGGCGGGCGACCTGTTGGCGCGCCTCGCCCAGGGCGGTGCCGACCTGCTGGTGGCCACGATGGATGGTCTCGCGGATGGCTCGCTGCACCCGGCCCCGCAGCCGGCCGAGGGCGTGTCGCTCGCGCCCAAGCTGGAGGTGGCCGACGCGCGAGTGCGCTGGGACCGGCCAGCCGTCGCCGTCGACCGGCTCGTCCGCGGGTGTCTGCCGGCACCAGGCCCGTGGACGGTGTTCCGCGGGGAACGCGTCAAGCTGCTCCCTGTCCAGGTCGACCAGTCGTATGACGGTCGACCCTTGGCCCCTGGCGAGCTCGCGGCGACGAAGCGCGAGGTCCATGTCGGCACCGCCACGGTGCCCGTGCGGCTGTCGGAGGTCCGCCCGCACGGCAAGAAGCAGATGGCGTCGGCCGACTGGGCCCGGGGCGTCCGGATCGAGACAGGGGAGCGGTTCACCGATGAGTGAGGACGACAGCGGCGGCGGTGGACGTCGGAATGCCAAGGGACGACAGCGGCCGGTTCGAGCCCACGGCGGAACACAGCGGTCGGCGCAACGGCCCGCCGAGCGGGCCCGCACGACCGACCCGCAGCGCCTCGCCGCATACACGGTGGTTCGGGCTGTGGCCGATGGTGCGTACGCCAATCTCGAGCTGCCAACCGTGTTGCGGGAGAAGCAGATTCGTGGTCGCGACGCGGCGTTCACCACCGAGCTGGTCTATGGCGCGGTCCGGATGCGCGGCCTGTATGACGCGATCATCGCGGTCGCTGCCGCCCGCCCAGTGGCGAAGATCGACCCGAACGTGCTGGACACGCTGCGCCTGGGCGTCCACCAGTTGCTCGGGATGCGGGTCGCCACCCATGCTGCGGTCGACGAGACGGTGGGGCTGGCGCGCAAGGTCAACGGCGCCGGGGCCGCCGGGTTCGTCAACGCGGTGATGCGCCGAGCCAGCGAACGCTCCCTCGACGAGTGGCTGGCCGAGGTCGCCCCGGCGGGCGGTGAGCCGTCCGCGCGGTTGGCGACCGAATACTCGCATCCGGAGTGGATCATCAAGGCACTCCGGGCTGCCTTGCTCGGCCATGGCACGTCGACGCCCGACACCGTCGATGCCGACCTCACGGCCCTGCTCGCAGCGGACAACGCGCCCGCCAAGGTGTCCCTGGTGGCCCGTCCGGGGCTGGCTGACGTCGCCGAGCTGGTCGCGGCCGGAGCCGAACCCTCCCGGCTGTCCTCGGTCGGTGCGGTGCTCCCCTCTGGTGACCCGGGCGGCATACCGGCGGTGCGCGAGGGCCGGGCCGCGGTCCAGGACGAGGGTTCGCAGCTGGTCGCGCTGGCGCTGGCCGCGGTCCCCGTCGAGGCAGTCGGAACCCAGCAGTGGCTGGACCTGTGTGCAGGTCCGGGTGGCAAGGCCGGCCTGCTCGCGGCGCTGGCGATCGACGCTGACGCGGACCTGACTGCCAACGAGCTCAGCGACCACCGGGCGACGCTGGTGGGACAGACGTTGCGACCTTCGATCGCGCGAGCCCGACGGGTCGGACGCCGGATCGAGGTCCGGGCGGGTGACGGACGCCTGATCGGTGAGGACGAGCCGGGCCGTTACCACCGGGTGCTGGTCGACGCGCCGTGCACCGGGCTGGGAGCTCTCCGTAGGCGCCCCGAGGCGCGGTGGCGGCGGACGCCGGCGGACCTCGCCGATCTCGGCCGGCTCCAGCGCGAGCTGCTTGCGGCCGCGATCGACGCGACGGCGCCCGGGGGAGTGGTGGCGTATGCCACCTGCAGCCCTCATCTGGCCGAAACCCTGTTCGTGGTGGGCGACGTGACCAAGCGGCGGGACGACGTGGCACTGCTCGATGCTCGCGAGTTCCTCATCGACGCCCAGGGGGAGCCGATCGCCGTTCCGGGGACCGGCCCCACCGTGCAACTGTGGCCGCAGGTGCACGGAACTGACGGCATGTTCCTGGCGCTGCTGCGGAAGAGATAGTTCTGACCCGGCGACCCGCAGAGTGAGCTGCTCGGGTGAGGCGCCTGCTACGCCGCGCAGTCGCTGAAGTCGCGCGGTTGCGTGTGATGGCTCCGCCCCGTCGGGGCTGTCCAGGTGCAGAACCCTTGCTCGTCCATCGTGACGGTCCACCCAGCGTGGTGCTTGAACCCGTGATGAGCGGTGCACAGGCACTGCAGGTTGGCGGCCTCCGTGGGTCCGAGCGGCGCCGGTACGACGTGGTCGAGCTGGCAGCGCTCGGCGGCTGTGCGGCAGCCAGGGAACCGGCATCGGCCATCACGAAGGCGCACGGCGGCCGCCAAGGCCTTGCCCGGACGATAGGTCGCCGGATCCTGGTATCGGAGGGTCCCGGTGCCCGGATGTCGTACGGCGAGCCGCACCCGCAGATCGGGATCGGCGACGAGCTCCTCCACGTGCTGCGGGAGGATCATGCCCACTCTGGGGTCCTCGACGGGATCTCGTAGCCGGCCGTGGCCCCGAACCGGCACCATCGTGGGCAGTCCGGGACGACACGGGCACTCGCCCTCGTCGGGCTGGGGCCCGGCGAACAGCCCGCCGGCTTGGCGACATCCTGCGCAGACCTGCTCGCCCACCGACCGGAACTCGATATCGCCCTCCACCTCGCCCGGAAGCGGCGCGACGATGGTCAGCGTCGTGGTGACCTGCACGTCGCTGAGCGCGAGGTCGACAAGTGCGTCTGCCCTGGCCGCGGTGACGGTGAGCTCCGGGTTGCCGCGGACGTACTCCGCGGCCAGCGTGTCGACGGCAGCCCACAGCCGCATCGACTGTGGTGCGGGCAGTGACATCGTCCAGGTGGTCATCCCTGGGTCGTCGCCGGGGCGCACCGTCACGTGACGGGTCGACCGGCCCCGTGCTGCCGCGGCCAGGAGACCGTGTCTGTCTGTCCTGGCGGCGACCCGACGGGCGCGCTCGGCCAGCGATGACCGATCCAGCCCGGTGACGTCACGGTCGAACAGGCGCGCCTCGAACTCCTCGAGCCGGTCCAGCCGGACGTCACGAGCGGCCCGGGCGATGGCCTCGACCCGGTACGGCTCGAGCTCGCCCGCCCAGGCCAGCTCATGGGTCTGCTCGAGCGCGTTGACCACCCTGCGCGCCTGGTACACGCGGGTCGCCATCGCGCGCGGAGAGATATGAAGCAGTGGGGCGAGGCTCGCAGCGCTCACCAGCTGGGGATCGAGGGGGAGGCGTTCGCCAACCCGCCGTCGCTGACGCAGTCCCTCGGCCTGGGCCTCGGCGCGCTCACGGAGTGCGTCCTCCTCGACCCGCTGAGCATGGACGTCGATGGCCCGGGCCTGCCGAGCGGCCAGAGCATTGATCGCGTGCTGGGTCGCGATGACCATGATCTCGGCCTCTTCGGCGGTCATTGCGTCGATGTCGGTGGGGGAGGCCGCCAGGGCGGCGGCACCCAGCAGCTCGGGAGCGAGTCCCGGAGCCTCCTCCAACGACCATTCGAACATGTGTTCGACTCTACCGCAATCCGCGACGCATCTCAACGCGTTGTCCACCGAAATCGCCACGGTTCCAACGGAATTCGACTCGAGGTCGTCGTCTGAGGCCGGTTTTCCTTCACCCACTCGTGACCCATGGCGACCTCGCAGCCAGCCCGTCCCTGGCATCATGGGGAAGGTGATCGGATCGGCGCAGAGCTCACCCGGTTTGCTTCTGCCGCTCGGCATGGGGGTCGCCCTTGTCGCCTTAGGCGCCTGTTCGTCTGTGCCCTCTTCGTCTGCGCCGTCGAGGTCATCGCCGTACGCGGACTCTCGACCGATCACCGCTGCAGTGACCGCGGATGCCGCCCACAGGGTTCTGTCGACCACGACTCACGGCGCGGGGTGCCAAAGCGCCTCCCTGACGGCGTTCGAAGGCGCGGCGTCCGTTGGCCTGGTCCTCCATGTCAGGACTCGTTCGATCGATGGTGCGTGCCAGGCCGACGACCGGTTGCTGATGGCCCGGGTGCAGCTCAAGGCCCCTCTCGGGTCGCGTGCGGTTCATGATGCCCTCACGGGAGCCACGCTCACCGTGCGGTAGGGCGCGAAAGCGCAATGGTTTCAACTGAATTGAAGCCTCCGGAGGTCTCGCGGCACGGTCCCGCTAGAGTGAGCGCCGTGCAGATCTCCCCGAGCATCCTCAGTGCCGACTTCGCGAACCTCCAGAGCGAGCTGGAGCGCATCGCGAACGCCGACTGGGCCCATGTCGACGTCATGGACGCGCATTTCGTCCCGAACCTGACGCTCGGCCTGCCCATCGTCGAGGCGCTGGTGAAGGTCAGCCCGATCCCGCTCGACTGCCACCTGATGATCGACGATCCAGACCGGTGGGCTCCCGGGTATGCCGAGGCCGGCGCTCAGTCGGTGACGTTCCATATCGAGGCTGCCAGGGCGCCGCGTGAGCTGGCCCGCAGGCTGCGCGCTGCCGGCGCCCGGGCAGGCATGGCGATCAAGCCAGGCACCCCCTTCGCGCCGTACGAGGAGCTCGTGCCGGACCTCGACATGGTGCTGGTCATGACGGTCGAGCCCGGCTTCGGCGGGCAGTCCTTCATGGCCGACCAGATGCCCAAGGTCGCGCAGGTGCGCGAGGCTGTGTCCCGACACGGGGGTGAGATCTGGGTGCAGGTCGACGGCGGCGTCTCCGCCACGACGATCGAGCAGTGCGCCGAGGCCGGGGCCGACGTGTTCGTGGCCGGTTCGGCCGTCTACGGGGCCGACGACGCGGCTGCCGCGGTGGACCAGCTGCGCGCCCTGGCGCGCACCCATGCGCATTGAGGGACTCCCGCCTCGCCGGGTGAGCGTCGTCACGGGGACGCTCCTATCGGCCTGTGCCGCTCCGCTGGCATACTGGAGGCTGACGTGCTCCGGGGTCGGTGTAATTCCGAACCGGCGGTGACAGTCCGCGACCCGACCGCAGCCAGCGGCCGGTTGACTGGGTGGAACTCCCAGACCGACGGTTAAAGTCCGGATGGTAGGCA
>DASYGI010000065.1:0-4336 GCA_035999925.1 Pedococcus sp.
ACCCTCAAGGCGGGCGCGGTCCGGGTCGGCGCCGTCCTGTCCGGGGTGCTGGTCGCCAGCCTGCTCTCCACCTGGATCGGCCTGACCTGGTGGAGCCTGGGCGCGGCCATCGCTGCTTCCTTGCTGCTGGGCAAGGTGCTGCGCCTCGGGGACCAGGCGCTCGAGACACCCATCAGCGCCATGCTCATCCTGGGTGTGAGCAACCACGGTGTGGCGGCCGAGGTCCGCGTCCTGACGACGTTGATCGGCGCCGGTGTGGGTGTGGCCTTCAACCTCGTCTACCCACCGGCGCTGCCGACGAGCCATGCCAAACAGGGTTTGCAACGGGTGGCGAACACTGCCGCCTTCTCCCTGGACGCCGCCGCCGACGACCTCGTCCGTGGGCCCGTCACGGCCGCCCAGGTGGACACGTGGCTGGACCGCGTCCGCGCGGTCACCACTGAGGTCGCGATCGCTACCCAGCGTATCGACGCCCTCAAGGACAGCAGGCGGCTGAACGCGCGCGCCTTAGGCACCGCCGACGTCGGTCCGGTCCTGCGGACTGGACTGGAGACCCTCGAGCACTGCCTGCTGGATATCCGGGCCCTCTTCACGGTGATCGCAGCGGAGCTCCCGGCGACCGACAACCGGGAGGACGACCCCTACGGCGAGGAGCTACGCAAGGCCTTCGCCGTCGTCCTGCACGACACTGCCGACTGCTTGCGCGCCTTCGGGAGCCTGGTCGTGGCGGAGGCCGAAGGCCGGGAGGAGAACACGCGACAGGCCCTCGCCGAGACCTTGGACATCCTTCGCGAGACCCAGGCGATCCTGACCGAGCTGGTCATGGTGGACGCCCAGCACAACCCCTCGTCGTGGCTGCTTCGAGGGTCCATCCTGGCGGCCGTCGAACAAGTCCTGACCCGGCTCAACCTCGAGAACCGCGCCCGTCTCCACGAGGACTGGAAGGCTCAGCAGCTCCGCCGCCCGCTAGGGACCCTCCCGCCGCTGATCGACAATGTGCTCCCGCACCCGGACCGCCCGTACCCCCGTGGCTTCCATCCCCACCGGCTACTTCGCCGTAAAGGCCCAAACCTTCCGCGTTGAGGGTGAGCCAGCTGCGCTCAGGCGCTCTCTTCGGCGAGGGACACTTCGGGACCGCCATCCCGGAGCGCGGGCGAGGTATCACTCATAGCGCCGACGGCTCGCCAGGTCGAGGCGAGCACTCGCTTGAGGGCCCCCGACCTCTGCGACGGCACGCTCGGCGCGCGATCCTTGGCGACCGCGTCCCCCACGTCCCCCGACATCCAGGCGATCACCATGTCGTCCTCCCTCCGGACCGTCATTGGTCCCTCGAACCCCTGCGGCGCACCGTACCGGTATCGCCCGCTATCAGCCACGATGACGCGCCAATTCGTCCCCATTCAGACGTTTACGGCAGTCTAATGGCCACAAACAACGGATTCCGTAGGCAGTCGTCAGACACTAGGCAGACGAAAATGATGCAGATGCACTAGCGACAGTCACGCCACTGCAACAGGTGCCCACTTGTCCGCACCGCGACACTGGTACTACGCGTTGACCGGCACACCCCCTCCTTGTCGGCAGCGCTCGAAGGGCACCGACCGGCCGTATCCCCATCCCCCCTGTGAGGGCCGGTCGGTGTCCCTCGGATCATTGCCCCTCAGATCATGTCCCTCGGATCATGGTCAATGGACCGCCGCGAGCAGGGCGCCCACCCCCACGAAGAGGCCGCCGAAGATCCTATTGAGGCGGCGTTGCCCGGACTCACTACGGGTGAGACGTCGCAGACCACGGGCCGCCACCGCAAAGACGAACCACATCACGAGCACGTCGACGACGACCACCGTGGCGGCGAGGACTGCGTACTGACTGGCGAGTGGGCGATCCGGGCGGATGAACTGCGGAGTGAAGGCGAGGAAGAAGACGACCGCCTTGGGGTTGGTCAGGTTGACCAGGACCCCCTGACGAAACATGGCCCGGGGCTGAGCCTGGTCGGCAGCGGCGTCCTCGTCGACGGGCTTGGGGCGGGCACGCAACTGCCGCACGCCGAGAAGGACGAGGTATGCCGCGCCGGCATACCGAATGACGTTGAACAGCAAGGGCGACTCGGCCACGAGTACGCCCACCCCCGCGGCCACCACGGCGACGTGGACGAGCAGGGCGAGCTGTTGCCCGAGGATCCCCCAGATGGATCGGGCCCAGCCCGCACCGATGGAGTTGGCCATGGTGTTGATGGCCCCAGCGCCCGGCGTCAGCGAGATGAGTACCGCGGCGAACACCAGGGTGAACCAGACCGACCACGACATGGCCGCGAGTGTAGTTCGGAGTCGAAGGTCGCCGGGCGGCTCAGCGAAGGAGCTCCTGCAGTGCCCACGAGTTCCCGTCGGGGTCGCTGAAGTACGCGTACTTCACCCCGCCCATGTCGTTGACCGGCGAAACCCCGACACCATTGCCCACCAGCCGACTGCGTGCCTGCTCGACGTCTGCGACGACGAGGTGCAGGTTCTGCACGCGTGGCGCATCGGGGTCGCCGAATCCCACACCGAACGCGATGGAGCACGCAGAGCCGGGCGGGGTCAGCTGCACGACCCGCATCCCGTTTCCAGGCTCGACGTCGTGGTCGAGGTTGAACCCCAGCTGGTCGAGGTAGAACGACTTGCTGCGGTCGACATCGCTCGTGGGGAGCGGGACGAGCTCTAGGCGCATCTCCATGAGAACGGGCTCCTTGGTGTGGTTGGTGACCTCTGTCGGGCACGAGCATGGCAGGCGCACCGCACTCCCGTCCGCGTTCGCCAACCGGCAGCCCCAGAAGCGCCACCCCCTTGTGCTGTCCTGTCGCGCGGCTCCGCCGCTAGCTAGCGGTGCAGGCTCCAGGGCCAGCGGTAGCAGAGCCACAGCACGAGCGACCCGAGCAGGAAGGAACCGAGGACGTCGTTGAGGTAGTGGTAGTGCACCCACACCACACTCCACGCCACCAGAACCGCCCACGCCGCCGCGACCAGTCGAGCTGCGATGGCCCACCGAGGACGGACGAAGCCGACCAGGGTCGCCAGGGTGGCAGCGCAGACCAGGGCCGTGGCGGTGTGACCGGAGGGGAAGGCGCCGAAGCTGCCGACCGGACCGCTGCCAGCCGGCCCGGGCCGATCCACCAGCCATTTGAACAGCAGCACCGTGCTGGTCAACGCCACCACCGCGGGCGCTGCAGCCAGCACGGGCCACCAGGAGCGTGAGAGCAGCCCCCAGACGAGCACGACCACCACCAGAGCGAAGGCGGTGTCCGGCGGATTAGCGAGAGTGATCACGCTCATCGCCACGTCGTGCAGGACCTGGGGCCCGTCATCGCGGCCTGGCACGCGGGAGTTCACGAACAGGTCCAGTCGCACCAGCGGGCCGTTGGTCAACACGCCGACTAACAGAATGAGGAAGCCTGCAGCCAGGAACGCTGGGACCACCGCACTTCGCGTCGAGCTGCGACGGAACCGCGGCTCGCCTGAGCGCATGGGGGTATGCCGGGATGTGCCCTGTGAGGGTCCCTGGCTGGCACGCATTGGAAAAGGGTAGATGGTGAACCCAGCGCCGGAACGCCACGTCAACCCGTCAGGAACTGAGAACCGCTCAGGCGACCGGTGTCATCATGGATAGATGCGCTTGCCGGGCGGGACGAAGGGCACGTCGCTGATCGCGCTGGCGGTGGGAATCGCCACTATCGCCTGCGGTGTGGCGTGGGCCGTCCCAGGCAATCTCGCAGCGACCTGCGCGCCCCAGCTGAGCGCCCGCCTAGACGCCCGGGCCGCCGCACCCTCAGCCTTCTGCCCGACCCCTCGGCCGGCCACGACTGTCCCCCCAGCGGCAGAAGGGCAGCCGACCACACCCTCTGCTCCTTCGCCGGCTCCCTCGTCGAGGGCAGGCATCGCCCTGGGCCCTCGGCCCACCCCGACCGGCACGGGCGTCCCGCCCGGGGCGGTGCTCACCGCGTGGAACCGACCGCTGACCTTCAGGGTCGACAACGTCACCCTGAGTGGCATCGACTTCCACGGCATGCCGAAGATCACCGGCTCCAACATCACCATCACCGACTGCCGGTTCACCAGCTTCGCGTTCTACGGACCGGGGCCGCTGACCATGAGGAACTGTGACGGCAGCGGGAACCTCAATGTGGACGCCTACTACCGGGACATCGACGGCATACTCCTCGACGGGGTGAACCTGGACGTCGGATCCCATGACGGGATCGACCTGTTCTCCTCGGCACAAGGGCGGATCAGCAACGTCACCGTGGTGAACTCCATCGTGCACGGGATGGACTTCCCGCCCGAGTCGAGGGCCCACGGCGACG
>DASYGI010000066.1:0-8200 GCA_035999925.1 Pedococcus sp.
CACCTGCAACCACTCGACGTACATCCTCGGCTACGCCGGGACCGGGTTCTACTCGCACTCGCAGACCACGTGGTGGAATGCCATGAGCCCCAACCCGTCCAGCGCTGACGGCTCCTGGACCGTCACCGAGCCGCACGGCCCGATGGACTGTGCGCGCGCCCGTGCTCAGCAATGTATGTTCCGATGATGGAGGCGTCCCTGCCGGTGAGCGAGAACCCGTTCGTCCCTCCGGAGGAGCAGCCCCCACCAGAGCCGCGGCCACCGCGCGCCTATGTGGGCCTCGCTCCGGGACCCCGTGACCCGGGTTGGCACGCTCACGTCGAGGATGAGTACGGCGCGATGGTGAGCCAAATCCATGCTGACACCGCGGCAGAGGCCGTCTCCTGGGCCAGAGCCCAGTGCCCGGCCTGGGTGATGGTTGTCGACTGGCGCGGAGACTTCTTCTGGGCCGGCACCGACCCGCGCCCCGAGGACATTCCTTTCGACTGGGACGAGTAGCGATCGCTATGACCGAGCGGACGGGGAGGGGCTAGCTCCGGTCGCCAGAAAGCACGAAGTGCTGGATGGCCACCGAGGCGGCGCCGCGGGCCCACAGGTCTGAGTCGTACGGCTGGATGACCAGGTCGACGGGCGAGGCGTTCGGGTCACGGTCCCGGGCGATGCCTTCCATCACGGCCCGCCGGCCCACCTCGGCCAAGGCGATCCCCTCGCCGGACACGAAGATCCGCTGGCTCATGGTCAGGTTCGCCACGGCTGCGACCAGACGTCCGAGCGCGAGGGACGACTGCCGGACGATCGCCGTGGAGGCCGGATCCCCGGTTCGGGCCAGCCCCATCACCTGGTCGTAGGTCACGTCATGACGGAGCGCGACGGCCGCCTGCGCGCACACCCCCGACATGCTCAGCATCGTGTCGGCGCACCCGCGGTGACCATCGGCGCACCACGGGCCGTCCGGGTCGACCGGGAAGTGGCCGACCAGTCCGACGCCGACGTCGGGGCTGGTCACCATGCGGCGGTGGGTGACCAGGCCATAGCCCACGCCCGCGCCGATGGTGATCACGGCGAAGTTGTCGATGTCGCGACCGTCGCCGAACCACTGCTCGCCGACGGTCAGGGCGACCAGGTCGTTCTCGATGACGGCGGGCCGCCCGAGTCGTTCCGACGCCAGCTTCGCCAACGGGACGTCGGTCCAGCCGAGGAAGGGCGCTCTGGTGACCACGGCGTGGTCGGGGGTGCTCCCGCCGAGGCTGATGCCGACACCGGAGAGTGAGTCGAGGTCGGCCAACGAGGTCACGACGTCATAGATCCGGTCGACGACCCGCTGCGGGTCGTGGTCGCTCAGGGGGGCGTCGATCGACCCCTGGATCTCGGCGCGGAGGTTGGTGCGGACGGCGTGGATCGAGTCGCCCGACAGCTTGACCCCGACGAAGGCATGGTTGCCGGTGACGATGTCCAGCGGCCGGGCTGGTCTGCCGAGCCTGCCCCCGACGGTCTCGTCGGCGGCCACGAGCACGCCGCGCTCAACCAGCGGCGTGGAGAGCCGGGTCAGAGTTGGCGCGGAGACCCCGAGCCGATCGGCCAGCTCCCGTCGCGAGATGGGGCCGTGGATGAGGACGTTGAGGGCCAGGTCGCGGGCCAGCCCGTCGAGATCCTCAAGCCCAGGGACGTCTTCGTCTCTGCGTCGTGCCACTGTTACCCCACCCCTGTTCATAGTTTGTTTCATATGGATCCTAATGCATCGCCATATCGTGATGGAAGTGCCTCTTGACAGCACACTAAGTTCCATGGTGAAAATAAACCCGAAGCCGAACCCGTCTTCCCATCACGCAACGACGCGTCACCTGGAGGCACGCTCATGCGAAGCTCGTCCCTGACATCCCTGATGGCCGTGGTGGGAACCGCGGCCCTCGCCCTCACCGCCTGTTCGAGTCCGAGCGCCGGAAGCGGGGCGAACAGCGCCAACGCCAAGGTCCAGCTCACCTACTGGCACGCGTACAGCGCTGACAGCCCCGAGGTGAACCAGCTCAACAACGTCGTCATCCCCGCCTTCGAGAAGTCCCACCCCAACATCACCGTGAAGGCGGTCGCCTTCCCCTACGACCAGCTCCACCAGAAGCTGCTCACCTCTACGGCCGGTGGGACGCTGCCCTGTCTGGTCCGCAGCGACATCATCTGGGTCCCCGAGCTCGCGCAGCTCGGTGCCATCGCCGACCTCGACAGTGCGATGAGCGACTACTCGACCATCGCCGCCAAGACCTATCCCGGTGCCCTGGCGACGAACCTCTACAAGGGCAAGCACTACGGTCTGCCGCTGGATACCAACACCCGCGTCCTGATGTACAACCAGGCGACGCTTCAGAAGGCCGGGATGGCCAACCCGCCCAAGACCTTCGACGACGTGCGCGCCCTCGCGGCCAAGCTCAAGGGCACCGGCGATGTGGCCTTCGCGGACAACGGCACCAGCGGCTGGAACCTGTTCCCCTGGATCTGGTCTGCCGGCGGTGACATCACCAACAAGGACATGACCAAGGCGACCGGCTACCTCAACTCCCCACAGTCCGTGGCCGGCGTCCAGCTGCTCGTGGACCTGCACAAGGAAGGCCAGCTGCCCGACATCATCCTCGGAGGCAAGGGCGGCGTGGACACCTCGGTGGGCCTGCCCAACGGCAAGTACGCCAGCATCCTCGACGGTCCCTGGATGTTCCCGATCTTCCAGAAGCAGAACCCGACGTTCGCTCTCAAGACGGCCCCCCTGCCCGACGGGGGAGGCGGGTCGATCTCCGTGGTCGGCGGCGAGGATCTGGTCATGACCTCCAGCTGCCCCAACAAGACCCAGGCGACCGAGTTCGCCCGGTACATGCTCAGTGACGACGCCCAGGTCGCCATGGCCAAGGTCGGACAGATGCCCGTCCTGAAGGACCTCGGCAGCAAGCTCACCGACATCCAGCCGTACTACGCCGCGTTCGCGGACCAGCTCCAGACGGCTCGGCCCCGGCTGCCGCACCCCCAGTATCCCAAGATCGAGACCATCATCTCGACCGAGGTGCAGAAGGCGCTCAAGGGCCAGGAGACGGTCCAGCAAGCACTCGACAGCGCCGCCGCCCAGATCGACCCGCTGCTAGCGAGCTGATGACGGCGCTGACCGCCAGGACCCGGACGGCGCGCGGGAGCACCCCCGCCCCGCGCGCCGCCCGCCGCTGGCTCACGGCATACGCGTTCCTGGCCCCGGGGCTGGTGGTCTTCCTCGCGCTGGTGGCCTACCCGGTCTTTCTCGCGCTCAAGATCAGCTTCTACGACTGGAAAGTCGTGCCGGGCGCGGTCAGCCCCTTCGTCGGTCTCGACCAGTACACCCGGGCCCTGCAGGATCCGGTGCTGCGCAAGGCAACGGTCAACACCGTGTTCTATCTGGTCGCCACGGTTCCCCCGCAGCTGGCCCTCGGCATGTTCCTCGCGGTCCTGCTCAACGGGGCCATCCGCGGCAAGGTGGTATTCCGGGCCCTCTACTACCTGCCGGTGATCACCAGCTGGGTCGTCGTCTCCCTGGTCTTCGAGTACTTGTTCAACACGGACGCCGGTCTGGTTAACCACGTCCTGGCCGACTGGCTGCATGTGCCCGGCGCGCCGGTGGACTGGCTGGGTTCGCGATGGCCGGCCCTGGTCGCGTTGGCGCTGCTCGGTATCTGGAAGGGCGTGGGCTGGTCCATGCTCATCTTCCTGGCGGCCCTGCAGGCGGTCCCGAAGGAGCTGGTCGACTCGGCCGCGGTGGATGGTGCCGGCCCGGTTCGTCAGTTCTTCAGCATCACCATGCCCCTGCTGCGTCCTGTCATCGCCTTCGTCACGGTGATGCTGGTCATTGGTGGGTTCAACGTCTTCATCTCGGTGTTCATCATGACCGGGGGAGGGCCGGCCAACGACACCGAGGTGGTGCTGATGTACATGTACAAGCAGGCCTTCACCTTCCTCGACTTCGGCTACGGCTCGGCCATCGCCTACCTGCTGGCCCTGGTGATCTTCGCGTTGTCCTTCGTCCAGATGCGTCTCTTCCGGTACGACGAGGAGGTCGGGTCGTGAGCCTGTCCGCGCGCGCGGCGCTTCGGCCAACCGGACCGCCTCGTCGGCCCGCTCGCCGGGCGACCGTTCGTCCCACCCGCGGGCTGCTGGTGCGGTATGCCGTGCTGGCCACCGGGGTGCTCGTCTTCTGTGTGCCGTTCCTCATGATGGTCTCGACCTCGTTCAAGAAGCAGACGTACGTCCTGGAGGTCCCACCGAAGCTGCTGCCGCACGACCCGACCACCGCCAACTACACCCAGGCCCTGGCGTCGAACGGTTTCGCGACGTACTTCGCCAACAGCCTCCTGGTCGCCATCGCCACCGTCGCCGGCGTCCTGTTGCTCGGGTCGATGATGGCGTACGCGTTCGCGCGCTTCGACTTTCCTGGCCGTCGCGCGATCTTCCTGGCTCTCATCGCCACGCTGATGATCCCGGGGATGATGCTGGTGATCCCGCAGTACCTCGTGGCGAAAGACCTGCACGTGCTGGACTCCCGCCTCGGCCTGGTGCTGTTCTACGTGGCCGGGCAGCTGGCGTTCACGACCTTCCTGTTGCGCGGGTTCATCGTCACGATCCCCCGAGACCTCGACGAGGCGATGGCCCTGGACGGTGCGGGGCCGCTGCGCGTGTTCTGGAGCCTGATCCTGCCGTTGTGTCGACCCGCGCTCGCCACCGCTGGGATCTTCTCCTTCCTCGGAGCGTGGGACGAGTTCGTCTGGGCCGTGACGATCATCGACTCCCCGGAGAAGCGCACCCTGCCGATCGCCATCGCCCTGTTCCAAGGGCAGCACGCCACGTCCTGGGGACTGGTCTTCGCCGCCTCGGTGATCGCCGTGCTTCCCGTCGTCATCGTCTTCGTCGTCTTCCAGCGGCAGTTCGTCGCCGGCGTCCAGGCAGGAGCCCTCAAGGGATGAGTCCCACCACCCCCACCCGCAGCGCTCTCATCGAGAGGTCGGTGCGGATCCTGCTCGACGGCCAGGCCCCGTCCGGAGCCTTCGTCGCCAGTCCCACCTATGCCACCTATCGCTTCGCCTGGTTGCGGGACGGCAGCTTCTGCGCCGACGCCCTGGACCGCCACGCACAACCCGAGGCGGCCGCGGCCTTCCACGCGTGGGTCTGCCGGACCATCCTGGCGATGCGGCCCACGGTCGAGCGAGTCACGGCCGCAGCGCGGACCATGGGAGCGGCAGCGATGCTCCCGACTCGCTTCGAGCTCGACGGCCGGACCGAGTCAGGCGAGGAGGACTGGCCCAACTTCCAGCTGGACGGCTACGGGACCTGGCTGTGGGCGTTCGCCGAGCATGTCGAACGGCGGGGCACCGATCTCGAAGACCATGAGCGCATCGTCGTCGAGCTCGTCGCGGGCTACGTGGCCGCGGCGGGCGACCGGCCCTGTTACGACTGTTGGGAAGAGCTCGTCGAGCGGCGGCATGCCTCGACTCTGGCAGCCTCGGTCGCCGGCCTGCGCGCCGCCGCACACCTGCTGGGCGACCACGAGCTCGCAACGGTCGGCTCGGTTCTGACCGAGATCCTGGAGCGAGACCTCGTCCGCGACGGCGCCTTCGTGAAGCACGACGCGACGGACAGCGTCGACGGCTCACTGCTGTGGCTCGCGCTGCCGTTCCGCGTGGTCGCTCTCGACGATCCCCGCTTCGTGCGCACCGCTGAACGGGTCGAGGCCGAGCTCGGCGTGCCTGACGGGGGAGTGCGTCGCTATCTCGGCGACACCTTCTACGGCGGCGGCGAGTGGATCCTGCTCACGGCGTGGAGTGGCTGGGTGCACCACGCAGCCGGACGACCCGAGGTGGCCTGCGAGCGGCTGGCCTGGATCGAGGCTCAGGCGAGCGAGGACCTCGAGCTTCCTGAACAGGTCGGCGAGCATCCGCAGGACCCTGCACGGGTCGCCGAGTGGCTGCAGCGCTGGGGCCCCGTGGCCACGCCGTTGCTTTGGTCCCATGCCATGTACCTCACCCTTGTCCACGAGATCGGAGCTCGCTGATGTCCGAGTACGCCCTTGACGTCCGGCCGGCGCACACCTCGCATGCCCCGGGGGCGCCGGTCGTCCTGCTCGTTGACCTCCAGCCCAAGCCCCAGCTCGACGTCGAGCCTGACGTCGAGCTGGATGGTGAGACCTATGTCGAGGTGGAGGTGACCAGGCTCGGAAGGCCTGTGCGGACGGTCCGCCAGTCGCTCCTCGCCGCGCGCAGCCAGCTGGACCTGGGCGCGTTCGACCAGGGTTCGTATGCCGTCTCGGCCCGCTTCGCTGACCGGGTGGCCAGCACCGCGTTCGACGTCCTGCCCGACGCCAACGCGCGCCCTCGCTACGGGTTCGTCACGGACTTCCGGCCAGGGCGGACGGACTCGGCCGCGGTCGCCGACTCCTTGCGGTCCTTCCACCTCACCCACGTCCAGTTCTATGACTGGATGTACCGGCATGCCGAGCTCCTGCCGCCCTCCGACGAGTTCGTGGACACCCTGGGCCGAGACCTGTCGCTCGCGGTGGTGCGCGACTTCGTCGGCGCCACCCACGACGCCGGGGCGCAGGCGCTCGCCTACGCGGCGGTCTATGCAGCGGGCAAGGAGTACGCGGCCCTTCACCCCGAGCAGCTGGTCCACCACGTCGACGGCACCCCGTGGATGCTGGGCGACTTCCTGTGGAACACCGACCTGCGTCCCGGCTCGGACTGGTCGCGTCACATCGTCGACGAGATGGGCCGCGCGGTGGAGCAGGTGGGGTTCGACGGCCTGCATCTGGACCAGTACGGCGACCCCAAGCTCGCCACGACCGCCGACGGTGTCGTCGTCGACTTCGCCGAGGCCTTCCCCGTCTTCATCGACGCCGTGCGCGACCGCCTTCCCGACGCGACGCTGATCTTCAACAATGTCAACGACTTTCCGACCCGGACGACCGTCCGGGCGCAGCAGGACGCCACCTACATCGAGGTGTGGTCGCCGCACGACCACCACGCGGACCTGGTCGACCTGGTCCGGCGCGCTCGCGACCTGGCGCCCACACGGCCGGTCATCCTCGCGGCATACCTCGAACCGTTTGCCGAGGCCTGCGGACCGGACGAGGTCGCCACGGCGAAGCTCGCCCTGGCCACCACATGGGCCGAGGGTGGTCAGTACCTGCTGTTCGGCGAACGGGACGGTGCGCTCGTGCACCCTTACTATCCCAACTACGCGACCCTGAACGAGACCGCGGTCCAGACCCTGCGTCGGTTCGCCGACTTCTCGGTGGCCTGTGGCGACCTGCTCTTCGACCCCGCGCTGCGCGAGTGCACCACCAACCTGATGGGCGGGATCAACCTCGATGTCGTCGTTGAGGGGGTGCCGACCAGCACCTACCCGACCTCGGGCGCGGTCTGGGTCCGGGTCAGCGCCAGTGGGGCGCGGCTGGTCGTGCAGCTCGTCGACTTCCGCACCCAGCATGACGGCCGGTGGAACCACCCGCGCCAGCAGACCGGGGAGTGCGCGGCGGTCACCGTCCGGGTCCGCGCGGCCACCGGCGGCGCGCCGGCCTGGTTCGGCCACCCGATGGGTGGCCCCGGCCTCACCGAGCTCTCCGTCGCCCGGGACGGCGAGTACCACGTCGTCGAGCTGCCCTCCTTCGACACCTGGGGGCTCCTCGTCATTGACCGGTGACCCGAGCTTGCCGTCAGGCCCGCTCCGAGCTTGAGCGTGACGACGGCATAGAACGGCGCCGATCTGTGTTGGAAGAGAGTGCGCGGGTCCTTCCCGCGTGCCTGTACCGATTTGGTGGCCCACACCACAGGCGGTATCTTTGAACACTGTGTCTGAGGTCTGCCTCAGGCATGCCCGCTGGACCGTCTGTCACTTGGCCCGACCGAGTGAGCTGCGAGTCCGGCACCACCTCTCGCCGGGCAACCCACCACCGATCCGTCACGGGTCGGCATGGGGAGTGCAGGGGGGAGCGTCGTTCACGACACACCCGAGTTCGGGGGTCGGGGACGACACCACACCAAGGAGTGTCCGAGGGACCGTCACAAGACGGCCGGAGGGCACTGACAACGACAAACGTACGGAGAACAGGTTGCCTACGATCAACCAGCTTGTGCGCAAGGGGCGTCAGGACAAGGTCACCAAGACCAAGACTCCTGCCCTCAAGGGCTCGCCCCAGCGCCGCGGC
>DASYGI010000067.1:0-4590 GCA_035999925.1 Pedococcus sp.
GTCGTGCCCAACGCCTCCGACCTGACCTGGGCCACCCTGGCCCTCGACCCGCAGACCGTGGCTGCCCTCCCGACTGCTCTGGCGCAGGTCCCCGACGGTCAGGCACGTGCGGTGGTGTGGGTCGCACTCATCGACAGCGTCTGCTTGGGCACCGTCGATCCGCGCGATGTGGTGCGGACCTTCGCCAGCGCGTGGCCTCACGAGAGCAGCGACTCGGTCCTCAACCGGGTCGCGACGAGCGTCCTCGGGCGGCTGGTTCCGACGTTCCTGCCTGCGGCGGAACAGGACTCAGCGCTCGAGGTCGTCGCCACAGCGGCCCGAGCGCTCCTCGCGACCGCCGAGCCCGGGAGCTCGCGCGCCCTGCTGGCTGCGCGGACCCTGGCGCGCAGCAGCGACGACCAGGTACTGCTGCACGCCTGGGCCGACGGTCAGGACCTGCCGCCGGCCCTGGTGGGTGACTCCGACTTCCGCTGGATCGTCATCAGGAACCTGGCCTCTCGAGGACTGGTCGAGCGTGAGGACATCGAGCGCTTCCACGCCCAGGACGACACCCTTCAGGGTCGCTTGGGTGCGCTCACCGCCGCGGCTGCGCTCCCCGGGGCAGAGGCGAAGGCGTGGGCCTGGGCGGAGCTGACCACGAACCGGGACCGCTCGAACTACGAGCTCAATGCCCTCGCGCAGGGATTCTGGTCGGCGCCAGGTCCGCAGGTGCTTCGGCCGTATGTGGCGCGGTACTTCGAGGACGTCCCCGCGATGACCGCGTGGGTGGGCGAGGACGCGCTGGCCAGAGTGGCCAGCCTCGCCTATCCGGGACGGGTGGTCGAGTCGGAGACCCTCGAGGCCAGTCAGTCCGCCCTGGCCGGGCCCGGACTCAGCCCCGCAGTGCGACGCGCCATGGTGGACGGGGAGTCGGAGCTACGCGAGGCCCTGGCCTCACGCGCCCTCTACGGCTGACGAATCCGGTGTCAGGGATTGCGGTTGGTTGGGGCATTCGTCGTATTCCTGCTCGTTGACGGGCCGCTGCGCGGTGGCAAGACTGGTTGACCTGAGAAGGGGGCCGGGGCCATGGCGTGGAATCTGACCGGTAGCTATGTGGAGACCTGCTCGTGCGAGCTGATGTGCCCGTGCAACCTCTCCTTGGATCACGGTGCCACCTACGACTACTGCCGGGTGACCCTGGTGTTCAACCTCCGGGACGGCCAGATCGACGGCACCGATATCGCCGGGCGCAAGGTCGTCCTCATCGCCGACACCCCCAAGGTGATGACCCAGGGCAACTGGCGACTCGGGGTCTATGTCGACGACGCGGCCAGCGACGAGCAGTTCGACAAGCTGGTCAAGGTGTTCGGCGGTCAGCTCGGTGGGCCGATGGGGGCACTCGCGCCCCTGGTGGGCGAGGTCGTGGGCGTGGAGCGCGCCGCGATCGAGGTCACCGATGACGGGTTGGTGCACAGCGTGAGGGTGGCCGACTCGATCGACTTCGCGGTCGAAGACATCGTGCCCTTCGGCGTGGAGACCGGGCAGCCGGTGCGCTTCGACGGCATGTTCCACCCGGTGGGATCGAACCTCACGATGGCCGAGGCGAAGCACACCCGGATCAACGCCTTCGGCATCTCCTACGAAGGCAAGACCGGGCTGTCCACCTCAGAGTTCTCCTGGGCCGCCTGACTTCGATGGGCGCGTCCGCCGGCCCCCATCAGGGCGCGGAGCTTGCCCCGGCATACGCCGCCGTTCGCGCCCGGCTCGGGCTGGTGACGGCGCTCGTCGCCATCGCTGCGCTCGGATGGGTCTGGACCGCTCGCGAGATGCGGGGGATGGACGCTGGGCCCTGGACCAGGCTGGGCAGTCTCGGCTGGTTCCTGGGTATCTGGGTCGTGATGATGGCCGCGATGATGTTCCCCTCGGTCGCCCCGACGATCGCCCTGTACACCCGAGTGGCCAAACAGCGCTCACCCCTCTCGCCATGGCTGTTCGCCGGCGGGTACCTGCTCAGCTGGGCGGCCGCTGGCCTGGCCGCGTATCTCGTTGGTGTCGGTGCAAGTGCCGCCTTCGGCGATGCGTTGAAGTGGGACCACGCGGGCCGGGCCATCGCAGCCGCGACCCTCTTCGTCGCCGCCGGCTATGAGGTCACCCCGCTGAAGAACGTGTGTCTGACCAAGTGCCGGAGCCCGTTGGGAGCGCTGTTGGGCTCGTGGCGAGACGGGCGTGCCGGAGCCTTGAGGATGGGGATGCGCAACGGAGCCTGGTGCGTGGGGTGCTGTTGGGCGCTGATGGCGTCCATGTTCGCGCTGGGGGTGATGAGCGTGACCTGGATGGCGTTCGTGGCCGGGATCATCGCCGTTGAGAAGACCCTCCCGTGGCGGGCCAGCCTCACCGTTGCCACTGCCGCTCTGCTCGCCTGCCTCGCGATCCTTCTGGTCGTGGCGCCCCATGCCTTGCCGGGACTCACCATCCCGTCCGGGCAGGTCATGCCGATGGGCTGACCTCAGCGGTAGTTGGTGAACTGCAGGGCGACGTCGAGGTCGTCCTTGCCGCGCAGGAGGTTCTGGACCAGCTGAAGGTCGTCCCGCGACTTGCTCGTGACGCGCAGCTCGTCACCCTGGATCTGCGACTTCACCGACTTTGGCCCCTCGTCGCGGATGATCTTGCCGATCTTCTTCGCGTTCTCCTGCGAGATGCCCTCCTTGAGCGCGAGCTCGAGGCGGTACTCCTTGCCGGACAGCCGAGGGCCGGCCTCGGGGACGTCGAGATGCTTGAGCGAGACCTTGCGCTTGACCAGCCAGGTCTGGAAGACGTCGAGCACGGCGTTCGCGCGTTCCTCGGTGTTGGCCTTGATGACCACCTTGTCCTCACCGCTGGCCTCGATCGAGGCGCCGACGTTCTTGAAGTCGTAGCGTGTGGCCACCTCGCGGCTCGCGCTGTTGAGGGCGTTGGCCACCTCCTGGTGGTCGATCTTGCTGACGATGTCGAACGAGCTGTCGGCCATGCGGCTGAGGTCCTCTCGGGGTAAGGGTGGTCGGGCGGTGATGTCGGTTTCGGCATTGCCCGTGGTCCTTGCTATCCTTCCACGCGCACCAAGGCAGGTTGCCCGAGCGGCCAATGGGAGTGGACTGTAAATCCATCGCGAAAGCTTCGAAGGTTCGAATCCTTCACCTGCCACCATGTGCACGAGAGGGCGTCTGGCTCGCGGAACCGCGAGCCAGACGCCCTCTGCTCTTACCCAGTGGGGGTATTTGGCCGCGGAAGATTTGCGGCCATGTCGCCACGCCTGTGACCTGCGGAAACAGTGGGCCGGTTCGGGCGCGCGGAGAATGGGCGGAGAAATCCGGGTTCCGACGGCCGTGACAGTCGGACTCCCGCGCCGGTGACCTGCGCGGTGACGCGGGGTGGCGATGCAATCGCGATGGAGCTTCGCACCATTGCGTTTTCTTGCTGCCACTGGGGCAGCTGTGCCCGCAAGCTGGCCGCGGACTGGACGAGCCCGTCCCGCTCGAGGGCAGCCATGATGTCGACCACGGTTCCAGGCGGGTTTGTCCATGAATCGGCGATACGTTGCACGGCGCCGTAGACCGCGTCGCGGTTGAGGTCGAGCTGGTCGAGGACGAAATCGTCGGGTGACTTGGCTTCGATGTCCCAGGTCTGCAAGGCGTCCGCGGGAAGTCGGCCAGGTTGTTGGTGACGATCACCTGGGCGCGGGCCCGGATGGCTGCGGCAAGGACGTGGCGGTCATCCGGGTCAGGTAATGACAGGCCCTCGATCAGTGACTCGTAGCCGGTGACGCGGCAGTCTCGGACGGCGCGGTTCATCAGGTCGCGGGTGCGGTCCAGTCTGGCCGGGT
Source organism: Pedococcus sp. (assembly GCA_035999925.1). Classification (GTDB taxonomy): domain Bacteria; phylum Actinomycetota; class Actinomycetes; order Actinomycetales; family Dermatophilaceae; genus Pedococcus. The sequence continues at coordinate 3,839 of DASYGI010000067.1, forward strand.
CGAGGTCAGGCCTGTTCGCGCGCAGGTTGGTGAACACCTCGTCGAGGATCTGGGCGGTCCACTTGGCCTGCACCAGAACGGTTTGGGCGATCCGGATGAGGAGGTCGCGAAGGGTGCTCGGGTAGAGCACGTTGGCGTCGTAGACGACGACGAACCCCACGTCAGAGCAGGCCCATCTCTTGGCTGATCCGCGTCAGCTCGTCCGCGGCCTCGCGACGCTGCTGGTCATCGCGAGCGATGTAGGCCATCAGGGAAGCCGCCTTGACCCGTCGGTGCTTACCCACCTTGCGGTGGTCGATCTTGCCGTCTTCGAGCAGTCCGATCAGGAACGGCCGACTCACGTTGAGCAGTTCCGCAGCCTGCTGGGTCGTCAGTTCTGCATGCGACGGCACGACCGATACGCCTTCGCCTGCCGCCATGTGGGCAAGGATTCGAGCCAGGAGTTCGACCGCACCGCGCGGGACGACCAGCGTCTCCGCCTCCCCGGCCACTTCGAGCCGAATCGCCCTGTCCGTGTGAGCCGCGAGGTAGGCCGTCACATGAGGCAGAGCCTCGACGGCAGTAGTCATGTCAGAGTCGTCGGGTTGGACGGGTGAAAGGGCCAGGATGCTCATGGTTCATGCTCCTCTGGTGAGTAACCCATTATTCGCAATAAACGAAGCAGACGCAATAGGTGGTCGACCTCGTGGGCGCCCCTTGCACATTTGCGTTGCTCACCCGACGCGCCCACCGTGGCAAGGCGACGCTCACCC
>DASYGI010000068.1:0-17269 GCA_035999925.1 Pedococcus sp.
CAGACATAGACCGCGAAGGTCGTCGCGACCAGTGCCTGCAGGATCGCCATCGCCCCGAACGCCAGGGCGTACCCCAGCATGAAGTCGCCCTTGCCCATGGGAGTCGTCAGCAGCCGCTCCAAGGTCCCCGAGGTCCGTTCACGCAAGGTGGCGACGCTGGTGACGATGAACATCACGACGAACGGAAAGACCCCGAGCAGCGAGGCGCCGATGGCGTTGAAGACGGGGGTGTCCTTGAAGATCCACGCCAGCAGCCCCATCAGGACGCAGGGCACGACGAGCATCAGGGCGATGGTGCGGCGGTCGGAACGGAGCTGGGTCAGCACCCGGCCGGCCGTGACGAGGGTGCGGTTCAGGTTCATCGGGCTGACTCCTGGGCGCGGTCGATGAGGGCGAGGAACGCCGTTTCGGCGTCGGGCGTACCGGTCTGGGAAAGCAGCGCGCTGAGTGTGTCGTCGGCGAGAATCCGGCCCTCGCGAAGCAGCAGCAGGCGGTCGCACCGACTGGCCTCGTCCATGACGTGGCTCGAGACGAGGAGCGAACAGCCTTGGTCGGCAAGGCGATGGAACAGGTTCCACAGGTCGCGACGCAGCACCGGATCGAGCCCGACGGTGGGCTCGTCGAGGACAAGCAGCTCGGGGCCGCCGACGAGTGCGGACGCCAGGGACACCCGGGACCGCTGGCCGCCGGACAGCTTCCCGACGAGCACGTCGGCATGGCTGGTCAGGTCGACGGCCTCGACAGCGTCGTCCGCCGCGCTGGCGGGCTGACCCAGGATGCTCGCGAAGTACCGCACGTTGGCCCGCACGGTGAGGTCGTCGTAGACGCTGGGACTCTGGGTGACGTAGCCGACGCGGTGACGCAGCCCGGGAGCGCCGGCGGGCTCGCCCAGGACCCGGACATCCCCGGCCTCGACGATCTGTACGCCCACGACCGCGCGGATCAGGGTCGACTTGCCACTGCCGCTTGGCCCGAGCAACCCGACCACCTGACCTGCCGGGATCGCCACGCTGAGGTCGGGGATGACGGTGCGTCCGCCTCTGACCACCCTGAGATGGTCGATCTCCACAGCGTTTTTCATCATGCGATGAATATACCTCCGACGCCAGCCTGCGACAAGAGCCGCGACGGAAAACAGGTATGCCGCGCCACCCAAGGGTGACGCGGCATACCTGCGCGCAGAGCTGGGCTCAGACAGGCGGCTGCTCGCCCGGCTGAAGCACGCTGAAGAGCGCGCCCTGCGGGTCGCGGCCCACGGCCATCCGACCCACGGGCATGTCCATCGGCTCCACCACCACCGTGCCGCCGAGCTCGGTGATGCGGGCCGCGGTCTCGTCGGCCGAGGCCACCGAGAACCAGACATGCCAGTGGTTCGGGACGCCCTCCATCTGGGGGGCGGTCGAGCCGCCGACCTGCTGGTCGCCCACCTGGAACATCGTGTAGGCGTACTCGGGACCCATGGGCACCGACACCGCCTTGAGGCCCAGAACTTCGTCGTAGAAGGGCAGCGCCTTGTCGGGGTCGGCGGTCACGAGCTCGTTCCAGGTGACGGCACCCGGCTCGTTGACGGCCTGCGAGCCGATGTGCTGCTTGGCCTGCCAGAGACCCACGAAGGCACCGGCCGGGTCGGCGACGAAGGACATTCGGCCGGCCTCCATGATGTCGAACGGCTCCATGGCAACCATGCCGCCGGCGTCGGCGACCCGGGCAGTGACGGCGTCGACGTCGTCCACCGCGAGGTAGGTGTTCCACAGCGGCGGCATACCCGCGGCCGACTGCTCGGGGCTCTGTGGGGCGATCGCGGCCGCGTTACGACCGCCGAGCTGGGCCATGGCGTAGACCGCACCGTCGGGCATCGGGCTATCGACGAACTCCCACCCGAAGAGGCCGGAGTAGAAGGCGCGTGCCGCGTCCTGGTCAGGGGTCTGCAGGTCGACCCAGCACGGGGTGCCCTGCGCGTAGGAGGTTCTCGTGGTCATGACTGGTGCCTTTCGTGAGTGTTCTCGTGCGCTTCTTGGTGAGCTGCTCTGGTGGGTTTGAGGCGATGCTGCGTCGTCAGGCGGTCCGTCCGGACAGGGCGACGAGCCGGTCGAGCGCCCCGGCGCGGTCCGCGATCTCCACGGCGGGGCCGAAGGACCCGTTCGCGCGGGCACCGGGGATGATCTGGGCGCCCAGGTCGTGGACGTACTGGGCGACCTCTTCGGAGACGTGCACGTCCTGGCCGGTCGCCTGGGCGAAGTCCCAGGCGTGCACGAGGTACTCGAGGTTGAGGATGCCCACAGCCATGCTGGCCGGCATCTCCAGATCGCCCGCAGTCACCGTGCCACCCAGTCCGCGAACCGCCCAGGCCTCGTTGACCTGCTGGGCGACCTCCGCTACCGCGGCCTCCAGCGACGGCGCCGGGGTCCTGGTGACCTCGATGCCGGCGAGCCCGCCGACGAACGCCAGGGTGCCGAAGAGGTGCTCGGCCAACTGGTGGACGGTGAAGTCCTGGCACGGGGTTGGCTTCCCGCGGTCCTGTTCGGTGACGTTCACCAGCACTCGCTGCAGCACGGCCAGCGTGGCGTCGGCACTGGAGAGCTCGTTGAGGTCCGAGGGGACCCACCCCCACTCGTCGACGCCCGCGTCGCCGACGGCAGCGGCCTTCTCGAGACGGTCGAAGAAGTGGTTCCAGCCTTCGAGGTGGCTGGCAGCCTGCTCCTCGGTGAGCCCCTCGTGCACCAGTCGCACCAGAGTGCCGCCGTCGACGGGCTCGAGAGTCACCGTGACAGTCGAGGCATCTGGCAGCAGGTCGCCGCCACCCTCCCAGCCCCAGCCGAAGACGATGCGCTCGCCGGGAACGATCTCGCGGTACGTGCCGCGCGCCACGTGGCCGGGCACGATGGTGAACCGGTACTCGCCGCCGGCGCGCAGGTCGACTCGCGAGGCGATGGTCTTCCAGCGGCGTAGCCGGTCGGGCTCGGTGATGAGAGCGAAGGCGTCGTCCGGCGGGACCGGGAGGAAGGCGGTCTTCTCGGCGGCGACGGTGGCGGTGGTGGTCATGGCATTCTCCGGTCGGTGGTGGGGAGGGTCGGAACGGGTCATGGTCGAGGCGCCAGCCGGCTGGCATCGGCCACCAGGAGGTCCAGCTCGGCCGTCCAGAAGCGGTCGATCTCGGCCCTGAGCCTGGCGATGCCACCTGGCACGACGCTGTAGAAGCGCTGGCGGCCGGCCTTGCGGGCGACGACGAGGCCAGCGTCCGACAGCACGAGCAGATGCTGGGAGATCGCCGAGCGGGTGACGGGGAACTGTTCGGCGAGCTCGGTCACGGACAGTGGGCCCGACGCCAGCAGCTGCAGGATGCGTCGCCGGGTCGGCTCGGCTGCTGCACTGAGGGCGTCGGTCACGGCTAATACGTTAGTGATGGCTAACGCATTAGGCAACCATGCAGGTCAAAGGCCTGGGGGTGAGGTCTCACGCCCAAGGCAGGGGCGCCCTCAGGGAGCGAGGTAACGCTGGATGGTCGGCCCGATCAGCCGCACGAGCTCGTCGTGGGTCGCGTCGACCACAGCCGGGAACTGCACGATGTACCGCATCATGGCCAGCCCGACCATCTGGGAGGCCGCGAGCCCGGCGCGCAGCTCCACGTCCGCGGGCGCGGGCTGCTCGGCATACAGGTGCCCCAGGATCCGCCCGAAGATCTCGCGGGTCAGGAACTCCCTGAGCATCCGGGTGGCGTCGTCGTGGGTCACCGCCGAGCGGATCAGCGCCTGGAAGCGCTCGGTTCCCGAAGGCGAGTCCCACACCACGAGAAACGTCCGGACCAGCGCCTCCCCCACCTGGTCGCGGGGGCCGGCCATGATGCGGCCGACCAGCAGCGCCGGGTCGGCGGGGATATCCATGACCGCCGCGAAGAGCTGGGGCTTGCCCCCGAAGTAGTGGTGCAGCAGGGCCGGGTCCACCTCGGCCCGCCGCGCGATGCCGCGCAACGAGGTGGCGTCATAGCCGCCGTCGGCGAACTCCGTGCGGGCCGCGTCGAGGATGGCGGCCTTGGTGTCCACGCCTCCTGGGCGCCGCCCTCGAGGGCTCATCGCGGGTCCCCCTCGGAGGCGACCGCCGTCGCCAGGTGCAGTCGGGCGAACGCCAGCGACTCGGCGAGGTCGATCTCGCGCTGCTCGGCAGTCAGCTTGCGCGTCCCCACCTCGACCACGACGGATCCCGAAAACCCTTGACCGGCAAGGAGTTCCAGCAGCTCGGCACAGGGCTGCGAGCCACGCCCCGGCACCAGGTGTTCGTCCTTGGGTGAGCCCAGCCCGTCCGCCAGGTGGATGTGGGCCAGCCGCGGGCCGAGGGCCCGGGCCATCTCCATGGCGTCCGAGCCGGCGGTCGCGGTGTGGGACAGGTCGAGGGTGACGTGGTCATACGGCTGAGGGACGGGGTCCCAGTGCGGCAGGTACGCCTGGTACTCCCGCTGTCTGGCCCGCCACGGGAACATGTTCTCGACGGCCAGCCGGATGCCGCTCTCGTGCTCGCGCAGAGCCACCCCCTCGACGAACTCGGCGGCGTACTCCCGCTGCCACCGAAAGGGCGGGTGCAGGACAACCGTGTCGGCGCCGACCTCCTGGGCCAGCTCCAGCGACTTGTCGACCTTGGTCCAGGGCTCCGGCCCCCAGATGCGCTGGGTGAGCAGCAGGGTGGGCGCATGCACCGACACCACACGTATGCCGTGGAGCTCGGCGAGCGCGGCGATCGCCCCGGCCTCCTGGGAGATGGGATCGGTCCAGACCATCACCTCGACGGCGTCGTACCCCAGCCGGGCCGCCGTCGCGAAGGCAGCGGCGCAGCCCTCGGGATAGACCGAAGCGGTCGACAGCGCCACGGCGGTGCGGGGAATCGAGACCACCGAGGACATAGCCCCGAGACTACCGACGGCACCTCAACGCATGCCGTCGAGACGGCTCAGGATCACGCCCTCGCGCAGTGCCCAGGGACAGATCTCGAGCCGCTGCACCCCCAACAGGTCCAGGACTGCCTCGGCCACCAGGGCGCCGGCCAACAGCTGACGGGAGCGGCCCGCCGACACTCCGGGCAGGTGGGCGCGCTCGGCAGCCGTCATCTGAGCCAGCCGCCCGACCAGCAGGGTGAGGTCGGCGCGCTCCAGCTGCCGCACGGCATACGGGCCGTCGCTGCTCGGAGCGGCACCCAGCGCCCGCGCGAGTGAGCGCATGGTCTTGGAGGTGCCCACGGCCCGGTCGGGCGTCCCGGCCTTGGTCAGCGGGCGGGTGGCCCCGGCAAGCCGCAGGCGGATCTCCCGGCGGGCGGCCCGCACCACCTCCGGGCCAGGGGGGTTCCCGGGCAGCAGGTCGCGGGTGAGGCGTCCGGCACCCAGCGGCAGCGAGACCGCGGCATCCGGGTCCTCGTCGACCCCTGCCGCGAGCTCGAGCGACCCACCACCGATGTCGACCACCAGGAGGGTGCCGCTGGACCAGCCGAACCACCGGCGCGCCGCGAGGAACGTCAGGCGCGCCTCCTCCTCGCCGGACAGCACCTGCAGACCCACCCCGGTCTCGGCGCGCACCCTGGCCAACACGTCCTCGCCGTTGGGCGCCTCTCGAATGGCGCTGGTGGCGAACGCCATCACCTCTTCCACGCCCTGGTCCTCAGCCACCGTGAGGCATTCCCTGACGAACGTCACCAGGGCCTGCTCCCCCGTGGCGGCGATGCTGCCGTCGTCGGCGACGTGCTCGGAGAGCCGCAGCTCGATCTTGTGGGAGCTGGCCGGCAAGGGCTGGGCGCCGCGGTGAGCGTCGACGACGAGGAGATGGACGGTGTTGGAGCCGACGTCAACCACTCCAAGGCGCATGGAGGCACGCTATCGGGCCGTCTCGGCCGCGCGGCTGCCATATCGGCGCGTCCCCTCGAGACATAGGCTGGCTCGGTGCCAGAAACCCCGCTCGACATCGCCCGCATCTGGGTGGAGTTCAACGACCCCGCGGACACCTCCCATACGCCGCAACGGTTCCGCTGCGACCTGACCTGGCTGACGTCGAGCTGGACGTGCATCTTCGGCAGCGGGTGTCAGGGGATCTATGCCGACAGACCTGACGACGGCTGCTGCACTCTCGGAGCCCACTTCACCGACGACGACGACGTGAAGCGGGTCAAGGCCGTGGTCAAGGAGCTGGGCGAGGACGAGTGGCAGTATCACCCGGGCACGACCAAGCAGGCGGCCTGGACCGAGGTGGAGGACGACGCACTGAAGACGAAGGTGGTCGACGGCGCCTGCATCTTCCTCAACCGTCCGGGCTTTCCCGCGGGCGCCGGCTGCGCCCTGCACCAGCACGGTGTGCTGACGGGCAAGTCGCCGCACACCGTCAAGCCCGACGTCTGCTGGCAGCTGCCGATCCGGCGCACCTACCGGACCGTCGAGCTGCCGGACGGCTCGTCGTGGCAGGAGGTCACGATCACCGAGTACGACCGGCGCGGCTGGGGCGCCGGCGGTCACGACCTCGACTGGTACTGCTCGGGGAACTCCGAGGCCCACGTCGGGCGCGAGCCGGTGTACCGCAGCAACCGTGCCGAGCTCGTCGAGCTCATGGGCGAGCCGGCGTATGCCGAGCTGGAGCTGCGCTGCGAGGCGCACCTCGCGAGCGTCAAGGCGGCGCGAAACGCCTACTCCCGCAAGCTGCTTCCCCTCCTGGTGCACCCGGCGACCCTGGCCGCCCAGGATGGGCAGAAGCGGCCGTGAACGAGCCCACCCGCAGCCCCAACATCTGGGACACCCCGGACGTCTACGAGATCGAGAACCGTGGGGTCGACCGGGCCGGCGTCATCGAGGCCGCCATGGGGTCGCTGCACCCGTTCGACGGCGCCGACCTGGTCGACATCGGCTGTGGCAGCGGGTTCCACCTGCCGCGGTTCGCCGCCTTGGGATGCGCCAGCGTCGTGGGAGTCGAGCCGCACCCGCCACTGGTGGAGCTGGCCGCCGAACGCGTGAAGGGAATGTCCGGGAGCTCCGCCGTGCGGGTGGTCGAGGGAGTCGCCCAGTCCCTTCCCTTGCCCGATCACTCAGTCGACATCGCCCACGCCCGTTGGGCCTACTTCTTCGGCGCCGGGTGCGAGCCCGGCCTCGCCGAGCTCAGCCGGGTCCTGCGGCCGGCCGGCACGGCATACGTGGTCGACAACGATGCCACCCGCTCGACATTCGGTCGGTGGTTCGCCCGGGCGTACCCGACCTACGACCCCCTCGCCGTCGAACGCTTCTGGACCCGGCAGGGCTGGTCGCAGGAGCGGCTCACCATCGAGTGGAGCTTCGACAGCCGCGACGACTTCGAGCAGGTCGTGCGAATCGAGTTCCCGGAGACGGCCGCCGAGGGGATCCTGGCCGAGCATCCCGGAACATCGGTCGACTATGCCGTGAGCCTGTGGCACCGTCGGTACTGACCACTGCCCGACCCGTCCGGTACTGACCACTGCCGGACACGTCGCTACCAGGGGAGTGCCGACGCCAGCTGAAAGCAGGTAGAGAGTCATGACCGGTCACGTCGCCACCGCCCGCATCGAGATCCACGCCGCGCCCGACCGCGTCTGGCAGGCCCTGACCGACCCCGCACAGATCGCCGAGTACATGATGGGCAGCCGAGTCGAGACGGACTGGCAGCCCGGCAGCACCATCACCTGGAACGGACAGTGGGATGGGCACTCGTACCAGGACAAGGGCGAGGTGCTGCAGGTGGAGCCCGGACGGCTCCTGGAGGTGACCCACTACAGCCCCTTGAGTGGCCAGGACGACGTCCCCGAGAACTACCACACGGTTCGCTACGAGCTCGGCACCTCCGCAGAGTTCACCACCGTCGACCTCACCCAGGACGGCTGCGCCGACGCCGAGCAGGCCAAGCAGTTCTCGCAGAACTGGCAGGGGATGCTCGAGGGCTTGCGGAAAGTCGCTGAATCGGGCTGACGGGTCGGGTCTTGGCTGGCGGCCTTGGCTGGCCGCCTTGGCTGTCGGTGCGCCCCCGTAGGTTGTCCGTCATGGCAGCGAGGGCGTCAACCAAGGTGAGCGGGTTCCGCTGCTCGGAGTGCGGATGGACGGCGGTCAAGTGGGTGGGTCGCTGTGGTGAGTGCCAGGCCTGGGGCAGTGTCAGCGAGGTCGGGGCCGTCGCGGTGCGCACCACCGCCGCGACCCGGGTCGAGCGACCGGCAGTTCCCATCGGCCAGGTCGATGTCCGTCGAGCGGAGGCACGCAGCACCGGGGTGAGCGAGTTCGACCGAGTGCTCGGCGGTGGGCTCGTGCCGGGGGCTGTCGTCCTGGTCGCCGGCGAGCCGGGGATCGGCAAGTCGACGCTGCTGCTCGATGTGGCGGCCCGAGCGGCGCGCCAGGGTGAAGGCACGACCGTCCTCTACGTCACCGGCGAGGAGTCGGCCGCCCAGGTGCGGATGCGAGCCGAACGCATCGAAGCGATGGCCGCCTCGTTGTTCTTGGCCAGCGAGACCGATCTCGCCGCGGTGCTGGGCCAGATCGACGCGGTGCAACCCGATCTGGTCGTGGTCGACTCCGTGCAGACGATCGCCAGCTCCGAGGTGGAGGGGGCCGCGGGCAACGTCAGTCAGGTCCGCGAGGTGGCTGCCTCGCTCATCCAGGTGGCCAAGGCGCGGGGCATCGCCACCTTGCTGGTGGGGCACGTCACCAAGGACGGATCCATTGCCGGGCCACGGGTTCTGGAGCACCTGGTCGACGTCGTGGTGCAGTTCGAGGGCGACCGTCACTCCCGCCTGCGACTGGTCCGAGCCGTCAAGAACCGCTACGGCCCCACCGACGAGGTCGGGTGCTTCGACCTGTCCGACGTGGGCATCGTGGGCCTGGCCGATCCCAGCGGCCTCTTCCTGTCCCGAGGCACCCTGACGGTTCCGGGGACCTGTGTCACGGTCACCCTGGAGGGGCGGCGTCCCCTCATGACCGAGGTCCAGGCGCTGGTGGCCAAGAGCGAGATCCCCACTCCTCGCCGTGCGACCAGCGGCCTGGACTCGGCCCGGGTCGCCATGATCATCGCCGTGCTGGCGCGTCGCGCCGGGGCTCCCATCGGGACCCAGGACGTCTACCTCTCGACCGTCGGAGGCGTGCGTCTGACCGAGCCGGCCTCCGACCTCGCAGTGGCGCTGGCGATCGCGAGCGCCGTGACCGACCGCCCGATGGTCGAGCATTCGGTGGCCTTCGGCGAGCTCGGCCTGGCCGGGGAGCTGCGACCGGTCACCGGCATACCTCGTCGGCTCAGTGAGGCCGCACGACTCGGGTTCCACACGGCCTATGTGCCATCGGGGGTCATCGGCACGGGGCCGATGATCGACGGCATGCGGGTGGTCGAATGTCCCGACATCCGCACGGCGGTGGGCGCCGCACTGCAGGGTTCGCCCCGTTAGACTCGCGCCAGACCATCCGGTAGCAAGGCAAGGGGCTTCAACAGTGGATCTTCGCGAGGACGACGCGCTACGCGCGACCCTCGCAGCGGTGGCCCCCGGTACCGAGCTGCGTGACGGTCTGGAGCGCATCCTGCGTGGACGCACCGGTGCCTTGATCGTCCTTGGACATGACCGCACCGTCGAGAGCCTGTCGACCGGCGGCTTCCCCTTGGACGTGGAGTTCTCCGCAACGCGACTGCGAGAGCTGGCAAAGATGGACGGCGGGATCGTCCTCGACCGCGAGGCGTCCCGCATCCTGCGCGCCGCCACCCAGCTCGTCCCCGACCCGTCCATCGAGACCAGTGAGTCGGGAACGCGGCACCGCACCGCCGAACGGGTGGCCAAGCAGACCGGGTACCCCGTCATCTCCGTCAGCCAGTCGATGCGCATCGTCGCCCTCTATGTCGACGGTCGCCGGCACGTGCTCGAGGACTCCAGCGCGATCCTGTCGCGCGCCAACCAGGCCCTGCAGACCCTCGAGCGGTACAAGTCCCGGCTGGACGAGGTCACCGGCACCTTGTCCGCACTCGAGATCGAGGACCTCGTCACCGTTCGCGACGTCGCCAGCGTTCTGCAACGACTCGAGATGGTGCGCCGGATCCGCGACGAGATCTCGGGCTACGTGGTCGAGCTCGGCGTCGACGGCCGGCTGCTGACCCTCCAGCTCGAGGAGCTCACCGGCGGCCTCGGTAACGACCGCGAGCTCGTGATCCGCGACTACCTCCCCCTGGCCAAGGCCAGCCTGAGCCTCGAGGAGGCGATGGCGGCGCTGGAGGAGCTCACCTCGACCGAGCTGCTCGACCTGTCGGCCGGCGCCAAGGCGATCGGGTTCACCATCGGCGGCGATGCGCTCGACTCCGCCGTGAGCCCGTGCGGCTTCCGCCTGCTGAGCAAGGTGCCCAGGCTGCCCGGAGCGATCGTTGACCGCCTGGTCGAGCACTTCGGCAGCCTCCAGAAGCTGCTCGCCGCCAATCTCGAGGAGCTCATGGACGTCGACGGCGTCGGCGAGGGTCGCGCGCGCGCGGTCCGCGAGGGCCTCTCGCGTCTGGCCGAGTCGAGCATCCTCGAACGCTACGTGTGAGCGAGCGGGCCATCTCCACAGCGCTCCCCGAGCGTGTGCTGGGGTGGTTCGACCAACACGCCCGCGACCTGCCCTGGCGTGACGCGGAGGCCTCCGCCTGGGGCATCTTCGTCTCCGAGGTCATGCTCCAACAGACCCCGGTTGCTCGGGTCGAACCCGTCTGGCACCAGTGGCTGGACCGTTGGCCGACCCCCGCCGCTCTCGCCGCGGACCCCCCGGGCGAAGCGGTGCGCGCGTGGGGCCGGCTGGGCTACCCGCGTCGGGCTCTGCGGTTGCATGCGGCGGCCCAGGCCATGGTGGAGCGCTTTGACGGGCAGGTGCCAGGCAACGAGGCCGAGCTGCTGACCCTGCCGGGGGTGGGCACGTACACGGCCGCGGCGGTGGCAACCTTCGCCTTTGGGGAGCGCACTGTCGTCGTCGACACCAACGTCCGCCGGGTCCTCGCGCGGGTCGTCTCCGGGGAGCAGTATGCAGCCATCTCACCGACCCGGGCCGAGCACCGCGTCGCGGCGGACCTGGTCCCCGCCGAGCCCTCCGTCGCGCGAACCTGGAGTGTCGCGGTGATGGAGCTGGGTGCGCTCGTGTGCACGGCCCGCGGGCCACACTGCGAGGACTGCCCGGTGGCCGACCTGTGCGCGTGGCGGCTGGCGGGTCGCCCCGCCCACCGCGGGGCTCCACGGCGTGGGCAGGCCTGGCACGGCACCGACCGGATGATGCGCGGCGCGCTGCTGGCCGTGCTGCGAACCAGCGAGGGACCCGTCCAGCGAGCCGTCCTGGAGGCAGTCTCGGCCGAAACCGAGCAACGCGAACGGTGTCTGGACTCGCTCGTCGCGGACGGCCTCGTCGAGCCGTTGGATGGCGGGCGGTTCCAGCTGCCAGGTGGACAACGGGCCGGCTGAGATGACCGAGCGACCCGACCCCAGCCCGGACGCCAGTTCCGACCCCCACCCGGCGCCCCACCCGGAGCCCCACCCGCAGCGGAGCGCGGCGCTCCGGCGAGGCGCCGCGCGCGCCGGTCGCGTCGGCCGTGCCACCGGCCGCGCGGCGGCCAAGGGTGCCAGGTTGGCCGGGCGCGGCGGCCGGGCAGGCGCACGCCGGGTGCGGATCTACACCCACTCGGCTGGGGCAGGCGAGAGTGGGCTGGCCCGCCTCGTCGAGCTGCACTTCGTGACCGGCTGCGGCGACGCGGCCCTGACCGTGAGCCTCGCTGGCACGATCTTCGCGATGCCCACGTCCGAGGCGCGCGGTCAGGTCGCCCAGTTCCTGCTGTTGACCATGGCACCGTTCTCCGTCCTCGCCCCGTTCGTCGGCCCGCTGCTGGACCGCTTCCGCAGCGGCCGTCGGTGGGCGATCGGGACGACCCTCGCCGTGCGCGCATTCCTGTGCTGGGTGCTGGCGGGTGCCGTCACGGATGGCTCACCGTGGCTGTTCCCGGCGGCGCTTGGCTGCCTGGTGGCCTCGAAGGCGTACGGGGTGTCGCGCTCGTCGTCGGTGCCACGCGTCCTGCCGCCCGGGTTCAGCCTGGTCAAGGCCAACTCTCGCCAGGCCCTGGCTGGGGTGGCCGGTCTGGCGCTGGGTGGAGGGCTGGCTGCGGCGGTCTCCCGGATCGGGCCACAGTGGTCGCTGCGGCTCGCCTTCGTGCTCTACGTGGTGGGCACCATCTTGGCCATCAGGCTCCCGCAGCGGGTGGACTCCAACGTCGGCGAGCAGTACATCGAGGACACCGTCCCCATCGGCGCGCAGGCCTCCAGACCCCGACAGGGCAGCCCGCTGACCCGGTTGAGGGCTCGGGTCGCCGCCCTCCCGGTGACGGTGCAAGCTTCCATCAGCTGCGCCGTCGGCGCCCGGTTGCTCACCGGGTTCCTGACGTTGTTCATGGCCTTTCTGATGCGGGCGCACCCCATCCCGGGTCACAGCGGGACCCTTGTGCTCGCCATGGTCATCGGCGCCGCAGGCGTGGGCAACGCGACGGCCACCCTGCTGGGCAGTGCTCTTGGACGCCGCCGCCCCGACCTCATCGTCTCGGTGATCCTCATGACCGACGTGCTGACCGCGGTAGGCACGGCGCTGTTCTACTCCCTGGGCACACTGCTGACACTCGGCCTGGTCGCAGGCCTCTCGGCTCAGCTCGTCAACCTCTGCAACGACGCGATCATCCAGCGGGACATCGCCGAGGCGGTCCGCACCCGGGTCTTCGCCTGGTCCGAGACGGTGCTTCAGATCTCGTGGGTCGTCGGCGGCGCCATCGGGATCTCGCTGCCGCTCATACCCCAGCTGGGGTTCGGGGTGATCGCCACCCTGCTGGTGCTGGTGCTCGTGGGGTCCGTGCGCGTCCGGATCGCAGGTCGGGCAGCCGCGCGGGCCGCTGAGCGACCAGTCAGTCCCTGAGCGTGCGAAGCATCCGGGTGTTGCCGAGGGTGTTGGGCTTGACCCGCTCGAGGTCGAGAAACTCCGCGACGCCCTCGTCGTAGGAGCGGACTAGCTCGGCATACACCACCGGGTCCACCGCCTGTCCCTCGATGGGCTCGAAGCCATGGCGCGAGAAGAAGTCCACCTCGAAGGTCAGGCAGAACAGCCGGCCCACCCCCAGGCTCCGCGCATCCTCCATCAACGTGGTGAGCAGCGCCGCCCCAACCCCACGGCCATGGGCCCGCGGGTCGACGGCGAGGGTTCGGATCTCGGCGAGGTCCTCCCACATGACATGCAGCGCTCCGCAGCCGACGACCACCCCGTCGAGCTCGGCGACCCGGAACTGCTGCACCGCCTCGTAGTAGGTCACAGCGTCCTTCGTGACCAGGACGCCCGCCTTGGCGAGAGGTTCGACCAAGGCCCGGATCGCGCGCACGTCAAAGGTGCGCGCCGGCCGGACTACGACGCCAGCGTCAGGCAATCCGTCCGCCCTTGAGGCCGGCAAAGAGCCTGGGAGCGTCGGCACCGAGCAGGACCACGGACTGCCCACCGATCATCGCGGGCGTCCCCGGGGCCACCTGGTTGCCGAACTTCAGCGGAGAGACCCGGAACGCCATAGAGCTCATCGTCAGGATCTGCTCAGCGCTCAGGTTCGTGGTCACGTACGGGCTGAACCGGGTCAGGTAGCCGGGGATCGAACGGGGACCGGCGACTCGGGCCATCGCGGCAGCCGCCTTGATGATCAGCCCCTGGTTCGCACATCGTCCAAAGTCGCCTCCGGCGACGGTATGCCGGTCGCGGGCGAAGTTGAGCGCCCGGAACCCACTCAGCCAGTTGGGGCCCTTGGCCACCAAGGTGTCGCCCTCGGTGCCGATGACGGTGGTGGGCGCGTCGAAGCGGAGACCGCCGACGGCGTCGACCGACGACTGGAAACCGGCGAAACCGGTGAGCAGGTAGCCCTCCACGGGCACACCGGTCACCGAGGTGACCGTCTCCTGGAGCCGGTCCGGGCTGCCCAGGGAGAGCGCCGAGTTGATCTTGCCGACGCCGCCGATCGCCAGTGGCACCCACGAGTCGCGCGGGATACCGACGATCCCGCCTCCGATGTGACCGTCGAAGGCCACGACGTGCAGGCTGTCGCCCCTGGCTCGCGTCACGTCCTCGCCAGGGCGGGCATCGGAGCCCACAACGAGCACGCGACGGACTCCCCCGGGCGTAGGGCCGACCTTCATGGAGGGCCACCATCCGCCGACGATGCGCCAGGTCGGCGCCTTGACCAGCAAGGTGACGTCCTTGCCTGCCGTCACAACGGCGACGGGGGTCTTCTTCCAGGTCCCCAGGTTGCCGCGTGCCCGCACCGGGCCAGCCAGCAGCTTGCGCTGGTGCAACGGTCCGACGATGGCCTTGCTGGCCGGCACAGCGCCGCCCAGGTACAGGGCCTTCAGCACGGCCAGCAGATCTGCGGGGATGCCCGGAGCCGTCACGCTGTGGGCCACGGTGGGCGTGGGGGTCGCAGTCGGGGTGGTCGTCGTGCTGTGCTTCGCGGGGGCAGGCTTGGCGCTCGAGCACCCGGCGACCAGCACGGGCGCGGCGAGTAGTCCGGTCAGCAGGGGGCGACGGGGCAGCTTTGGCAGATCCACGGCCCCAAGGGTACGTGTCATATCGGGTCGATTCCGGCAACCGCCGCCGCAACCTCCGGCAACGATCCCGTCACGGGCGCCTCAGACCGCTCCCGGCCCCCAGACGGAGGTATGCCGCGTGGTCACCCACGCGGCATACCTCACTGCTTTGGACTGGGGCGGGCTCAGTCGCTGGCGTCGCCCACGGTCTCGACGATCGGCAGCTCGATGCTGCCGGGGTGAGGCGTGCCCACGAAGGTGAAGACCGCGCTCTTGCCCTCGCCCTCGGCGTTGACGAGTACCAGCTCGCCGGCCTTGAGCTCGCCGTAGAGGATCTTCTCGGAGAGGACGTCCTCGATCTCGCGCTGGATCGTGCGGCGCAGCGGCCGAGCGCCCAGAACGGGGTCGTAGCCCTTCTTGGCCAGGACGTTCTTGGCCTGGACGGTGAGCTCGATGCCCATGTCCTTGTCCTTGAGCCGCTTGTCCAGCTTGGCGATCTCCAGGTCGACGATCTGGACGATCTCCTCCTGCGTGAGCTGGGGGAAGACGATCGTGTCATCGACACGGTTGAGGAACTCGGGGCGGAAGTGCTGCTTGAGCTCGTCGACCACCTTGTTCTTCATCCGCTCGTAGCCACTCTGCGTCTCGGCACCCGCCGAGAAGCCCAGCGAACCCTTGGAGATGTCACGCGTGCCGAGGTTGGTCGTCATGATGATGACCGTGTTCTTGAAGTCGACCATCCGACCCTGGGAGTCGGTGAGGCGGCCGTCCTCGAGCACCTGCAGCAGCGTGTTGAAGATGTCCGGGTGGGCCTTCTCGACCTCGTCGAACAGCACCACCGAGAACGGCTTGCGACGCACCTTCTCGGTGAGCTGGCCGCCTTCCTCGTAGCCGACGTACCCGGGTGGGGAGCCGAAGAGCCGCGAGACGGTGTGCTTCTCGGAGTACTCGGACATGTCTAGCTGGATGAGGCTGTCCTCGTCGCCGAAGAGGAACTCGGCCAGCGTCTTGGCCAGCTCGGTCTTACCGACGCCGGTGGGGCCGGCGAAGATGAACGAGCCGCCGGGACGGCGCGGGTCCTTCAGACCGGCACGGGTGCGCCGGATCGCCTGGGACAGCGCCTTGATGGCGTCGTCCATGCCGACGACCCGCTTGTGCAGCTCGTCCTCCATGTGGAGCAGCCGGCTGGACTCCTCCTCGGTGAGCTTGAAGACCGGGATCCCGGTGCTGGCGGCCAGGACCTCGGCGATGAGCTCCTCGTCGACCTCGGCCACGACGTCCATGTCGCCGGACTTCCACTGGGACTCGCGCTCGGCCTTGCGGGCGAGGAGCTTCTTCTCGTCGTCACGCAGGTGTGCGGCCTTCTCGAAGTCCTGGCCGTCGATGGCCGACTCCTTCTCGAGGCGCACAGCAGCGATCTTCTCGTCGAACTCACGCAGGTCCGGCGGAGCGGTCATCCGGCGGATCCGCAGTCGAGCCCCGGCCTCGTCGATGAGGTCGATGGCCTTGTCAGGCAGGAAGCGGTCGTTGATGTAGCGGTCGGCCAGGTTGGCCGCGCTCACCAGGGCGCCGTCGGTGATGGAGACGCGGTGGTGCGCCTCGTAGCGGTCGCGCAGGCCCTTGAGAATCTCGATCGCGTGGCTGAGCGTCGGCTCGGCGACCTGGATCGGCTGGAACCGGCGCTCGAGGGCGGAGTCCTTCTCGATGTGCTTGCGGTACTCGTCGAGCGTGGTGGCTCCGATGGTCTGGAGCTCGCCCCGCGCCAGCATCGGCTTGAGGATGCTGGCCGCATCGATGGCGCCCTCGGCGGCACCCGCCCCGACGAGGGTGTGGATCTCGTCGATGAACAGGATGATGTCACCGCGGGTGCGGATCTCCTTGAGGACCTTCTTCAGGCGCTCCTCGAAGTCACCGCGGTAACGGCTGCCCGCCACCAGCGCGCCGAGGTCGAGCGTGTAGAGCTGCTTGTCCTTGAGGGTCTCGGGCACCTCGCCCTTGACGATGTCCTGAGCCAGGCCCTCGACGACGGCGGTCTTGCCGACCCCCGGCTCGCCGATGAGGACAGGGTTGTTCTTCGTGCGGCGCGAGAGCACCTGCATGACCCGCTCGATCTCTTTCTCACGTCCGATGACCGGGTCGAGCTTGCCCTCTCTGGCGGCCTGGGTGAGGTTGCGGCCGAACTGGTCGAGCACGAGGGAGCCCGCAGGCGTGCCCTCCTGCTGGACGCCCGCACCGACGCCCGCGCCGGCGCCGCCTTCCTTGCCCTGGTAGCCCGAGATCAGCTGGATGACCTGCTGACGGACGCGGTTGAGGTCCGCGCCCAGCTTGACCAGGACCTGGGCCGCGACGCCCTCGCCCTCGCGAATCAGGCCGAGCAGGATGTGCTCGGTGCCGATGTAGTTGTGGCCGAGCTGCAGTGCCTCGCGGAGGCTGAGCTCGAGGACCTTCTTCGCGCGGGGCGTGAAGGGGATGTGGCCGCTGGGGGCCTGCTGCCCCTGGCCGATGATCTCCTGGACCTGCTCGCGCACCGACTCCAGTGAGATGCCGAGGCTCTCGAGAGCCTTGGAGGCGACGCCTTCACCCTCGTGGATGAGGCCGAGCAGGATGTGCTCTGTCCCGATGTAGTTGTGGTTGAGCATGCGCGCTTCCTCTTGCGCAAGCACCACCACCCGACGGGCTCGGTCGGTAAACCGCTCAAACATCTCTTCTGCTCCTGCCTATCGAG
>DASYGI010000069.1:0-9818 GCA_035999925.1 Pedococcus sp.
CTGGAACCTCATCCTCAAGCATGGGCCGGAACGGTTCGCCCGCGACCTCGCGGCGGCCGGTGGCGCCGGCATCATCACGCCGGATCTCGTCCCCGATGAGGCCGCGCTGTGGCTGGACGCCAGTGACGCGACCGGTCTGGATCGGGTCTTCCTCGTCGCGCCCAGCTCCACGCCGCAGCGGCTCGCCTATGTCACCAGCCAGTGTCGTGGCTTCGTGTATGCCGTGTCCCACATGGGCGTGACCGGCGCCCGGACGTCCATGGGTGACGCTGCCGAGGTGATCGTGCGGCGAACCCGTGAGGTCACCGACCTGCCGATCTGTGTGGGGCTGGGGGTCTCCAACGGCGACCAGGCCGCCGAGGTCGGCTCCTATGCCGACGGGGTCATCGTCGGCTCGGCCCTGGTTCGCTGCCTCACCGACGCCGACGACCTCGAGTCCGGTCTCAAGGCCCTTCGGGAGCTGGTCGAGGAGCTCGCCGACGGCGTGCGTCGAGGTCGGTGAGCGCCGTGCTCCTGACGAGCCGAGCCGACCGGCGACCGGTCGCGCTCGTGGGACTGCTGGCCCGACTGCTGCTCGGTGGGGTCATCGTCGTGGCAGGTCTGCTGAAGGTGGCGCAGCCCGAGACGTCGGCCCGTGCCGTCCGCGCGTACCAGCTCCTGCCCTTCGACCTCGCCGGCTATGTCGGGTACGCGTTGCCCGTGCTGGAGATCGCGGTGGGCGTTCTGCTGGTCCTGGGCCTGTTCACCCGGGTCAGCGCGATCGTCGGCGGGCTGCTGATGGTCGCGTTCACCATCGGCATCGCGTCCGCGTGGGCGCGTGGGCTGTCCATCGACTGCGGCTGCTTCGGTCACGGGGGAACCATTGCGGCCTCCCAGACGCAGTATCCCCAGGAGCTCGCTCGCGACATCGGGCTGCTCGTCTGTGCCGGGTGGCTGGTCGTGCAGCCGTCCACGGCATACAGCCTGGAGCGGGTGCTGTTCCCCGCGGGTCGCGCTGAGCTGCCGACCACGACCTACGACGAAGGAACCCCACGATGAGCAACGCGGCAGACCGCAAGCGCAAGATCGAGGCGGCCGCGCCGCGTCGCGGTGATGGGGGCGCCAACCGGATCATCGTCGCGACCGTGGTGGTGCTGGTCGTGCTGGCAGCGGTCGTCACGGCCGTGGTGCTGGGCAGCTCGGGGACAAACCAGGCGGCCTCGGCCGGCGGGTCGGCGATCCCGAAGAACGCGGCGGGTATGGGGGCCGGCATCGTGGTCAACCCCGGTGCCCCGGCGACTGTGCCGACGATGGACCTCTACGAGGACTTCCAGTGCCCCATCTGCGGGCGCTTCGAGCAGCTCTTCGGGGCTCAGGTCGCCCAGCTCGCCACGCAGAACAGCGTCCGGCTGGTCGTCCACACCTTGAGCTTCCTCGACGACAACCTGCGCAACGACAGCTCGAACCGCGCGGCCAACGCCGCGGCCTGCGCGGCCGACGACGGCAAGTTCCTCGAGTACCACGCCGCGGTGTTCGCCGGTCAGCCGGCGAAGGAGGGTGATGGCTACACCGACGCCCAGCTCGCGACCTTCGCCCAGACAGCCGGAATCACCGGGCCGGCCCTACAGACCTGGCAGAAGTGCTACTCGAGCAGGGCGCACAACCAGTACGTCCGGTCGGTACAGACCCAGTCCGACAAGGACGGCATCACCGGCACCCCGACCATCAAGCTCAACGGCAAGGCCGTGGACCTGTCCACCCTGACACCGCAGTCGCTGGACGCCACGGTCAAGGCCGACACCAAGTGATCGCGGCCCTGCCTAGCGCGATCCCCAGCCCCACGACCGGGGTGTGGCATCTCGGACCGTTCCCGATCCGGGCTTACGCACTGTGCATCCTCGCCGGGATCGTCGTCGCGGTGTGGATCACCGGTCGGCGACTGGTCGACCGGGGTCACTCCCGTGAGATGGCCGTCGACATCTCGGCCTGGGCGGTGCCGTTCGGGATCGTCGGGGGTCGGCTGTACCACCTGGTCACCACCCCCCAGCCCTACTTCGGGGCGGGCGGGCACCCGCTGCGCGCGTTCGCCATCTGGGAGGGCGGCCTGGGGATCTGGGGCGCGGTCGCCCTGGGGGCCCTCGGTGCGTGGATCGGGGCGCGTCGCCACGGGGTGCCGTTCCTCGACTTCGCCGACGCTGCCGTGCCTGGAGTGGCGGTGGCCCAGGCGCTCGGCCGCTGGGGCAACTGGTTCAACAACGAGCTCTACGGGCGGCCGACCAACGTGCCCTGGGCCCTGACGATCCACGAGTGGGACCAGTCTGCGGGTCGTGCGGTGCGCGACGCGGCGGGCAACCCGATCGTGCTGGGGACGTTCCACCCGACCTTCCTCTACGAGTCACTGTGGTGCCTGCTGCTGGCGCTCGGGCTGGTCCTGGCCGACCGCAGGCTCTCGCTGCGTCGTGGTCAGATCTTCGGGCTCTACATCGCCGGATACCCGTTGGGCCGGGTCGTGTTCGAGCTGATGCGCAGCGACGAGGCCAACCACATCCTCGGCTTGCGGGTGAATGTGTGGACGAGCATCGTGGTGTTCCTGTTCGGCGTCTACCTCGTCTGGCGGCTGCGCCGTCGTGACGAAGGCACTCCTGAGCAACCGGTTGCGCAGTCAGATCTGTCTCACAGTACGGAATGACTCGGCTCACATAGCGGGACGAGAGGGGCAGCGGCTATCCTTCCTCCAGCCGTGGCCATTGCCGTCCACGCGCGTGACCGGTGTGCCTCACATGTGAATTCAGCTGGGGTCCACGACGCATCTTGACCCCCAAGGACGGTGACCCGAACGTGACTTTCGCGCGCTTCTCCGCCCAGCCCGTGGACACCGGGCTGTACCGCCGCGAGTTCGAGCACGACGCCTGTGGCGTGGCGCTCGTGGCCACGATGCGAGGAAGCGCCGGTCACGACATCGTCGACCACGCCTTGACCGCCCTGCGTAACCTCGAGCACCGCGGCGCCACCGGCGCGGACCCCCTGGTCGGCGACGGCGCCGGCATACTCACCCAGGTTCCCGACGCCTTCCTGAGGGCGAACGTCGACTTCGACCTCCCCGTGGCGGGGGCGTATGCCGTGGGCATCGCGTTCCTGCCCGCGGACGAGTCCGAGCGGTCCGCGTCGGTCGCCCGGATCGAGGCCATCGCCGAGGAGGAGGGCCTGCGCGTCCTCGGCTGGCGCGACGTGCCGGTCTCGGCCGAGCTGGTGGGCCAGGTGGCCCGCGACTGTATGCCGTTCTTCCGCCAGCTCTTCGTCGCCGCCTCCGGCGGACGCATGGTCGGGCTCGGGTTGGACCGGTTGGCCTTCTGCCTGCGCAAGCGCGCCGAGCGCGAGACCGAGGTCTACTTCCCGTCCCTGTCCTGTCGCACCATCGTCTACAAGGGGATGCTCACCACCGGGCAGCTCGAGCCGTTCTTCCCCGACCTGTCCGACCGCCGCTTCGAGACCCAGCTCGCGCTGGTGCACTCGCGCTTCTCCACCAACACGTTCCCGAGCTGGCCGCTGGCGCACCCGTACCGGCTGATCGCCCACAACGGTGAGATCAACACGGTCAAGGGCAACCGCAACTGGATGCGCGCCCGCGAGAGCCAGCTGGTGTCTGACCTCATACCTGGCGACCTCAACCGGCTGTTCCCGATCTGCACGCCGGAGGCGTCGGACTCCGCCTCCTTCGACGAGGCTCTCGAGCTGCTGCACCTAGGCGGTCGCTCGCTGCCCCACGCCGTCCTCATGATGATCCCGGAGGCTTGGGAGAACCACGAGGAGATGGACCCCACCCGCCGGGCGTTCTACGAGTTCCACTCGACGTTCATGGAGCCCTGGGACGGTCCGGCGTGTGTGACGTTCACGGACGGCTCGCTGATCGGTGCGGTGCTCGACCGCAACGGGCTGCGCCCGGGGCGCTACTCCGTCACCGACGACGGTCTGGTGGTGCTCGCGTCCGAGGCCGGGGTCCTCGACCTCGACCCGTCCCGGGTGGTGCGCAAGGGACGGCTCCAGCCGGGCCGGATGTTCCTGGTGGACACCGAGCACGGTCGCATCGTCTCCGACGACGAGGTCAAGGCGTCGCTGGCGTCCCAACAGCCCTACGAGGAGTGGCTGCACGCCGGCCTGCTGCACCTGGACGACCTGCCGGAGCGCGAGCACATCGTGCACACCGCGGCCTCGGTGGCCCGACGCCAGCAGACCTTCGGCTACACCCAGGAGGAGCTGCGCATCCTGTTGACGCCGATGGCTCGCACCGGGGGAGAGGCCCTGGGCTCGATGGGCACGGACACGCCCATCGCCGTGCTGTCGGACCGCCCGCGACTGATCTTCGACTACTTCACCCAGCTGTTCGCCCAGGTGACCAACCCGCCGCTGGACGCGATCCGCGAGGAGCTGGTGACCTCGCTCGGCACCGTCATCGGTCCCGAGGGCAACGCGCTGGCGGCGACGCCGGCCCACGCGCGCCAGGTGGTGCTGCCGTTCCCGGTGATCGACAACGACGAGCTCGCCAAGGTCGTCCACATCAACGCCGACGGCGACCTGCCCGGCTATGCGACCCACGTGGTTCGCGGGCTGTACGACGTCACCGGCGGCGCTGCCGCGATGAAGGACCGGCTGGAGGAGATCTTCGGTGAGGTCTCGGCCGCCATCGCCAAGGGGGCGCGCTTCGTCGTGCTCTCCGACCGTGACTCCGGGCGCGACTTCGCGCCGATCCCGTCCTTGCTGCTGACCTCGGCGGTCCACCACCACCTGATCCGCGAGAAGACCCGCACCCTGGTCGGGCTGGTCGTGGAGGCCGGAGACGTGCGCGAGGTCCACCACGTCGCCCTGCTCATCGGCTATGGCGCCGCGGCCGTGAACCCGTATCTGGCGATGGAGTCGGTCGAGGACCTCGTCCGGTCCGGGGCCATCGACGGGGTCACGCCCGACCAGGCCGTCAAGAACCTCATCAAGGCCCTGGGCAAGGGTGTCCTGAAGGTCATGTCCAAGATGGGCATCTCCACGGTGGCGTCCTACCGGGGGGCGCAGGTGTTCGAGGCGCTCGGACTGTCCCAGGAGCTGGTCGACCGTTACTTCACCGGCACGGTGTCCCAGCTCGGGGGCATCGGGCTCGACGTGGTCGCGGCCGAGACCGCGGCACGGCACGCCGCGGCATACCCGCCGGACGGTGTTCGGCTCCCGCACCGCAAGCTCACCGTGGGCGGGGAGTACCAGTGGCGCCGTGAGGGCGAGCCACACCTCTTCGACCCCGACACGGTCTTCCGGTTGCAGCACTCCACGAGGGAGCGCCGCTACGACATCTTCAAGCAGTACACCCAGCGCGTCGACGAGCAGTCCGAGCGGCTGATGACCCTGCGCGGGCTGTTCGAGTTCCAGGACTGCCCGGAGCGGCCGCCGGTGCCGATCGAGGAGGTCGAGCCGGTCAGCGCGATCGTCAAGCGGTTCAACACCGGCGCGATGTCGTACGGCTCGATCAGCCAGGAGGCGCACGAGACCCTGGCCATCGCGATGAACCGCCTCGGCGGCCGGTCCAACACCGGCGAGGGGGGCGAGGATGTCGAGCGCCTCATGGACGACGAGCGCCGCTCGGTCATCAAGCAGGTGGCCTCGGGTCGCTTCGGCGTCACCTCGCTCTACCTGACCAAGTCCGGCGACATCCAGATCAAGATGGCCCAAGGTGCCAAGCCCGGCGAGGGCGGGCAGCTGCCGGGCCACAAGGTGTACCCGTGGGTGGCCAAGACCCGGCACTCGACGCCAGGGGTCGGGCTGATCAGTCCGCCGCCCCACCACGACATCTACTCGATCGAGGACCTCGCCCAGCTCATCCACGACCTGAAGAACGCCAACCCCGAGGCCCGGATCCACGTCAAGCTGGTCTCCGAGGTCGGGGTCGGCACCGTCGCGGCCGGCGTCTCCAAGGCGCACTCCGACGTCGTGCTCATCTCGGGCCACGACGGCGGCACCGGTGCCTCGCCGCTGACCTCGCTCAAGCACGCCGGCGGCCCCTGGGAGATCGGGCTGGCCGAGACCCAGCAGACCCTGGTGCTCAACAGCCTGCGCGACCGGATCGTCGTGCAGTGCGACGGCCAGCTCAAGACCGGCCGCGACGTCGTGGTCGCCGCCCTGCTTGGCGCGGAGGAGTTCGGGTTCGCCACAGCGCCGTTGGTGGTCAGCGGCTGCATCATGATGCGGGTCTGCCACCTCGACACCTGTCCGGTGGGCATCGCCACCCAGAACCCCGAGCTGCGGGCCCGCTTCTCCGGCAAGCCGGAGTTCGTCGAGACCTTCTTCGAGTACATCGCCGAGGAGGTTCGTGAGCACCTGGCGGCCCTGGGCTTCCGGTCGATCGAAGAGGCCATCGGTCAGGTCTCGGCGATCGACGCGAGCCGTGCGGTGGCCCACTGGAAGGCGGCCGGGCTGGACCTGTCGCCCGTCTTCGCCGACGTGCAGAGCCCCGACGGGGCGGCGCGCCGCAACACCACCGGGCAGGACCACGGGCTGGAGAAGGCGCTCGACCACACCCTGATCGCGATGGCCCGCGAGGCCATCAACGACGGCACCCCGGTCACCGGCGAGGTCCCGGTGCGCAACGTCAACCGGACCATTGGCACGCTGCTCGGTCACGAGGTCACCAAGGCGCATCCCTACGGGCTCCCGGACAACACGATCGACCTCACCCTGACGGGCTCCGCGGGCCAGTCCCTCGGCGCGTTCCTGCCCAAGGGCATCACGCTGCGGCTGTTCGGCGACGCCAACGACTACGTCGGCAAGGGCCTGTCCGGCGGTCGCATCGCGGTCAGACCCGACCGGGCGGCTGCGCTGCCCGCCGAGCAGAATGTCATTGCAGGCAACGTGATCGGCTACGGCGCGACCACCGGTGAGCTCTTCCTGCGCGGCAAGGTCGGCGAGCGGTTCTGCGTCCGGAACTCGGGCGCGACCGCGGTGGTCGAAGGCGTCGGTGACCACGGCTGCGAGTACATGACCGGTGGCACGGTCCTCGTGCTGGGACCGACCGGGCGCAACTTCGCCGCGGGCATGTCTGGTGGCGTGGCGTACGTGCTCGACCTCGACCACGAACGGGTCAACGGCGAACTGGTGGGCCTGTCCGGGCTGCGGGCCGACGACGAGACCTGTGTGCGCGAGCTGCTCGCCAAGCACGTGCAGTGGACCGAGTCCACCGTGGCGGCCGGACTGCTCGAGGACTGGGAGGCGGCCCGGTCGCGGTTCACGCTGGTGCTGCCTCGGGACTACCAGCGCGTCCTGGACGTGCGCGCCGCCGCCGAGGCGGAAGGACTGGACGTCAACGGCTCCGAAGTGTGGGAGCGGATCATGGAGGCCTCTCGTGGCTGACCCCCAGGGATTTCTGAAGACGCGCGAGCGGGAGCTCCCGGCCCGGCGCCCGGTGCCGGTGCGCATCCGGGACTGGAAAGAGGTCTACGAGGAGCAGGAGCTCGGCCAGCTGCAGCGCCAGGCCGGCCGCTGCATGGACTGCGGGATTCCGTTCTGCCACAGCGGATGTCCGCTGGGCAACCTCATCCCCGAGTGGAACGACCTGGCCTGGAAGGGCGACTGGCGCGAGGCTATCGAACGGCTGCACGCGACCAACAACTTCCCCGAGTTCACCGGTCGGCTGTGCCCGGCGCCCTGCGAGACCGCGTGCGTGCTGGGCATCAACCAGCCCGCGGTGACGATCAAGCAGATCGAGGTCACCACGATCGACCGGGCGTTCGACTCCGGCTACGTGCTGCCGCAGGCACCCGAGCGGCTGTCGGGCAAGACGGTCGCGGTGGTGGGGTCCGGACCGGCCGGCCTGGCTGCAGCCCAGCAGCTGACCCGGGCGGGTCACACCGTGGCGGTCTACGAACGGGCTGACAAGCCAGGCGGTCTGCTTCGCTATGGCATTCCCGAGTTCAAGATGGAGAAGTCCGTCCTGGATCGCCGGATCGCCCAGATGGAGGCGGAGGGGACCCGGTTCCGCAGCGGCGTCGACGTGGGCCAGGACGTCACGGGGCAGCAGCTGCGTGACCGTTACGACGCGGTCGTGCTGGCCATCGGCGCCACCGTGCCACGCGACCTGCCGGTCCCCGGCCGCGAGCTCGACGGAGTGATGCAGGCGATGGACTTCCTTCCGCCGGCCAACCGGGTCGCGCTGGGGGAGAGCGTTCTGGACCAGGTCACCGCCGAGGGCAAGGACGTCATCGTCATCGGCGGTGGCGACACCGGGGCCGACTGCATCGGCACCGCGCACCGGCAGGGTGCGCGCTCGGTGACGAGCCTGGAGATCATGCCCCAGCCGGGCGAGGACCGTCCCTCCGGCCAGCCGTGGCCGACCTACCCGATGCTCTTCCGGATCGCGTCGGCGCACGAGGAGGGCGGGGAGCGGGTGTATGCCGCGTCGACCAAGGAGATCCTCGGCGAGGACGGCAAGGTCAGCGGGATCCGGGTCGTCGACGTGCGGATGGGCGAGCGCGGGTTCGAGGAGGTCGAAGGCACTGAGCGGGTCCTGCCGGCACAGTTGATCCTGCTCGCGATGGGCTTCCTGGGGCCGCAGGGCGCGGGGGTCGTCGAGCAGCTCGGAGTGGACCTCGACCAGCGGTCGAACGTGCAGCGCGACGCGGACTTCATGTCTTCCGTCCCGGGCGTTTTCGTGGCCGGCGACGCCGGCCGGGGACAGTCGCTGATCGTGTGGGCCATCGCCGAAGGGCGTTCTGCCGCAGCGGGAGTCGACCGGTTCCTCACCGGCGACTCGGCACTACCGCGACCCGTCAACCCGACGGACCGTCCGCTCGTCGTCTAGGGCTGTCCGCAGAGTGACCGGGGTCACGTTCCGCAGCGCCGACCGCTAGGGTCGAGTGCATGCGCCGCGCGAAGATCGTCTGCACCCTCGGCCCTGCTGTCGCCTCGCCTGAACGCATCCGGGAGCTCGTCACTGCGGGCATGGACGTCGCGAGGTTGAACCTTTCGCACGGCGCCTACTCCGACCACGAGGCGATCTATCGCCACATCCGGGCGGCCAGCGACGAGAGCGGCCACGCGGTCGGCATACTCGTCGACCTTCAAGGTCCCAAGATCCGCACGGCGAGGTTCAAGGACGGCCCGGTGGAGCTCGCCGTGGGTGACGTCTTCACCATCACCACTCGTGAGGTCGACGGCGACAAGGTCGAGGTGGGCACCACCTACAAGGGCCTGCCCGGTGACGTCCACGTCGGGGACATGTTGTTGATCGACGACGGCAAGGTGGCCCTCGAGGCCACCGAGGTGACCGACACCGACGTCCGGACCGTGGTGCGCGTCCCGGGGACGGTGTCCAACAACAAGGGCATCAACCTGCCCGGGGTCGCGGTCTCGGTCCCGGCCCTGTCCGAGAAGGACAAAGAAGACCTGCGCTGGGCACTGGGGCTACGGGCGGACATGATCGCCCTGTCGTTCGTGCGGTCCGCCAAGGACCTCGACGACGTCTACGAGGTGATGGACGAGGTCGGCGTCCGCCTGCCGGTGATCGCCAAGATCGAGAAGCCGCAGGCCGTGGACAATCTCGAGGAGATCATCGCCGCGTTCGACGGCGTCATGGTGGCCCGCGGCGACCTCGGCGTCGAGCTGCCGCTCGAAGAGGTCCCGATCGTCCAGAAGCGGGCTATCGAGATCGCGCGGCGCCAGGCGAAGCCCGTCATCGTGGCCACGCAGGTGCTGGAGTCGATGATCGAGAACCCGCGACCGACCCGCGCCGAGGCGTCCGACGCCGCCAACGCCGTGCTCGACGGTGCGGATGCGTTGATGCTGTCGGGCGAGACCAGCGTCGGCGCGCA
>DASYGI010000070.1:0-4922 GCA_035999925.1 Pedococcus sp.
GACCGAAGCGGCGGCCGCCGGCACCACCAAGATCCGGGTCAAGATGGCCCAAGCGGTCACCCTGGCGAAGCTGTTCGAGGCCAAGGACGTGGACTGGGCGCTCGGGCACGCCGCCGTCCACGCCCGGTTCGCCGAGGCCGACCTCGCCTCAATCCTGGACCACCACCACACCGCTACCAGCGCTGCCGGGCCGGCAAGCCGGGCCGGTGAGCACGGCTCGCTGACCCAGGGCACCAGCGCCTGGGCCGCCCTCGGCTCGACCGCCACTACGACCCCGGCGTCATCCGACGACGGCCACCACGACCAGCAGGAGGTGGCCTCATGAACGCCACCACCACCAGCACGAGCCGGGCCAAGGAACCCGCCATCCCCACCGTCGGCATCCCTACCGCACCGCCGCTGCCCGAGGATCTCGAAGCCCTCCTGCGCCGGCTGCGGCTGCCGCACATCCGTCGGCACGCCCCCGACGTCGTGGCCACCGCCAAGGCTCAACGGTGGGAACCGGTGGAGGTGCTGCGTGCCCTGCTGACCGAGGAAGCCGCCGGCCGGGAACGCTCCGCCCTAGCCACCCGCCGCGCCGCGGCCGCGTTCCCCACCGGCAAGACCTTCGACGCCTGGAGCCCGCAGACATCATCGATCCCGGCCCCAACCCAGCAGGCGCTGCGGACCCTCGAATGGGTCCACCGCCGGGAGAACCTCGTCGTGTGCGGCCCGTCCGGGACCGGGAAGACGTTCCTGCTCGAAGCCCTCGGCCAGCACGCCGTCGAACAAGGCCTCAAGGTCGCCTGGTTCACCCTCGAAGACCTCGGCGTTCTCCTACGCCGGCACCGCGCCGACGACACCGTCACCAAAGCCATCGCCCGGGTCCTACGGGCCGACCTGGTCGTGGTCGATCTATGCCGACACCGCGACTATGCCGAGGGGGATCCGTTTGTCGTTTGGGTGCCGGGTAGCTGGGCTGCGCGGGCTCGGCATAGTTACAGGCTCTCGAGGAACGCGAGGACCTTGTCGGGCGGTCGGTAGCGGCCGGGCCGGGCTGATGCGGGTGTCGTCAGGGCGAGGGCTTTCTCCTTGAGGGTGATGTCGGCGTGGACGTAGGCGTCGGTGGATCGGACACCGGCGTGGCCGAGCCACAGCGCGATCACGGAGGTGTCGACGCCAGCCTGCAGCAAGGTCATCGCGCAGCTGTGGCGAAGCACGTGGGGATGGACTCGCTTGCCCTGTAGGGATGGGCATCGTTGCGCGGCGGTCACGGTGTGAGTGCTGACCCGCAGGGCGACGGCGTCGCGGCTGAGCCGCCGGCCGGTGCGGGTGGGGAACAGGGGATCGCCCGGGCGTCCGGCTCGTTCTTGCAGCCAGGCCCGCATCAGCGCCTCGACGGGGCTGGTGAGTGGAACGGCGCGTTGCTTGCGTCCTTTACCTTCGCAGCGGACGTTGGCGCCGGTGCCCAGGGTGATGTCGGCGCAGTTCAAGCTGGTGAGCTCGGAGACGCGCAGGCCGGTTTGGACAGCGAGCAGCATCAGGGCCTGGTCCCGTCGGCCTTCCCATCGTGACTTGTCGGGTGCGGCCACCAGCGCCTGGATCTCCGGTGGGGTCAGAAACGTGACGATCCGCTTGTCGAACCGCTTGGGTGGGATGGCCAGAACACGCTGGATCAGTAGGGCGTGTTCGGGATGACGAAGGGCGGCGTAGGAGTACAGCGAGCGGATCGCTGTCAGCCGCACGTTGCGGGTCCTGACGCTGTTGTGCCGCTCGGTTTCCAGGTGGTTCAGGAACGCGGAGATCGTCGTGGCGTCCAGGTCGTCCCAGTCCAGCGCGGAAGGTGCCGCGCCGTTCTGCTGATGGACGAACCCCAGCAGCAGCCTGAGGGTGTCGCGGTAGGCCGCGATGGTGCGGGGGCTGGCTTGCCGCTGTCCAGCGAGCCGGTCGGTGAAGAAGGCCTGCAAGGTTGGCGCGATCAGGGTCATGACTGGGACGCCATCCGGGCAGACTCCTGTCGGGCAGCGGCCAGGGCCAACAGTTCCGGCGCAGCCGACAGGTACCAGTACGTGGAGCTGGGCTCGCGGTGGCCCAGGTAGGTCGACAGCGAGGGGATCTCGGCCTGCACGTCTTCCCCCGCGCGGTACAAGCCGAGCAGAGCGCGGACCGCGAAGGTGTGCCGCAGGTCGTGCAGCCTGGGCGGAGAGGGCGCGCCGGCTCCGACACCGGCGGCGTCGACGAGTTGGCGGAAGGTCGCAGAGACGACGGCGTAGCTGAGGCGGTTGCGGGTCAGGGACACGAAGAAGCTGGGTTCCTTGGGTCGCGGTTGCAGCTCATCGCGCAGGACCGCATAGTCCCCCAGGGCCCGCATGCTGCTGGCCTGCAGGGGCACCAGGCGGGACTTGCCGAACTTGGACTCGCGGATCAACAGGCTCCCTTGGGACCAGTCCACGTCGCCGCGGTCGAGCTTGATGGCCTCCCCGATCCGCAGCCCGCTGACGGCCAGCAGCCCGATCAGGGTGTCGTAGGTCGCGGCTCGCAGCGGCGAGGTGATCGAGCGGCGAGCTTGATCCCTCACCGCGGTGATGTCGGCCTCGGAGTAGATGAACGGCTGGCGCCAGCGCTGCCGGTGAGGCATCAGGCCCAACGGTGGAACCTCGGTGGCAGGGTCGGACCCCGACAGGTAGCGCGCGAAGCCCCGGGCCGCGGTCATCCGCCTTGCGCCCGTGGTCGTTGGTCGGTCCGTCGCAGGCTGTTGGGCCCAGCCCAGCGCCGCCTCGATCGTCACCGTGGATACACCCCGAGCGTCCAGGTAGGCCACGAAGCGCGGCAGCAGCCAGCCTGCCTCGGCCAGTTCGTGCCCCAGCGAGCGGCGCAGCTGCAGGTAGTCCCCCAGGGCCTGCTCCAGCGCGCTCACCGCAGCGCTCCAGGCCAGGGCTGGGCGACCCGGCGCAGCGAGTCCAGGTCGACCTTCGCATAGAGCGCGGTGGTGGCCAGGTCCTGGTGGCGAAGGACTTGGCTGATCGCGACGAGCCCAGCGCCTCGGCGTAGCAGCTCACCGGCCAGGGCGTGCCGCAGCCGGTGTGGCCCCACCTTCGGCAGGCCCGCCCGCCTGCAGGCCCGCTCCACCACATCGCCGACCAAGTCGGCACGGATCGGTCCGCGAGGGGCTCGCCCCGTCAAGAACAGGTTGCGGGCTCCCTGAGGGTTGCGGCCCGCCGAAAGGTAGGCGACCAGGGCCTCACCGACCTCGACCGGCAACGGCAGCCGATCCTGGCGACGGCCCTTGCCGCGGACGACGAGCTCGCCCGCGCGCCAGTCCACGTCCGCCAGCTCCATCCGCGCGACCTCGATGGAGCGCAACCCCAGCCGCGCGACCAGCGTCATCATCGCGAAGTCCCGCAGGCCGATACCGGTGCTGCGGTCACAGGTGTCCAGCAGCCGTTGGATATCCGCGGTACTGACCGGAGCCGGTGGCAGGGTGGACAACCGCCACCCGCCAACCGGGGGGACGGCGCTGCCGAGCCGCAGTGGGGTGATCCCTTCCAGATACAAGAACCGCAGCACCGAGCGCAGCTCAGCCACACGGCCCTTCGCTGACCCGGACGAGACCCGAGCACACTCCCGAAGCAGGAACACGTTGATGTCCGCCCCGCTCAGCGACGCGGGTGCGAAGGCAGCCCCGTTGAAGGCCTGCTCTCGCAGGAAGCGGCGTGCGGTGTTCTCATAACGCAGCACCGTGGAGGGCGCCAGACCTCGTTCCGTGACCAACCAACAGCGGTACTGCGCCACAAGCGCAGTCAGCGGTGTCACCAACGGCTGCGCCTCAGCGGCAGTCCCCGTGGCCCGCAGATAGTCCAGCAGCGGCGCCATCGCCCGGGTTCCCGGGATCCGTCGACGACCAGCCGCGCGCCGGGCAGCCAGGAACGCCGCGACCCGCTCCTCGTCGAGGTCCGCTGCGGTCAGCCCCTGCGACGAAAGCCACAGGCCGACCTGGCCCAGGTCTTTGAGCATGTTCCGGATCGTGCTCGGGGTGTAGCCGCGCTCCACCAGCCACGCCCCGTAGCCCTCGACCTCTGGCGCCAGCTGACCGGCCTTCCTCCGCGTTCCCGACATCACGCTCGCCTCCCTCGCGGGAGCACGGTGCTCCCACGCCCGAGGCTCCTCGGAGCCGGAAACTATGCCGAGCCCACCACTCACCGCACGAAGCGGAACCCCGCCCTACGCACCCCCCGGCCGCCACACCCTCGGCATAGTCGCGGTGTCGGCATAGGTCGACCAGGATCAGGTCGTTGCGTAGGAGGGTCTCGATGTTCTTGCCGACGCTGTTGTCGGCCAGTCCTCGGTAGAGGGTCTCGACGAGATCGGCGGCGGCGGCGTACTTGACCTTGTACCCGGCGTGGACGGCGGCGTGCCCGAGGGCGATCAGGGTGTGCGACTTGCCGGTGCCGGCGGGTCCGATGAGGGCGAGGTTCTCCCGGGCGGGGATCCACTCGAGCGAGGTCAGGTACGCCCACGTGGCGGGGGGATCGAGGAGACGTTGACGTCGAACTCCTCGATGGTCTTGACGACGGGGAACGTCGCGGCCTTGAGCCGGGCGGCGGTGTTCGAGGCGTCGCGGGAGGCGACCTCGGCCTCGACGAGGGTCCGCAGGATCTCTTCGGGTGTCCACCGTTGGGTCTTCGCGGTCAGCAGCAGCTCAGGCCCGAGCTGGCGCATCGTGGACAGTTTGAGTCGCCGCAGGCCGGCGAGCAGGTCGGCGGGCAGCTCGGGTGCGGTCTTGACGGTCACCGTGACACCTCCGTCCGGTCCATAGGTGTTGCGGTGCTTGACGGTTCGGGGGCGTACTCGCTCAGGAGTCGGCCGGGGCTGACGGGCAAGTCGATGACCAGTGCGTCACCGGCGGGCCGAGGCTGAGCGGTTCCGGCGCCGGCGGCGAGGAT
>DASYGI010000071.1:0-5151 GCA_035999925.1 Pedococcus sp.
CCGAGGGCCAGCCGTTCGATCGCCGCCGCGAGGGCGACCTGTGCCGGCTGGTGGGCCAGCCCGTGCAGCCGCGCGGCGGCATACAGGTTCTCCGTTACGGTCAGCTCCGGGTACCCGAACCGGGAGTCGACGAGGTGCCCGACTCGTGACCAGTCCGGTTCGCCTGAGGCCAAGTCGGCGCCCAAGATGGTCACCTGGCCGGCGTCGGCGCGGCACATCCCCAAGGCGACGCGCATGAGGGTCGTCTTGCCCGCGCCGTTGAAGCCGACCACCGCCAGCACCTCCCCAGGTGCGATGGACAAGTCGAGGCCGTCCAGCGCGGTCAGGTCGCGGTAGCGCTTGACCACCGCCCGGCACGTCAGCGCGAACGGGCCGTTGATCATCGAGACCCATCACCGGCGGCTGGCGCGTCCAGCACGTCAAGCGCCCGTAACAGCACGACCGCCAGCGTCTGCTCGTCGTCCCGGGAACCCCAGTCGATCAGCGCCGCAGTGAGGGCACCCATCACCGCGGCGGCGGCCACCCGGGCATCCGGCTTGGCGACATGCTCGGCAAGGACGCCCGTCAAGACTTCCTGGGTACCCGCGGTGTTGGCCCACGCCCCTCCCGCCAGGCTCGGTGTCTGCCCGACGATCCGGACCCGTTGGCGAACCTGGTGCTGGTCGGGAAGCGCCAGCCCGCCGATGGCCTGACGCAGGCCACGGCAGGCCCGGGCCAGCGGCGCCAGGCTCCCCGGCTGGGCGGCCACGGCGGCGGCGATCTGCGGGTCGAACGGGTCGTCCAGCACCACCGCGTCCTTGGTGGGAAAGTGCCGGAAGAACGTCATCTCGCTGACCCCGGCCGCCCGGGCGATCTGCGCCACCGTCGTCGCCTCGAACCCGTCCTCGGCAAACAGGTCAAGTGCTCGCTGTTGCAGCCGCGAGTGCGTCTGCTCCGCCTTGCCCATGACCAAAATGTTAGCCACTAACATTACAAGGGGGAAGTCTGAAACCTCCTCGTGCGCGTCGCGTCAGGGATGAGAAAGCATGCACTGCAGCACATCCGCAGAGACGCAGCGCTGCCGCGCTGGGCGCGTCCGCACCCTAACGTTCGGGAAGGTGAACCAGCGCCAGGCTCGGCTGCCTGACGTAGTGCAAGAGCAAGTCGGTGAGGAACATCCGCGATCCTTTGCCAACGCTGCTACGTCCTGGTGACGTCACCTGACCACCCCGACCAGAGCCCGAAGGGTGGCATAACGGCCAAAGAAGAGTCGGCCTCAGAGCATCTCGACGATCCCGTGTGTCAGTCAGGGCCGAAATGCAGCACCGACGGGACCACGTCCTAACTGAGCGAAGTGCGGCAGTACCGAAGCCACGCCTCGATCTGGGCCGGAGTGACGGTCATGGCGGAAGGCGTGGAGCGATCACCGGGGTTGCCGGGCCGCTCGAGTTGGAGGTGAGCAGAGCTTCGGGAGCAACGCAGCACGTCTGGGGAAGACGAGGGTCATGCCTGGCCGAGTGCGTCCGCGAGGGCGGAGAGTAGGTCGATGTGCCCGTCGACGGAGTCCAGGCCGCGGCCCATGGTGACGATTGATACGGGTGTCCCGCCTACCCGTCGCCACGCGTCGATTTCCGCGGTGAGTTCGCCGATCTCGCTCCAGGGCAGCACCACATACTCGCCGCCGAAGGTTTCTGCCGGCCCGCCGTGCTCGCGCACCATTCCCTGGCCGTGGCTGTGCTGGTCAGCGGTCCTTTCGGCTGCGGAGCCGCGCCAGGAACTCGGCTCGTTTGGCGGAAGCCCGTGCCCACACCGCGTGTTGGATGGTCAGTGTGGCCCAGCCGGCCAACGCCATCCCGGACAGGTTGATACCCAGCTGCAGGGTGCTACCCCACACCTCGGTGCTAGCCCCGAACGCCAGCCCCAGGGCGACGTTGCCGGCGGCGGGGATGGTGGTGACGGAGATGAAGACTCCGGACAGGCCCCCGGTCTTGGCGGAGGTCAGGGACAGCACGCCGGCCGCACCGGCGATCAACGCGACGATGAATGACCACTTGTTCGGGGAGTAGATGAACTCCGTGCCGGGTCTCGGCCCGGTCACGTCGGCCAAGGTCACCCATCCCAACAGCTTGGCGCACCAGGCGAAGGCCGTCGTCAGGGTGATGGCGACCGCGAAGCCAACCAGCAGGGCCCTGGTCGCCCGCCAGAACAGGGCGCGCCTCCTTTTGACGAGGGCAATGCCCAGCGCGGCGACGGCGCCGAACTCCGGTCCAAGGACCATCGCGCCGATCACCAGAATCTGAGAGTCGAGCACGATCGCCACGGTCGCGATGAGCGTCGCCAGCGTCATGAAGCTGGCGTAGGTCCAGTTCAGCTCGGTGTCCTCGTAGGCCCGTTGGATGACCTGCGCCCACACGACGGAGTCGGCGCTGCTGCCCGGGGTCCGGCGTTCCGCGTCGTAGCCGTCCTTGGACAGCCACGTCGAGACCGGCTCAACATGCACCGACCCGGTCCGGTGCACCCCG
The DNA here is from genome assembly GCA_035999925.1 of Pedococcus sp. Lineage (GTDB taxonomy): Bacteria > Actinomycetota > Actinomycetes > Actinomycetales > Dermatophilaceae > Pedococcus. The sequence goes on from DASYGI010000071.1 coordinate 2,502, forward strand.
ACGGCCCGGAGGCGACTGACCACGTCGTCGGCGGCCTCTCGGGCCACATCGGCCAGGACCAGATCACCCGCTGGCCGCGTCGCGGCACCCGGCACGACGGAAAGACTGCTGATGCCGGGGTCGTCACGCAGGGCGCCCAACACTTCCTCGGTCTGACCAGACGGGGACACGATCCGCAAATGAAGCATGGCGCCAGTGTTACCGAGAGTCGACCAATCGGGCTTCCTTGCGGACCACTGCGCAGCCCATCCCGCACTGGCTGCCCCCGACGCTCCGGCTCTCGGCTGACAGCGAGCGCTGCGGTCACGCGGCGAGGTGACGCGCAGTCCAGGTCGCGCGCATGGTCGATGAATCTGGGGGCCGGTCGGTGTACTCGTCGGTTATGGCGGCGAAAGCGAAGCCAGCATCGCTGAGCGCGTCGCGGACCTGGACGTCTGCGTGGAAGTACTGACGATGCCGCTCGGTAAACGTGTCACGGTCATCCGCCCGGGTGACATCGATGCGGGTGTCGCAGGTCCGGGCGCCGACATCCACGACGCTGTCGAGGGCGAACCGGTACCCGGCCGCCTCACCCTCGACGACCGGGTGGGACAGGGTGAAATCCATCAGCGCGTCGGTGTGGAGGTCGAAGACGAACCAGCCCCCGGGTCGGAGCCGGCGGCCGACCGCCGTGAGCGTTGCGCCCAGGTCAGCCGGCGGCAGGTAGTTCAACGCATCAAATGTGCAGACGGCGGCGTCAAAGACGCCGCCAATCGTCAGGCCGGGAAGGGTTTGTTGCATCAGGACCGTCGCCGGTCCCACTCGCCGGCGAGCCCGGGCGAGCATCGCGGCTGAACGGTCAACGCCGACCACCCGATAGCCGAGGGCAATCAGCTCGGCGGCCATGAGGCCGGTGCCACAGCAAAGGTCGAGCACGGTACGCACGTCCGCCGCGTCACTGCTCCACAGTTCGTTGAGGTGGGCGGCCCAGCGGTCATAACAACCGTCCGCCACGATCTCGTCGTACACCCCGGCCAGTCGCGAGTACGGGTCGGCGCCGTTCCCGCCGGTTGTGCTCAGGTCCCGAGGATCTTGGCCTTGCCCGCTGCGAACTCCACCGGCACTGGGAAGTCCTCGAAATGTCGGCTCGCCCATGGGCGCAGATCATATTTGCTCACATCCTGCTTCCTGTCTGCAACGACCGCAGACGCCGCCTGGCGACGATGAAGGTAGGACAGTCAGCAGCGGTGTTCCCGCGACGCCCGCCTCGATCGCGGCCGCCGAGCCGGGCGATGAGCCCGGCGCGCCAGCACCGTTGACGCCCAAGCATCGATGGCCGCCGTGGGACCACGCGGCCCCTTTTCTCACATGTTCCGGGTGATGCGGCGTCCTGTGCACCCGACGACAGTGATGCCACGGCGATTTCGCCCCTCGCTGCTCGAGCGGCTTGTTCAGCCGCACCCTCGCCAATCGCATAGGAGCCCCAAATGCCTGAGAACACCCCGATCCTTGACTGCCTCACCGAGATGACCGCCGTCTCCATCGCGGAGGGCAGCCTCGAAGCCCGCGAACACATGCTCGCGCGGCTGGCCGCGCTCGTCGCAGTCGGCGCGCCCGATGCGTCCTACCTCATGAATGCGGCTGCAGCAGCCGAGGTCGGGGTCACCCTGGAGGACGTCCAGGGCGTGCTCGTCGCGATCGCTCCCATTGTCGGGACGCCGCGGGTCCTGGCCGGCGCCGAGGGGATCACCAGGGCGCTCGGCTTCGCGGTCGCGGTGGCTGAAGCCGAGATCGAGGCGATGCTGGCCGAGGCCGAGGCGGAGGCCGAACCCAACGAGAGCTGACGCGCCGCACGCGCCTGTGCCCGCCTGCAGGCGAGGAGGAGCAGCGAGGCACGGGTCATCGACACACCCGGCCGGCCGCGGATTGGCCGATCCAGCGGTTGCCGATGGGGTAGTTCCGCTTAACCACCTCCAGTACGCGCTATCTGGGCGGAATGCAGCACCTTCCACGCGCCGGAGAGTAGGTACTCCAGACCTGCTGTCGGACCGAACGTGAAGCACCGGTGGAGGCTAGCGCTGTCGCTGAAGAGCTTGTCTCGCATGTCGATGGCGGGCCGGCAGCGGAGGACACCGGGCGGAGCACGCGTTCTGTCACGGGAGTGTCGCCGCCGTGACCGTGGCGGCCGAACTCGGCCGGCATGTCAGCAGCTCGTGTGGCCATCTGTTTCGCCGAAGTGAAGCAGAGTGTTGGGCAAGGGCGGGGAAGGAAATGCGGTGGCAACTGCCGGCCCGGACGGTCCTCACCGGACGAGCTGGCACTGCTGTCGCGGACCTTTCCGCAGTTGCGGGCGTCTTGCACCACCTAGCACAGCCCGGACGAACGCCGCCCCACTCCGTCCGGCGCGGTCGGCTCCCACTGGCCGACGTAGCGGAGGTTGGCGCCGCGGACCCGGTCCCACTCGTTGCGGTCGCTCCGCAGCGCGCGCAGCATGACGACCGGCATCCGGGTGTCGTGCGACCCGAGGCACCCAGTCACGAGATGCGGCTGCAAAACTAGCCCGGAGCCTATGGCTGCCCCTCTTCGACGAGGGCGGCCGGCTGTGCCTCCTCGACGCCGCTGGTACGGCACCGTCGGATGAGGCTCGGACCGATCCGAGGGGGTGGGATGC
>DASYGI010000072.1:0-3337 GCA_035999925.1 Pedococcus sp.
GGCACGGTCTGGGCGGGGGAGCGCCGCGAGCCGTTCATCGAGGACAGTCGTGGTGCCGAGTGGGGGGTGACGTGGTTGCTCGTGGCCACGATCCTGGCGCTCGGGGTGGCTCCAGGGCCGTTGCTCGCGGTGACCCGGGGCGCGGTGGCGACGATCATCGGGACAGCGCCATGACCCAGGTGTCCTTGGTCTCGATCGACTGGCTCGCGCTGTCCCCCGTGGTGGCTCCCGTCGCAGGCGCCATGGCCTGCCTGGTGCTCGACGCGATCTTCCCCCGGCTGGTCCGTCCGTACGGGATGGTCGGGGTGCTGGCGCTGCTTGCGGGTCTGGCCTTCGCGGTCCCTGCCGCCCTGCGACCGACGGGGCAGCCCCGGCGCACGCTCTGCCTACCGTCGCCTGACGGCACCTGTCTGTATGAGGCTGACCGGCTGGTCAGTGCCTTCCAAGGGGCTGCCCTGGCCTCAGCCCTGGTGATCCTGCTGCTCATGTGGCCGCGCGACGAAGCGAGTGACACGCAGCGGGGCGGACCAGCGGTCCTCGTCAGCCTCGTGCTGGCCGCGACGGCAGGGGCTGCAGGGGTCGCTGCCGCTCACGACCTCGGCTCGTGGTTGGTCTGCCTCGAGCTCGCGACATTGCCCGTCATCGCTCTCGTCGCGCTCCGGGGCACCGCCGCGGCCGGCCGAGGGGCGCTCGCCTTGTTGACCACCTCGCTGGTGTCCTTCGCCATGGTCGCGCTGGGTGCTGCGCTGTGGCTCACCGCGACAGGTCAGGCGGTCTTCGCCGCGGACGCCGCCCACCGAGCCCTGGCCGACCCCCACCGTCGGGTGGTGCTCCTGCTGGGCGTTCTGTTCCTGATAGCCGGGTTGGCATTCAAGCTCTCACTGGCCCCGTTCCACGTCTGGACACCTCAGGCGTATGTCGGTGCCAGCGATCCGGTGGCCGCCTTCCTGGCCGCCACGTCCAAGGTCGCCGCCCTCGCGGCGCTACTGGTCGTGGTGCGCCCGATCGCTGTGGCCGGCGGTCCCGTGCTGGTCGCCGTGGGAGTGCTGGCAGCGGTCTCGATGACCGTGGGAAACCTGCTGGCGCTCGTGCAGGACGACCCGATCCGGCTACTGGCCTGGTCGACGGTGGCGCAGGCAGGCTGGGTGGTCCTGCCGCTGTCGGTGGTGCAGCCGGCGTCGGCGGCGGCGTCCGGCGGCTATCTACTGGCCTATCTCGTGGCGACGCTGGTCGCCTTCACGGTGGTCCATCTCGTGGGCCATTCACCAGCGGCGGCCCAGCCCTCCGGCGCACCCACGGCCCCGGTGCCGCACGAAAGGCGCACGCTCGCGGCATACACCGGGCTGCTCCGCTCGCACCCGCTGCTCGGAGGCGCGCTGGGACTTGCCCTGCTCTCGCTCGCCGGACTGCCGCCCGGGGTGGTGGGCCTCGTCGCCAAGGTGGTCGCGCTGCGGCCGGTGGTCGGTGGCGGCCAATGGGTCCTGGCGCTCGTGGCAGTGGCGAACGCGGTGCTGGGCGTCGCGGTGTACCTGCGCTGGTTCGCCGTGCTCTTACGCGACCCCGAGGAGGGCGCCCCGGGTCCGTGGCTGGGACGCCTCCCGCGGGCCGGACTCGCGGCCCTCGTCCTCACCGGGGTGGCCCTGATCGCCACCAGCGTCATGCCGCAGCTGCTGCTCGGCCTGCTCGGCTGAGCGGGAACGCCCACCCGGCAGGGAGCGTTGACCCAAACATGCACAACCATCTCAACGGGCTCAAGACCGCTGCGCTCCTCGGCGCGATCTTCGCCCTGCTCCTGGCCGTCGGCGGAGGGATCGCCGCGTACACCGGACGTGCCTCGTTCATCTGGATCTTCGCCCTCATCGGTGTCGGCACGACCGCCTATGGCTACTGGAACAGTGACAAGCTCGCGATCCGAGCGATGCACGCGTATCCGGTGAGCGAGGCGCAAGCCCCGGCCATGTACCGCATTGTCCGCGAGCTCTCGACCGCCGCCGGGCAGCCCATGCCCCAGCTGTTCGTCAGCCCGACAGCCGCGCCCAACGCCTTTGCGACCGGCCGTAACCCCGAGCATGCCGCCGTCTGTTGCACCGAGGGCATCCTCGGTCTGCTCGACGAGCGTGAGCTGCGCGGCGTCCTCGGGCACGAGCTGATGCACGTCTACAACCGCGACATCCTCACCGGCTCGGTTGCGGCTGCCGTCGCCGGCGTGATCACCTCGGTCGCGCAGATGATGTTGTTTGCCAGCATGTTCGGCGGTGGCGGCGGCAACGACGACGACCGGCCCAACCCCATAGCGATGCTCGCGATGGCCCTCCTGGCGCCGTTCGCCGCGATGTTCATCCAGATGGCCATCAGCCGCACCCGTGAGTACGACGCCGACGAGGACGGGGGCCGGCTCACGGGGGATCCGCTGGCCCTCGCATCCGCCCTGCGCAAGCTGGAAGTGGGGGTGGCCCGCTCTCCGCTTCAGCCGACGCCCGCCATCCAGAACTCGGCCCACATGATGATTGCCAACCCGTTCCGTCCCCAGGACGTGTCGAGATTCTTCTCGACCCACCCGCCGATGGCCGAGCGGATAGCCCGCCTCGAGCAGCAGGCATACGGGTTCCGCCAGCGCTGACCAGCAGCGCCACGGCCCCGATGCGCAGGGCCACAGTGCCTGCCTGCAGCAGGCACTGGTTGAATCACGCCCATGCCCTCACTGACGAGACATGAGGCGCGCCTGCGCTCGGAACTGGTGCAGGTGACCCGGATGGAGGTCGACCTCGACCTCGACCAGGGCGGCGAGCACTTCCTCAGCCGCACTCGGATCACGTTCACCTCAGCCCAGCCGGGCGCCACCACCTTCCTCGACGTCAAACCGGTGGAGCTGCGATCGCTGGTCCTCAACGGTGCTGCCGTGGATCCCACGGGTCTGGTCGACGGGCGGATCACCCTCGAGGGACTCGCGGCCGACAACGTTCTCGAGGCGGAGGCCCTGATGGCCTACTCGCGTGACGGGCAGGGACTGCATCGGGCGACCGACCCCGCCGACGGCGCGGACTACGTCTACGGTCACCTCTTCCTCGACGCGGGACCCCGGGTGTTCGCCTGCTTCGACCAGCCCGACCTCAAGGCGCCGTATGCCGTGACCGTCAAGGCCCCCACCTCGTGGGTCGTCATCGGCAACGGCGCGGCCAGCCAGCTGTCGCCGGGGCACTGGACCCTGGCCGAGACCAAGCCGTTGGCCACCTACTTCGTCACCGTGTGTGCCGGACCGTACGTCTCCGTCCGCGACGAGCACGACGGCATACCGCTGGGGATCCACGCCCGAGCATCGTTGCGGGACGCACTCGAG
>DASYGI010000073.1:0-9299 GCA_035999925.1 Pedococcus sp.
GGGTATGCCGCGTGCGTCAGGCGAGGGAGATGAGGTCGAGGTAGTCCTGGCCCCAGTGGTCCTCGACGCCGTCAGGGAGCAACAGGATGCGTTCGGGCTCCAGCGCCTCGACCGCCCCCTCGTCGTGGGTCACCAGCACGACGGCACCCTTGTAGGTTCGCAGCGCTCCAAGGATCTCCTCACGCGACGCCGGGTCGAGGTTGTTGGTCGGCTCGTCGAGGAGCAGCACGTTGGCGCTCGAGACCACCAGCATCGCTAGCGACAGTCGCGTCTTCTCGCCACCGGACAGCACGCCAGCCGGCTTGTTGACGTCGTCCCCGCTGAACAGGAACGACCCCAGCACCTTGCGTACCTCTGTCTCCCCGAACGAGGCGGGCGCGGCCGACTTCATGTTGGCCAGCACCGAGCGCGACGTGTCGAGGTTCTCGTGCTCCTGGGCGTAGTACCCGAGCTTGAGCCCATGCCCTGGCTCGACCTGGCCGGTGTCCGGGGTGTCGACCCCGGCGAGCATCCGCAGCAGAGTGGTCTTGCCTGCGCCGTTGAGCCCGAGCACGACCACCCTGGAACCACGGTCGATGGCCAGGTCCACGTCCGTGAAGACCTCCTGGCTGCCATAGGACCGGGACAGTCCCGAGGCCCGCAGGGGCGTCTTGCCGCAGGACGCGGGATCGGGAAAGCGGAGCTTGGCAACCTTGTCGTTGGTGCGCTCGCCCTCGACGCTGGCGAGCATCCGCTCGGCGCGCTTGATCATGTTCTGCGCGGCGACCGCCTTGGTGGCCTTGGCGCGCATCTTCTCGGCCTGCTCCATGAGGGCGCCAGCCTTCTTCGTCGCGTTCGCGTACTCGCGCTTGCGCCGTCGCTCGTCGGTCTCGCGCTGCATCAGATAGGGCTTCCAGCCCACGTTGTAGAGGTCCATCTCGCCACGGTTGGCATCGAGGTGGAAGACCCGGTTGACCACGGCGTCGAGCAGCTCCACGTCGTGGCTGATCACCACGAGCCCGCCCTGGTACCCCTTGAGGTAGTCGCGCAGCCAGGCGATCGAGTCGGCGTCGAGGTGGTTGGTCGGCTCGTCCAGCAGCAGCGTCTCGGCACCGGAGAACAGAATCCGGGACAGCTCGACGCGGCGGCGCTGACCACCGGAGAGCGTGGACAGGGGCTGCCCCAGGATCCGCTCCTCGAGCGCCAATGCGCTGGCGATGGACGCCGCCTCGGACTCGGCCGCATACCCGCCTTGCGCGGTGAACTCGCCCTCGAGCCGGGTGTACCGGCGCATCGCCTTCTCGCGCGTGTCGTCGTCGGTGCTGGCCATGTCGTGCTCGGCCTTGCGGAGCTGGGTGATGATCCTGTCCAGGCCTCGGGCCGAGAGGATCCGGTCGCGGGCCAGGACGTGGAGGTCACCGGTACGCGGGTCCTGAGGCAGGTAACCCACCTCACCGCTGCTGGTCACGCTTCCGGCGGCGGGCTGTCCCTGGCCGGCCAGCACCTTGGTCAACGTGGTCTTTCCCGCGCCGTTACGTCCAACGAGGCCGACCCGGTCCCCCGCCGCGATCCGGAAGGTGGCTCCTTCGAGCAGGAGTCGGGACCCAGCGCGAAGCTCGATCCCACTGGCGGCAATCACGACGGAACTCCAGACATCAGAAAGACTCAAGCAACGGACAGGGTGGGGCGCTCCGGAACGATGCGGTGCGCCGCGCAGAGGTTGAGGTGGCGAGTCTACCGGGAGCGCAGGCGCCGCCGGTCAGGCGTCGTCCTCGACGGTGACCCGCACGGCCCGGCCCCGCCGCAGCGCGTTCTCGAGAACGGCCCGGCGTGGGTCCGGCAGGTCGTACAGCTCGCGACGAGGCACCGTGGTGAGGTGCGCCAACCGCGGGTCGTCCAGGACCGCACGGACCAGCGCCTTGTCGCCGCCCACCACCACCGCAGCAGGTATGCCGCGGGGCAGGAGTCGCACCGCGTGCTCGGCAACGGCCCGCACCAGCTCGTCGGCCTGGTTGCCGCGCCGTCGTGCGAACCGCTGCTGGGACCAGCCGCCAGCGGCGGTCCGGGACTGCACGTGCCGCGTACCCACCTTCGACTCGGTGAAGGTCTCGCCACGGGCCAGGCCCACGGCATACCCGCCTCGCCGGATGAGCAGGACGGCCAGGGGCTCGTGGTCGAAGCCTTCCTGGGCCACGATGCGTTGCCGTGCGTCGGGCGCGGCATTGTGCGCGGCGAACCGCTCGAGCCAACCCGCCAGGCGCTCCGGGGCGACCTCGACGACGCGGCTGGTCACCGACGCAGCGTCGCGGTCAGAGGTTGAAGCCGAGGGCGCGCAGCTGCTCGCGACCGTCGTCGGTGATCTTGTCGGGGCCCCACGGCGGCATCCACACCCAGTTCACCCGGTAGGAGGAGACGAGCCCCTCCAGCGCCTGGGCGGTCTGGTCCTCGATGACATCGGTCAGCGGGCACGCCGCGGAGGTCAGCGTCATGTCGAGGACGGCGTGGTTCTGCGCGTCGACGGTGATCCCGTAGACCAGGCCAAGGTCGACGACGTTGATGCCGAGCTCGGGGTCGACAACGTCGCGCATGGCCTCTTCGACGTCAGCGACGTTCGGTCGGGTGGTCACTTCGCTCATCGTCATGCTTCCTTCGTCTGGCTCGTCATCGTCTGGCTCGTCATCGTCTGGCTTGTCTCAGTGCTGGCTGTGCCGGCACTGCTCTGCGTGATGCCTGTCTGGTGCAACGCGTCGGTGAACGCCATCCATCCCAGCAGAGCACATTTCACGCGCGCGGGGTACTTCGAGACGCCGGCGAAGGCCACGCCGTCGCCGATCACGTCCTCATCCCCGGCGACCTGCCCCTTGGAGGTGAGCATGGTGCGCATGGCCTCGTGTGTGGCCAGCGCCTCGGCAACGGTGTGCCCGATGACCTCGTCGGTCAGCACGCTCGTCGACGCGGTCGAGATCGAGCAGCCCAGTGCCTCGTAGGACACGTCCCGGATGACGGCGCTCTGGCCGGTGCCCTCGACGGCCACCCGCAAGGTCACCTCGTCACCGCAGGTCGGGTTGACATGGTGCACCTGGGCTCCGAACGGCTCGCGCAGCCCGGCGTGATGGGGTCGCTTCGAGTGCTCGAGGATGAGCTCCTGGTAGAGGTCCATCAGCTGGCCACCCCGAACACGGCGGGAACCAGGTCGAGCGCTTCGAGCATGGCGTCCACCTCGGCGGGAGTCGTGTATGCCGCGAGCGTGGCTCGTGTCGTGGCCGTGACCCCCATCCGGCGGTGCAACGGCCAGGCGCAGTGGTGCCCGACGCGAACGGCCACCCCCTGGTCGTCCAGTACCTGGCCCACGTCGTGCGCATGGACGCCCTCGACATCGAAGGCGACCGCGCCGACCCGGTCGACGGCGTCGGCGGGCCCCACGACGCGCACCCAGGGGCGCTGTGCGAGACCGGCCAACAGCCGCTCGGTGAGCGCGTGCTCGTGCGCGGCGATGCGATCCATGCCCAGCTCGCCGAGGTAGTCCACGGCCGCACCGAGCCCGACGGCCTGGGCCGAGTTCGGTGAGCCCGCCTCGAAGCGCTGCGGCGGCGCGGCATACGTCGTGGCTTCCATCCGCACGGTCTCGATCATCGAGCCGCCGGTGATGAAGGGGGGCATGGCGTGCAGTAGCTCGTTGCGCCCCCAGAGCACCCCGACGCCGGTCGGCCCGAACATCTTGTGGCCGGAGAAGGCGAGGAAGTCGACCCCGAGGTCGGCAACGTCCAGGCGCAGGTGTGGCGCCGACTGGCACGCGTCGAGCACCGTCAGGGCACCCACCGCCTGTGCGGCGGCGGTCAGCTCGTGGACGGGGTTGACCGTCCCGAGCACGTTGGACACGTGGGTGAACGCGAAGACCTTGGTGCGTTCGGTCAGCAGGTCGCCCAGGTTCGACAGGTCGAGGCGACCCTGGTCGGTGACGCCGAGCCAACGCAGGGTCGCGCCGGTGCGACGGGCCAGCTCCTGCCAGGGCACCAGGTTCGCGTGGTGCTCCATCTCGGTGATGAGGATCTCGTCGCCGGGACGCAGGTCGAGCCTGGGGTCTTTGGCCTGTCCCGCAACGGAGTTCGAGAAGGCGTAGGCGACCAGGTTGAGCGACTCGGTCGCGTTCTTGGTGAAGATCACCTCGTCGTCCGAAGCGCCCACGAACCGTGCGACGGTGGCCCGAGCCCCCTCGTAGGCGTCGGTCGCCTCCTCGCTGAGCTGGTGCGCGCCGCGGTGCACGGCGGAGTTGACCTGCTCGCTGAACGCCCGCTCGGCGTCGAGCGCACCGGCATACCGCTGGGAGGTGGCGCCGGAGTCGAGGTAGACCAACGGCTTCCCGTCCCGAACGGTCCGGGACAGGATCGGGAAGCTGGCCCGGATCCGGGCCAGCTCACCGTCGCTGAAGGTGCTCATGGGAGTGCGGCTCAGGCCTTGGCGCCGACGTAGCGGTCGTAGCCCTCGGCCTCGAGACGGTCGGCCAGCTCGGGCCCACCCTCCTCGACGATCTTGCCGTCGACGAAGACGTGAACGAAGTCGGGCTTGATGTACCGCAGGATCCGCGTGTAGTGGGTGATCAGCAGGACCCCCACGTCGGTGGACTCCTTGGCCCGGTTGACGCCCTCGGACACGATCCGCAGCGCGTCCACGTCCAGGCCCGAGTCGGTCTCGTCGAGGATCGCCACCGACGGGCGAAGCAGCTCCATCTGGAGGATCTCGTGGCGCTTCTTCTCACCACCGGAGAAGCCCTCGTTGACGTTGCGCTCGGCGAAGGCCGGGTCCATCCGCAGGTTGCCCATGGCCTCCTTGACGTCCTTGACCCAGGTACGCAGCTTGGGGGCCTCGCCGTCGATCGCCGTCTTGGCGGTCCGCAGGAAGTTGCTCACCGTGACGCCGGGCACCTCGACCGGGTACTGCATCGCCAGGAAGAGGCCAGCGCGGGCGCGCTCGTCGATGCTCATCGCCAGCACGTCCTCGCCATCGAGGGTGACGGTGCCGCCGGTGACGGTGTACTTGGGGTGACCCGCGATGGAGTAGGCCAGCGTGGACTTCCCCGAGCCGTTCGGCCCCATGATCGCGTGGGTCTCGCCGGACTTCACGGTGAGGTCGACGCCGCGGAGGATCTCCTTGACTCCGTCCTCAACGGCGACGGTGACGGTCAGACCGCGGATTTCCAGTGTTGTCATGGTTGCTCGTTCCTCTGCTCTCAGGCGTTCGTGTTCAGGGGGGTCGTGCCGACGAATACCTCGTCGTTCTCGACCTTCACGGGATAGACGTTGATGGGCGCCGTCGCGGGCGGACCCGACGGCTCACCGGTGCGGATGTCGAACCGCGAGCCGTGCAGCCAGCACTCCAGCGTGCACCCGTCGAGCTCGCCCTCGGACAGCGAGACGTTGGCATGGCTGCACGTGTCGTCGACAGCGTGGATGTCGCCGTTCTCGGTGTGCACGATGGCAACGATCGTGCCGTTGATGTCGGCCGCGGCGACGCCCACCTCGGGCAGCTCGTCCACGCGACAGACCCGCACGAAGTCGTCGTCCACCAGCTCGGCAGCTGCGCTCACGCGACGTCCTCGGCCGGTGCGTCGATCCCGACGCCCTGCAGCTCGGCGTCGATCGCCGCCATGAGGTGCTCGGAGACCTCCGGGACGCCGATGCGCGCCACGATGCTGGCGAAGAACCCGCGCACCACGAGGCGACGGGCAACCTCCTCGGGTATGCCGCGGGCCTGCAGGTAGAAGAGCTGTTCGTCGTCGAAACGGCCGGTCGCCGAAGCGTGGCCCGCACCGACGATCTCGCCGGTCTCGATCTCGAGGTTGGGAATCGAGTCCGCCCGCGCGCCATCGGTGAGCACGAGGTTGCGGTTGAGCTCGTAGGTGTCGGTGCCCTCGGCCGTGGCGCGGATCAGCACGTCGCCGACCCACACGGTGTGGGCGCTCTCGCCCTGCAGGGCGCCCTTGTACTCGACGTTGGAGTGACAGTGCGGGGCTTCGTGGTCGACGAAGAGGCGGTGCTCCTGGTGCTGACCGGCATCGGCGAAGTAGACGCCGAGGCCCTCGAAGGAGCCACCAGGACCGGAGTAGCGCGCGTTCGTCGAGACCCGGACGACCTGGCCGCCCAGCGTCACGGCGATATGCCGCAGGCGGGCGTCGCGACCGATGAGGGCGTCGTTCTGAGTCAGGTGCAGGGCGTCGTCGTCCCACTCCTGGACCGTGACGAACGTGAGGTCTGCGCCGTCGCCGACCTTGAGCTCGACGTTGGCGCCACACTCGGCCGAACCTCGGTGTGACAGCACCACGGTCGCCTTGGAGTGATGGCCCGCGTCGATGACGAGGTGGCCGTTGATCCGGGCCAGGTCGCGGGCCGTGATGGTGACCCGCACCGGCTCGGCCAGCTCGGCCTCGGCCGGAATGCTGATCCGCGTGGCCTGCTCCTCGCCGGCCCAGGCCACCGCGGCAGCGCGGTCGGCGGGCACGAGGACACCGGCGGACCGGGGGTCGACCCGGGTCGTCGTGACACCGTCGGGTGCCTGCACCTCGACGGTGACCTTGTCTGAGTCACTCGGCGCGAGGTGGAACAGCGCGGACAGCCGGTCGACCGGGCTGAACCGCCACTCCTCCTCGCGGCCACCGGGGACGGCGAAGTCGTCCACGGCATACGAAGTCTTGCGCTCGGCGCGCGACTGGTCGGGGACAAAGGCAGCGGCGGAGTCGGTGTGCTCGCCAGCGGTGGGGTTCTTCTGGGCCAGAAGGCTCATCAGCCGACCGCTCCTTCCATCTGCAGCTCGATCAGGCGGTTCAGCTCGAGGGCGTACTCCATGGGCAGCTCTCGCGCGATGGGCTCGACGAACCCGCGCACGATCATGGCCATGGCCTCCTCCTCGGTCATGCCGCGGGACCGCAGGTAGAACAGCTGGTCCTCGGACACCTTGGACACTGTGGCCTCGTGGCCCATCGTGACGTCGTCCTCGCGGATATCGACGTACGGGTAGGTGTCGGACCGACTGATCGTGTCGACCAGCAGCGCGTCACAGACCACGTTCGACCTGGAACCGTGGGCACCTTCGAGGATCTGCACGAGGCCGCGGTAGGACGTGCGACCGCCCCCGCGAGCCACCGACTTCGACACGATGGTCGAGCTCGTGTGCGGCGCGGCGTGCACCATCTTGGCGCCCGCGTCCTGGTGCTGGCCCTCACCGGCGAACGCGATCGACAGCGTCTCGCCCCGGGCGTGCTCGCCGAGCAGGAAGACCGCCGGGTACTTCATGGTGACCTTGGAGCCGATGTTGCCGTCGATCCACTCCATGGTCGCGCCCTCGGCGGCGGTGGCCCGCTTGGTGACGAGGTTGTAGACGTTGTTGGACCAGTTCTGGATCGTGGTGTACCGGACCCGGGCGTTCTTCTTGACGATGATCTCGACGACTGCCGAGTGCAGCGAGTCGGACTTGTAGATCGGCGCGGTGCAGCCCTCGACGTAGTGCACGTACGAGCCCTCGTCGGCGATGATCAGGGTGCGCTCGAACTGGCCCATGTTCTCGGTGTTGATCCGGAAGTAGGCCTGCAGCGGGATGTCGATGTGCACGCCCGGCGGGACGTAGATGAACGAGCCACCCGACCACACCGCCGTGTTGAGCGCGGCGAACTTGTTGTCGCCGGCGGGGATCACGCTGGCGAAGTACTCGCGGAACAGGTCCTCGTGCTCGCGCAGACCCGTGTCGGTGTCGACGAAGATGACGCCCTTCTCCTCCAGGTCCTCGCGGATCTGGTGGTAGACGACCTCGGACTCGTACTGCGCCGCGACGCCACCGATGAGGCGCTGCTTCTCGGCCTCCGGGATGCCCAGCTTGTCGTACGTGTTCTTGATGTCTTCGGGCAGCTCGTCCCAGGTGGTCGCCTGCTTCTCGGTGGACTTCACGAAGTACTTGATGTTCTGGAAGTCGATACCGGTCAGGTCGCTGCCCCAGTTCGGCATCGGCTTCTTGCCGAACAGCCGCAGGGACTTCAGGCGCAGGTCGAGCATCCACTGGGGCTCGTTCTTGCGGGAGGAGATGTCACGCACGACGTCCTCGTTGAGGCCACGCTTGGCCGTGGCGCCAGCGGTGTCGCTGTCCGCCCAGCCGTACTCGTAGCGCCCGAGGTCCTTCAGACCCGGGTTCAGCTCCTCGATGTGGGTGCTCATCGCGTGGACCCTTCCTTCGATGGGGTGGGGACAACAGTGGGGTGGGCTGTCGAGTTGGATGCGGAGTTCTGCGTGGCGCTGGTGGTGCCGCTCGGCGTGGGGACGAACGTCGTGCAGACGTGGTCTCCGTGAGCCAGCGTCGCCAGGCGCTGGACGTGCACTCCGAGCAACCGCGAGAACGCGTCAGTTTCAGCGTCACAGAACGCGGGAAATTCCCGGGCCGCGTGCTGCACGGGGCAATGCCCCTGACAAAGCTGTATGCCGGTCAGTGGCCCGGGGCTACTGGCCTCACCCATCGGACGCGCCGACGCGGCGAACCCGTCACGGGTCAGGGCGGCCACCAGAGCATCCACGCGGGCGGGAGTGTCGGTGCCAGCCGCCGCCAGCTCCGCGGCATACCGCTGCTCGAGCTCACCGACGCGAGCCTCGGCGAAGCGGCGCACCGCTCCGGGGCCGGCCTCCTCGGCGAGGAAGCGCAGTGCCTGGGTGGCCAGGTGGTCGTAGTCGGACTCGAGCGCTTGGTGGCCCGCCTCGCTGAGCACGTAGGCGCGGGCCGGACGACCGCGGCCACGGTGCCCGTGGGCCAGCTCGCGCTCCACGATCAGATGGTCCTCGACGAGGTTCTCGAGATGGCGACGAACCGCCGTCGGGGTGAAGCCGAGCTCCTCAGCCAGGGCCGCAGCGGTGATGGGGCCCCGCTCGCTGATGGCATGCAGGACCCGGTCGCGGGTGCGCGACTCCAGGACCGGCGGTGCCTCAGCGATATTCACAACGCCAATGTTACGTAATTAGCGACCGAAGGGGAAAGGAAGGTCCGCCTAACCCTCAGTCGAGGAGGCCTTGCTCACGCGCCACCGCCACGGCCTCTCCCCGGCCGGCTGCACCCAGCTTGGCCAGGATGTTCGAGACATGCACGCTGGCCGTCTTGGCGCTGATGAACAGCTGCGTGCCGATCTGGCGGTTGCTGCGGCCCAGGGCCACGAGCACCAGGATCTCCTGCTCCCGGGCGGTGAGCCCCTCACCTCGGCGGTGGGCGGGCCGCGCAGCGCCGGACGGCAGGCCGCCAACCCCCCGGATCTCGGCCTTCAGGGGCTCCGAACCGAGCTCGCGGGCCACCTCCAG
>DASYGI010000074.1:0-2449 GCA_035999925.1 Pedococcus sp.
CCCGTTCGTCGTGGTCGCGCCCAGCCGAGAGTGCAGGCTCTGGTCGATCAGCGAGTGCTTCGGCCGGAAGAGCAGGTCCTCGACCAGGATCGGGTCACCCGAGTACGCCATCCACCGGCACATGCCATCACATCCCAACCCGGAGACCGTCGCCCTCCACCATCGTGCCCCCTTCCCCGACGTTCCTATACTTCAGCCTCGGGAGTATCAACCTTCCGGTAGCAGAGACCGGCCAGTTCCGAAGGCAGAACCAAGAAGGTCGGCCCCCCACCAATACGGGCCGACGGCTCGAGCACTAGGACCCCAGCGCTCTGCTCCTATCTCACCGCAGTCCACCGAACCCGCACAGATGCCCGAGTGCGGCAGGACGCGAGTCTCCTCTTCGCGGACATCCTGCCCCCGGCTGGGCCGCATCTGCCGCCGAGCTGAACGGTCGCGACCCGCGGCGTGGTCCGCGAACGTCCTGATCTCTGCCGTGTTGACGGCGGACGCCCCACCATCAGCGTGAGGTGTTTAGCGTCAGAGGTGAGCCGGTGCCGCTGTCGTACTCCCGCCGGCGAGCAGGTGCGTCCTACCAGAAGGGGCGTGGTCACCGTGGTGCTGCTGCACGCGCTATGGCGTGCCGGCCTCCCGGACGAGGCGGCCCCCACCCCAAGAGGGTGAGGGCATCCGCGGGCGCTCATCGCGCTCCACATGGCAACCCAGGTCCGGCTGGATGAACGGTGTCCCGGACATCGCCGCATGCAAGGATCGGGTGTGTGACTCATGGGACCCGATCCGCCGTTACCTCTCAGGCCGAGGCCGGGTTGAAGGTGCTGTTCATCGGGGGCACCGGCGTGATCAGCGCCGCGGCCGCCGAACGGGCCGTCGCCGTGGGTCACCAGCTGACCCTGCTCAACCGGGGCAACACCGTTCTGCGCGCTGTCCCCGAGGGAGTCGAGCTGCTGCAGGTCGACGTCCGGGACACCGCCTCGGTACAGGCCGCCCTCGGCGAGCGGAGCTTCGACGTCGTCGCCGACTACGTCGCCTTCACCCCCGAGCACGTGGCGGCCGACATCGCGCTGTTCACCGGCCGGACGGGACAGTACGTCTTCATCAGCTCCGCGTCCGCCTACCAGAAACCGCCGGCGAGGCTGCCGATCCGCGAGTCCACCCCGTTGCGGAACCCGTTCTCGCAGTACGCGAGAGACAAGATCGCCTGCGAGGACCTGCTGGTGAGGGCCTACCGCGAAGACGGCTTCCCGGCCACCATCATCCGTCCCTCCCACACCTACGACCGGACCCGCATCGCCCTGACCGGCGGCTGGACCGACATCGCCCGGCTACGGGCAGGAAGACCGGTCGTGGTCCACGGCGACGGGACCTCCCTGTGGACGGTGACCCACAGCAGCGATCTGGCCACGGCGCTGGTCGGCCTGCTTGGCCATCCGCAGGCCGTCGGCGACAGCTTCACCATCACCTCCGACGAGTACCTGCCCTGGAACACGATCTACCAGCTGTTCGCCGAAGCTGCCGGAGCACCGCCTGCCCGGCTGGTCCACATCGCCTCGGACACCATCGCGGCTGCGGCACCGGAACTCGGTCCGCCGCTGCTCGGCGACCGGTCGCACTCGGTGATCTTCGACAACAGCAAGGTCAAGGCACTGGTACCAGAATTCGTCTGCACCACGCGCTTCGCCACCGGCGTGCGCGACATCGTGAACTGGTACGACGCGAACCCCGACCAGCAGATCGTCGATCACCACCTCGACGCGACCTTCGACCGCCTCATCGCCGCCGCCCACACCCCGTGACCAGGGCCCACACGACCGGTCGGACGACTCTCGGCACCGCATCCTCAAGCGCTACCCGACCGGCGCACACCTCGGCCAGAAACCGACCCCTGACAGGTGAGTTCTGACCCCCGGCCGGATCCTGGCCTCGAGTCGCTTGAGAACGGGCACGGCAGGACGGGCCGCGGTAACCACGTGCTGGAACCGGTCTGCTGGGGCAGGCTGAGCGGATGCCCACCGTCTCCGTGCCGGCGCCGGAGGTTGGGCGCAGATCGTTGACCCTCTCACTCCACCCAAGGGCTTGCGAGATCCCGTTTGGGAGCCGACGTGGGACGGGCGCGGGGGGTACGGAAGCGCGGAAGGGCAAACGACAATGACGAAACCCCGCCCCGGTTTTCAGCGTTTGCGCTGGTCAGGCGGGGTTCTCGGCTAGTGGAGCTGCGGGGATTCGAACCCCGGGCCTTCTCATTGCGAAGGCGTTTCCGGACCCATCGGTCACCGGTCTATGCGTTTCATGAGTTGCGAGGTGACCGCCACCTGGCCCACCCTCCCCCTTATCGGGCAGGCCTACATGGGCTACCTCAACCTCGACGCTCCCCAGGCCGACTTCGTCGTCAACGACGCCAGCTCATGGATCTACAGCGGCACCGGCCTACACAACGGCTCCGCCCTCGCCG
>DASYGI010000075.1:0-6350 GCA_035999925.1 Pedococcus sp.
CCTGGCCCACCCTCCCCCTTATCGGGCAGGCCTACATGGGCTACCTCAACCTCGACGCTCCCCAGGCCGACTTCGTCGTCAACGACGCCAGCTCATGGATCTACAGCGGCACCGGCCTACACAACGGCTCCGCCCTCGCCGGGATCATCGGCTCCGACTTCGACCACCTCACCCCCACCGGGACACCCCCCAACCTTCAGGTACTCGGCCACTCACCGGTCGACATGACCCACGGATTCACCGGCGGCCGGACCTGGAACGGCAACAGCTACTCCGACATGACCTACTACACCCGAACCGACAGCCAAGCCGGCGTCCTCGACACCGGCACGGTCAGCTGGATCAACCACCTGACCCCCTGCCCCGACAACACCAGCTGCCCCGCCACCCAAGTCCGGCAGATGACCGGGAACCTGCTCTGGCTGTTCGGCCAAGGACCCGCCGGACGGATCAAACCCTCCATCCCCAACCACCAAACCGTCCAACCCGCCGGCTCCTAAGAGCAGCATCTCCAAGGTGTCGACGCCCAAGGGGGTTCGTCACCGCCATCACGCGACGTGGCACCGCCGGTGACAGATCTTCTTCTACCTAAGATCACGTCCCGGCAGGTCTCGAAAGCCCAACCATCGACACATACGCAGACCCCGACACATCCCGACGTCGTCCGTCCCCGCTCCGGGTCCGTGTTGAGTCTCGCCGCCCTCGAGGGCGGTGGCCCGGGTGTGTCAGTGGCGCCCTATTGGTCGTCCGGGTCCGTTGCCGTTGCCAACGGGTCGCCTGACGCAAGCCGGTGACCTCGCTCAGCGGCGGCGGTAGATCCGATCGGCAAACCGCGGGTCGTCCTCCCACCACAGCCGCCGCTCCCCGGCGGCGTCACGCCCGCGCACCCCCTTGTCGTCACCCTGATCCTCACGCTTGTCCTCAACGGTTCCCGGCGGGACCGCGTGGCTGTCCGGCGCAGGCTGCGGCCCGTCCGCCAGCGCGTCAGCCACCCGCGCCTCGCGCTCGTCGTGGCGCACCCAGTCGACGAAGATCGCCGCCAGCACCGGGACGCCGACCACCTCAGTGACCCCCAACAGCACACCACCACCCCAACGCTGTTCCCACAACGCCTGGGCCGAGGACAACCCGGCGAAGCCCGGGTAGCCCGGCGCCAGCACAGTGGTCGAGACCATCAGCATGATCCCGGGCACCGCGTCCAGCAGCCCGTCGGCGAACGCGACAAGCGTGCGCAGCGGCGGCGACGCCCACGCCGGCAGCATCTGGTCAGTCAGCAGGGGCAGCACGAACAGCAGGCCGGTGCCGACAAGATGAACCACCAGAATCGCCTCGACCAACGGCGACCGCGTCGACGCCTCGAAATAGTCGGTGAAGAAGACCAACACCACACTGCCGACCGCGAGCACCGACGCGACGAGCGGGAAGGTCAACACACGCACCGGCCACCCCTGCAGCAGGTGATCCAGCCGCACCACCGCTGGACCAGGGACAGCACGAACGAGCCCGACCGGGTCGCCCATTGACAGCCCAGCCGGCGTGACCGCCGACAGCACCCCCACCTGCAGCGCCCCGATCCAGAAGATCGAGGCCCGGTGCACCTGGAGCGGGCCACACACCGCATACAGCAGCGAGCCGACCCCCACCACGGCGTAACAGCCCACCCGCCACCACGGCCATCGCACGCCGCCCCGACGGCCGCGTACCAGCAGCAGCCCGTAGACCGACCCGGTCAGCACTGCCAGCGCCACCCCGAACCAGCCGGGCCGCCAGTCGGTCAACCACCACAGCGCGGAGGAAGGCATCAGCACCGGGAGCACCGTGCAAGCATCACCTCGTCCCCTGAACACCGCGTCAGAGAAGGCGGACACACAGCCCCGGGCTCGGGTGCGGCCGACCTGTCGCGTAACCGCATACTCGCTCCCGCACGCAACCCTCTGATGGTGGCCCCCCGCCTACATCCCTGTGGCGGCGTCCGGGAGTTCGTCGCCCGCAAGGCACCGTGTCCCAAGGCGGACGAGCAGGGTGTATCGCGACCCTGGTGGTTTACCCATCAATCTGAAACCTCAGGCCCGGGGACGTTCGCCGCTGTACCCGGCCGGCTTGCTGGGGTCACTTGGCCAGGCCGGAGACCAGGTTGATCGACGCGGCGATGATCACCGCGCCGAGCGGGAAAGAGACGAGGGCGTGCCGGAGCGCGGTGCGGCGGATCTGCTTGGTTTTGAGGTCGGTGTCGGATACCTGGAAGGTCATGCCGATGGTGAAGGCCAGGTAGGCGAAGTCTCGGTAGTCCGGTGCGTCGTCCTCGTTGAAGTCCACGCTGTCCGGGGGTCCCTCGTAGTAGATCTGCGCGTACCTGGTCGTGAACACGGTGTGCACGGTGGTCCAGGAGATGAACACGGAGACAAGCGCAAGACCCGCCTGGACATACTTCGTTGCCCCCGGGTCGTTGCCCGCCCCGAAGAGGACGGCTCCAACGGCCACCAGGCTGGCCAAGCCGGCGAGGACGAGCACGACGTCGGTCGCGCGTCGGCCGGGATTCTCGCGCTGAGCGTGAGCCGAGGTCCCCGCTGCGTCAAGGAGCCGGATCGACCTCCACGTCCACAGGCAGAAGGTCAGGGCGAGGACATCCCATCCCACGAGCGGCGCGGACCGGCCCGCACCGGCAACCGCGGCGACCGCCCCCACCACGACCCCCAGCACCGCAGCGACCATCAGCTTCGTCCGGGCAGCAGGGTCAGACGCCGCCCCGTCTCGGCGGGAGTTCGCGGACATTGACGTCCTCTCGGTCGGTCACGCACGTCGCGCGTTAGGCACGACCCGGACCTTCTCAACCGGCGCCCTGCCAAAAGGCAGTGTGCTCAATGACGCTGAGTGATTCCTTCAGGCCCACTCCGAGTTCAACCCCTAGGCCGGTGCAAGTCGGTGGAGGATCTCGCGCCGGTGACGGTTATCACGTCAAGAGCGAAGCGGGCTTTCCTCGAAGACCCCCGGGGCGCACGGCTTTCCTGCCGCTGCCGGGCCGCCGGGACCGCCTTAAGACATTCGATGTCGTCGAGTGGCGGTCACCGCATGTTTCCGATGTGCCCGAGTGAGAATCGGCAGGGTTGGGGCCAGACGAGGAGCCCGTGGGGGCCGCCGCGGACCGGGATCGAGTGCCGCAGGGCACCGGTGTTCCGTGCCGGGTCTACTGGAGGCTCGTAACTGACGCTTCGACGACGGTTATAAGGGGGTTCTGACCGGAAGTTGGTCTCGTACCCCGCTGGTGGGATGGTGCCGATCTCGCTGTGCAGGCGGCGGCGGTAGCCGTCGCGGCGACGAGCCCGCAGCCCCATCTCGAGGGCGTCGAGGGCCAGGTCGGTCCGCAGCGACTGGGACACCTGCCAGCCGACAAGGTGGTGGGGGTCCCCGCTTGCGGGGGAGAACACGTCGACACGAACGCGGCGTAGACCCAGCCGGAGAAGGTGCGGCAGTACGTGATGTCGGCGACCCACACAGCTGCCCGGGCGTGGTGGCGGTGAAGGCGCGCTGGACCAGGTCCGGGCGAGTATCCGGTCCCACGCCGCGGATCGTGGTGCGTGGGCCCTTGGCCCGCGAGATCCCCTGCAGCCCAGCGGTCCTCACCAACCGGTGGACGGTGCAGCGGGTCACCCGGTGACCTTGCCGTTGCAGCTCGGCGTGGATCGTCCGGACCCGTAGACGCGGTAGTTCTCGGCATGGACCCGACGGATAACCTCGGTCGTGACGGCGCCGGAGACCGAACCGGGCTGAGGCCGGCCTGATCTTGGCGGCGTAGTACGTGCTCGGGGCGATCTTGGTCCCAGCCTTCGTCAGGACGTTGCAGATCGGCTCGACCTCGAACCTGTGACGTGCTTGTCGATGTAGGCGACGATTCCCAAGGTGCTCACTTCAAACGGCGGTCGAGCTCCGCCGCGGCGAAAACGCGAACGCCGTCTTTAGGATGTCGTTGGCTCGGCGAAGCTCCCGGACTTCCCGCTCCAACTCGACGACCCGTCGCGCACTGGTGACGGCGGGCCGGTGCCCCTCGTCGACCTCGCACACTGGACCCAGTTCCGCAGCGTCTCAGGGTTGATCCCCAGCTGCTCCACGACCCCGAAGCAGGCACCGCTTCTGGTAGTCGGGTGACGCCGCAGATCGACCGCCATCCGGATCGCCCGCTCCCGAAGCTCCCCCGGGTACTTCCTCGGTGCTGCCATGACTCTCACCCCTTCCGTGGACTAAGAATGAGCCTCCACCAGACCCGGCACGGTTCAACGCGGTCGCGACTCGTGGACAGGGGGAGCCAGGGAGCCCACCACGCAATTCCCACGAGTCGCGACCTACGGTCCATCATGGCCGTCGGGGCTTAACCGATGCTGAGAACCAAGAGTGCCCCCGCTCATACCTCGAGCGGGGGCACCGTCGTGTGCGCTCCCTCAGGACTCGGCGAGTCCCGCGGCGTCGACGAGCCACGCAGCGACCTGTCGGGCCTCGGCGGGTGGGTCGCCACCCTCCGGGGCGCACGGCACCTCGACCGTGAGCGGCGGTCGTTGTCACACCGGCCCCGAACGACGAGCCGACCCCGCGGCTGAGATCCGTGATCTCCCACGGCCAGTGCGGCGCTCGCCGTTCGATTCGACTCGGACGCTGCCGGCTCATATGTGCGAGCGGAGCAAGCTGCGCTTGCGTAAGCCCGGCACCTTCCGCATCGCGCCGATGCTCAAGCCGAACTCACGGTCCTCATCCTCGGTTGCTGTAGTTGAGGTGCATCACTGTGACGCCCCGGGGTGGCGCCCCCTACAGCAGCTTGCTGAACAGCCAACGAGACGGTCCAGCAGAATATCGCCACCTGGCACGGCAGCCCGACCGCCGGGTGGCCACCGCAGCGGGCCATTTTCAGCGAGCAACTGGCGCCGGCAGTCCCGACGGACCCTTTCCGATCGCCACGGTGTTGCCGCCCCATCCCTCGACCCCGGACCTGTTCGGAGCCACGCACCCTGCAAGGGCGCCTGTTCCGGGAGAGTCCGGCCGCCAGCTGCTGACGGCGGTCATCGTGCCGCGCCGCGATGACACCGACTTGGGTCCCGATCGACCTGGATCGCTACCTAATCGGCGCGGATGACAAGAAAGTCGGCCGCGCCTGTCGAGCCGGAGGCGGCTTCGGCGCTTACCGGAGTAGCAACCCGCCCAGGTTGCCCCACCGCGACCGTTCATGACGGGAGGAAATGCACAGGGCGGCTCGTGACCCGCGGTTGTCCACAGATATCCAACTCACCCTGCCGGCGCAAAGAGTGGGTGCCCACGCTGAGCGATGCGGCCTCGAAGCCGTGTCGCACCTCGCCGGTGAACAAGCGACATCGACCAGGACCGACCCCCTGACCGAAAGTTCCATCTAGGAGGATCCATGACCGTTCACTCCTGGCCACCGCTGCCGGGCCGGCGGCCGCCGGCGGCTCGGCCGGCGCCGTACCCACCCAAGCGACACCCCCGCGCACGGCTGCACCCGCGCCGGCGCCCCAACCTCACTACGGCGGCTTGCGACGAGATGCTCGTCGACGAGATCGCCTCCCGCGTCACCGGCGACATGGTCAACGCCGGCATCGCCAGCATCGACGCCCGATGGTCTGCCGGTCAGTCGCTTGAGAACACCCTCGGGACGTACACCCGCCTGGCGCACCAGGCCTCACGCCAGTACACCGCCGGCCTGTGGACGCTCATCGCCTGGATCCACTGGCGACGCCGCAACATGCGCGCCGCCTGGCCGGCGCTCAACAGCGCCCTCGCGATCGACCCCAACCTCGACGCCCCGCACTACCTCGCCGTGTTCATGCACCACGAGGCCGACCCGGCCCACGTCCCACTCGTCCGATTCCGCTGACCGGTGCACGACCCGAGCCACGAGGAGACAGGTCATGCCCACGCCCGGCACCACGCTCGACGCCGACGACCTGCAAGCCGTCCTCGACCTGCTGGGCCAGGCGCAGCTCGAGTGCACCGCCCTGGGCAACCGGGCCACGCGTCCGCTCGACGACCAAGCGATCTGGCATCTGCGTGCCCACCGCATCTGGATCGCGGGCGAGACGCTCACCGAGGCGGTCGACCCGCCCCTGCCGTCACCGGCCCACGACAACGTCGCCACAGGCCAAGACCCGCTGCAGCTAATGACCGCCGCCATGGAAAGGTTGCTGGCGCTGGCCGACGACCTCGATAACCACGCCCTATTCCAAGGCCGGCTCGACACCAGCGACGCCCTGGCCGCGGTGCGGCTGCACTATGGCTGACCAGCCCGAACAGGCTGAGCAGCCAGAGCAGCCTGAGCAGGCCTTACTCGCGCTGTCCGTCGGGCAGCTGAT
>DASYGI010000076.1:0-2287 GCA_035999925.1 Pedococcus sp.
TGCAGACTCATAGTTCGATCCTGAACCAGTCGTCGACGGCGATGAAACCGGCTCGTTCCAGCATCGGGCGGGTGTGCGTGCGCGCCGAGAGGGACACCGCGGCCAGGCCCCGGTCACGCGCCCACTGGACCGCGGCCCGAAGCAGTTGTTCCCCGATACCGAGCCCTCGGTGCTGCCTGCCCACGAACAACGTCTGCACCACGAGCTCACCGTGCTGGCGGTGGGACTCCTCGTGACGTCCTGGCCACGGGAGGTCCGACAGCACCGCCGCCTGGAGCAGTCCGGCATGTTGGTCGCCGGACTCGGCGATCCAGGCTGGGTGGGAGGATCGCCGCTCGATCCACGCCTTGGCATGGCGGTCGAAGAACCCAGGTTCGCCCATACTGCCGCGGTCGATGGCGCACTGCAGGGTCAGCGCCGCCACGATGAGTGCCTCGCGGGGGCCAGCCTCGTTGATCCGCGTGTCGGCCACGCCCGAAGTCAAGCACGTCAACGCCTCGGACGGGGGCAAGCAACAACGCCCGCTCAGTCAGCTCTGGGCGGGCGTTGGTGACCTGTGGGGTCTGCGGCTAGAGCTGGATGCCCAACCGGCGAGCACTGCGGGCGCGCTGACGCGAGGCGCGAAGGCGACGCAGTCGCTTGACCAGCATGGGATCGGCCTCGATGGCCGCCGGGGAGTCGATGAGCGTGTTGAGCACCTGGTAGTACCGCGTGGCGCTCATGTCGAACAGCTCGCGGATCGCCTGCTCCTTGGCACCGGCGTACTTCCACCACTGGCGCTCGAAGGCGAGGATCTCGCGATCGCGTTCAGTCAGCGACCCAGCGGGCGCGACAACGGGCTCCTGCTCGTGTGCGACGTTCACTCTCGGCTCTCGCTCCTCGGGTCAGACCTGGTGGTGGCCCTCACTATACGGACCGAATCACACCCTTGTCATTCGGTCGAACGGCCGAGCCGCACCCCGGGCTGGCCGAATTTCGCCACCCCGGAACCACCCGTCACATCAGCCCCAAAGGCTCCCCGCAGCCTCAGGCCATCGTGTCGAGAATCGCGACGATGTCATCCTCCGAGGTGCGCGGGTTGACGATGGCGAACCGGGTCAGCGTCTCTCCCGCGTGAGAGGTCGGCACCACAAAGGCGAACTGCTCCGCGAGCAGCCGGTCCGACCATTCCTGGTACTGCCCCGCGGTCCAGCCGAGGCGGCGGAAGACGACCACCGACAGGTCCGGCTCCCGGACCACCTCGAGGTAGTCGCGTCGGCCGATCTCGTCCGCCGCGAAGCGCGTGACAGCCAGGGTGCGCTCGACGGCGGCGCTGTAGGCATCGGTCCCGTGCGTGGCCAGCGAGAACCAGAAGGGCAGACCGCGCGCCCGCCGGGTCAGGCCCACCGAGTAGTCGGTCGGGTTCCAGTCGGGAGCATCGGTCAGCACGTCCAGATAGGAGGCCCGCTGGGTGTGGGCAGCCCGGGCCAGCGCCGGCTCGCGGTACAGCAGCGCGCAGCAGTCGAACGGCGCGAACAGCCACTTGTGCGGGTCGACGATGAACGAGTCGCAGTGCTCGATGCCGGCATACCTCGCGCGCACCGAAGGGGCAGCCAGTCCCGCACCGCCATACGCCCCGTCGACGTGGAACCAGATCCCGAACTCGCGGCATACCTCGGCCACCGAGGCGAGGTCGTCGACAATGCCGAAGTTCGTCGTGCCGCTGGTCGCGACCACCGCGAAGAAGGTCTCCGGGCCATGGGCCACCAGCACCCGCCGGAGGTTCTCACCAGACAGGCGCCCGTCCTGGTCGACCTCGACGCCGACCAGGTCGGCGTCCATGACGTCGCAGGCGGACTGGATGGACGAGTGGGCACCGTGCGTGGCCGCGACCCGGAAGGGGCGGGCACCAGCGCCGGTCCGCCCCTCATGGGCGGCCGTCATCCGCGCGGTATGCCGTGCGGCCACCAGTGCGGACAGGTTGCCGATGGTCCCGCCGGGCACGAACACGCCGCCCGCCTGCGCCGGCAGTCCGGCTAGGTTGGCGATCCAGCGCAGGGCTTGGTTCTCGGCATACACCGCGCCGGCACCTTCCAGCCACGACCCGCCGTAGATGGACGAGGCGCCCACCACGAGGTCGAACATCGCTGCCGCCTCGGTCGGTGCGCACGGGATGAAGGACAGGTAGCGGGGGTGGTCGGTCGAGATGCAGGCGGGCGCAAGATCCTCCTCGAAGAGCTTGAGCGCCGCCAAGCCCCCGATGCCCGCAGCCGTGATCGTCTCTCCCGCGGCGGCGTCGAGCTCGGCC
>DASYGI010000077.1:0-7693 GCA_035999925.1 Pedococcus sp.
CAGCCGCCCGGGCCTGCATCATCGTGACCTCGCCGCTGGCCCAGGCCCGGGCGTGCTCGATCGCCTGCCGTGGTCGAAGGTCCCCAGGCTGAGCCGACTCGAAAAGCGTCAGTACGTGCTCGGCACACAGCGCGGCCCACAATGCAAGCAGGCGGTGGTCCGGATCCGTCAGGGTTCCCCCACGGCGGATCGTCACGAAGCGCAGGTCGCGCACCTTCGGCAGGATCACGGGTCAACTGTCCCTTGCGTAGCACCCCAGGCAACCAGCAAGACCTGGTGTGAAGGCACTGGCGAGTATGTTCCGGCGACCTGTGGAGGGCGCAGTGGGCGCGCTGGCAGCAGCCCTAACCTGGTTCGAGCCGCGGCTGTTATGCCTTTCCACACGCGGCCCGATGGCTGGAGAAACTAATGGACCGGTGGGGATAGACCAGTGAGTCACGCGGTGCTGGAAGTGTTCGCCGCATATTTGGCCGAAGTTGGAGGTGCGCAGCTGTGAGCGAGGAAGGCCTCCCATCGGGGCGTCCGATGCCCGCGACCCCGCGAGTCCGCCGCGCGACCAAGGCTGGCAAGGCCATGGCGGCGTCGGCGCGTCACCCATCCTCTGCCCCTGAGTTCGTCGAGGGCACCGGCGATCGGGTGATTACCCGGACCGTGGAGAGGATCGAGACGCCCCCCAGGGCGAAGCGGAGCAAGGCCGACACCGAGAAGATCGTCAAGGCTGCCAACGCCCTGATCGAGGACCTGCGCTCCAAGCGCGACAGCCTTCCTCACGGCATCTGAGCGGTCTGACGAACTCCTCCGCACCTGGCCAGCTCCTCGAGCAAGGCAGTTCGCCGGGGTCACGGGCGAGACAGTGAAACGCCCCGAGTCTGCGACCTGCACAGATTCGGGGCGCTGGTGGTGTCCGGAGGGGGACTTGAACCCCCACGCCCGATAAAGGGCACTAGCACCTCAAGCTAGCGCGTCTGCCATTCCGCCACCCGGACAGGGTGTGTCTCAGGCACCTTGGGGAGTGCCTGCTGCGACCCGGAACGATAGCACGCAGACTGCCCCTCCTCCGAACCGGCTCGATCCCTCGGGACGCCCCTCGGCTACTGCCTCAACGCAACCCATCGGCATACCCCTTAACGCTTAGGGTGAGGCGCATGAGCAGGGATACCGGACCCGTCGACGAAGTGGTGCGCATCTGCCAGGAGCTGATCCGCATCGACAGCACCAACTACGGTGACGGCAGCGGCCCGGGGGAGCGGGCTGCGGCCGACTACGTCGTGGCCGAGCTGCGCGAGGTGGGTCTCGACCCGACGGTCGTCGAGAGCGACCCGGGCCGGACCAGCGTCGTGGTGCGGCTGGAGGGGGAGGACCGCGACCGTCCTGCGCTGTGTCTGCACGGCCACCTTGACGTCGTGCCTGCGAACGCTGCCGACTGGCAGGTCGACCCGTTGAGCGGCGAGCTCCGGGACGGGTGCATCTGGGGACGCGGGGCTGTCGACATGAAGGACATGGACGCGATGATTCTGGCGTGCGTCCGGGATCTCGCCCGGCGCGGCGCCAAACCTCCCCGTGACCTCGTCGTCGCCTTCTTCGCTGACGAGGAGGCGGGCGGCGTCAAGGGCTCGCATTTCGTCGTGGACCGTCACCCCGAGCTGTTCGAGGGGGTCACCGAGGCCGTCAGCGAGGTGGGCGGCTACTCCGTGACCGTGCCCGCCGCGGACGGCGCGGACACCCGGGCCTATCTCGTGCAGACCGCCGAGAAGGGCATCCTCTGGCTCCGTCTCGTGGCGACCGGACGCGCCGGGCATGGCTCAGTGCCCAATGACGAGAACGCCGTCGTCAGGTTGGCGCAGGCAATCACCCGGATCGACCAGCATTCGTGGCCGCGCGAGTACATCGCGTCTGTTCGCCAGCTGCTCGACGAGCTCAGCCAGCTCACCGGGACGACGTATGCCGATGACGACCTCGACCAGCTCCTCGAGCACCTCGGGGGTGCCCAGGGCTTCGTGCGGGGCACGCTCCAGGACACGGCGAACTTCACCATGGCCGACGCGGGGTACAAGCACAACGTCATCCCGCAGTCGGCCTCCGCCGCGCTCGATGCCCGGTTCCTGCCGGGCCACGAGGACGAGCTCCTGGCCACGATTCGCGAGCTGGCCGGGGACCATGTCGAGGTCGAGGTGGTGCATCGCGACATCGCCCTTGACGCTCCCTTCGAGGGGCCCCTCGTGGAGGCCATGAAGGCTGCCTTGCTCGCCGAGGATCCCGATGCCCGCGTGCTGCCGTACTGCCTGTCCGGTGGCACCGACAACAAGGCGCTCAGCCAGCTGGGCATCACCGGCTACGGTTTCGCCCCCCTACAGCTGCCCGCGGACCTTGACTTCGCTCCCATGTTCCACGGCATCGACGAGCGGGTTCCGGTGTCGGCCCTGGAGTTCGGCACTCGGGTGCTGCAGCGGTTCATCGCCACCTGCTGAGCCCCTGGGTGCCCGTGACGGCTGACACACGGTGTCGTTCGTAGCCTGCGCCCGAGCCATGTCGTTGCACCCAATGACAACAGGGTCATGAGCAGGAAGACGGGGTGGCTTCGATGAACCGCTCGAAGGGGTTGGGTCGCTTAACCGCAGTTGCGGTTGCGATGGGTGGACTGGTCATCAGTGGCGCGGGCATGAGTCACGCCGTCGGCTTGCCCGGACCTGTGCCGGGGCCTGTGGCGACCGTGCTGGCCCCGGTGACGGCAGCGGCTAGCCCCCTGCTCGCGCCGTCGACAGGGCCGTCACTTCCCGCGCCGGTCGGGGGCCTCGCCGCCCTCTTGACTCCTTCCACGGCGGGCCACCCCACGACAGGGCCGACGACCACCCCAAGCGCGGCCGCGGCCCCAGCTGCGGGACGCGGTTCGGCGACGACGACCACGGGTGCCGCGCCATCCTCGGGTGGTAGCTCCGCCACGTCGTCGCCGGGGTCGGTGCGGGCGACCACTCCGGTGGCGAGCGTCTGCCTCATCCCCACCGGCACGTCGTCCCCGGCTTTCGACATCGGGCTCAACGCACTGGGTCAGGACCTCTCGTCCCCACTCGTCCAACACTTCCCCCAGGTCTTCGCACCCTGCCCTGCCGGCGCGGCCCCGACCCCAGGTCAGGTCGCGGGAGCCGACGTCTCGGTGACCACGCTTCTCGGGTTGTGTGTGCGCGTGACCCGGCAGGTCGTCCCGGTCCAGACCACACTGGTGGTTCTCGACCAGAACCTCATACAGGAACTCACCACGGCCGGGGTGCCACTGCAGAAGCTCGTGGTGCCCTGCCCGGCGGGGAGCGGATCGACCACGGGGTCCGCGGGTTCCGCTTCGGGCACCGGGTCGGGCACCGTGGCCAACGCCGCGCTGGCCGGCGAGGCCCTCGGTGACACGCCGGGTTCTGGGCACCTCGCCTTCACGGGCATGGACCTCGTCCCGGCTACGGCCCTCGCTGCCGCCCTGTTGTGGATCGGCACGCTGCTGCTGCGGGTGTCCCGACGGCTCACGGCATACCCAGTCCTCAGCCGCGCGGAACGCGGATGATCTTGCGGCGCAACCACGTCCGCTGGTTGCCGCCAAGGTAGATGCGGGTGCGGTGCAGCTCCCAGTGTCCGTACTCCGCGTGGTCCGACAATGTCCTGCGGATGTCCGACCGGGGAACGTCTCGCGGGAAGCTCAGCACGCGGTACTCGTAGTCAACCATCACCCGCCATTTCTACCCGGAACCCGCTACGGTCGGGGCATGACCGCAGACCCGCGTGGCGCGCTGGCCAACCTGGTGAGCGCCTTCGAGCGCCATTTGGAGGCATCCTCGTCCAAGCGGGGCGAGGAAGACCCCACCGTGATCGCGGCCTACGACGACCTCGCGGACGCCTTCGCCGCCTATGACGACGCGCTGCTGCAGGCCTACGGCGAGATGACGCCGCTCGACATCTATGACGGCGAGGACGACGACGAGCTCGACGACCACTCCGACGAGGATGGCGACCCAGGGGTCTACTCCGGGCTGGACGACGCCGACTACGACGACGAGGACGACAAGAGCTAGCGCGTCAGTCGGAGACCTCGTCCAACGCGGCGACGATCTCCTCCGGCAGCTCGAGGGACTCGCTCGCCAACGACGTCTTGAGCTGCGCCGTGGTCCGGGCACCCACCACCGGGCTGACCACACCGGGCCGGTCACGCACCCAGGCCAGCGCCACCTCCGCAGGACTGACCCCGAGCCCGCGGGCGGCGATCGCAAGGGCCTCGACGATGCCGGCAGCCCGATCGTCGAGATAGCGCGCTGTGAAACGCGGAAAGTCCCTCGAAGCGGCCCGGGAGTCGGCCGGGATGCCGTGACGGTACTTGCCGGTCAGCACGCCTCGCCCCAACGGCGACCACGGGAGCAGGCCGAACCCCAGGGCTTCCGCCGCCCCGAGCAGGTCGGGCTCGGCCGACCGGTTGAGCAAGGAGTACTCCACTTCGTTGGCCACCAACGGAATCCTCGCCTGCTCGAGCAGGGACAACGCTCGAGCGCTCTGCCAACCGCTGAAGTTCGAGACGCCGACGTAACGTGCCCGACCCGTGGACACCGCCCACTCCAACGCGGACAGTGTCTCTGCGAGCGGGACCTCGTCCGACCAGGTGTGCACCAGCCACAGGTCGACGTGGTCGGAGCCCAGACGTTCCAGCGTGGTGTCGAGCTGGCCCAACAGGCTGTGCCGTGAGGTGTCGACGACGCGCTCACCCGAGCGTCGCGAGATGCCCGACTTCGTGCAGATGACCACGTCCTCGCGGGTGACCTCGTCGTGGATCAACCGGCCGATGATCTGCTCGGCGGCCCCGTCGGAGTAGCCGTGGGCGGTGTCCACCAGGGTGCCGCCCGCGTCGACGAACGTCCGCAGCTGGTCGCGGGCCCCCTCCTCGTCCGTCGTGCGACCCCAGGTCATCGTGCCCAGGGCCAGTCGCGACACCGAGAGTCCGGATCTCCCCATTCGTCTGTGGCGCATGGTTCCGTACCGTAGTCGGCGGAGCCGGTTCGCATGGTGGGGCCTCGCCGGGGTCGGCCCGATAGCCTCCCGTCATGGAACTGGGCGTGAACCTCGGGTACTTCGGCATGGGCGTCGACGGTGACAACGTGGCCGTGGCCCAGGAGGCCGATCGGTGTGGGTATGCCGTGGCGTGGGCCGCCGAGGCGTACGGCTCGGATGTGCCGACAGTGCTGGCCTGGATCGGCGCTCAGACCGAGCACCTCGGCTTGGGCGCGGCAGTGATGCAGATCCCCGGCCGCACTCCGGCGATGACGGCGATGACGGCTGCGACGCTCGACACGCTGTCCGGCGGTCGGTTCCGGTTGGGGCTTGGCGTCAGCGGGCCGCAGGTGAGCGAAGGCTGGCATGGGGTGCCCTTTGCCGCACCATTGGGACGAACGCGCGAGTACGTCGACATCGTCCGGATGGCGCTGCGGCGTGAGTCCGTGGCCTATGCGGGCAGGCATTTCACGCTGCCTCTGCCGGACGGCCCTGGCAAGGCGCTGAAGCTGACCGTGCATCCACCGCGCCAGCACGTGCCGATCTACCTGGCCGCGGTCGGACCCAAGAACCTCGAGCTGGCCGGCGAGATCGCCGACGGGTGGCATGCGATCTTCTTCAGCCCGGAGCACTCGGCGCCGCAGGTCGAGTCCGTGGCGACCGGGCGGCGGCGGGCTGACAAGGGCACGGCGCAAGACCCGCTGGACGGGTTCGACATCGCTCCCTCGGTGCCCGTAGTCATCTCCGACGACGTCCAGGCTGCCGCCGACCTGGTCCGGCCGTACGCGGCGCTCTACATCGGCGGCATGGGGTCTCGGGAACAGAACTTCTACAACCAGCTGGCCTGCCGGATGGGCTTCGAGGAGGCCGCAGCGCAGATCCAGGACCTGTACCTCGCCAAGCAGCACCGCGATGCCGCGGCAGCGGTCCCGTTCGAGCTCATCGATGCGACGGCCCTGATCGGACCGGTCGAGCGGATCCGGGACCGGGTGCAGCGGTACGCCGATGCGGGCGTGGGAACGCTGTCGGTGGCACCGTTCGCGGGCGGTCTGCAGGAGCGTCTGCATGTCGTGCGCACCATGGCAAACGTCATGGGCCAGACTGGCGCCTGACCGTCCCGACCCACCCTGAGCAGGAAGCGGAGCAGTGAGCACTCTCAGTTACCTCGACGCACTCATCCTCGGCGTGGTGGAGGGGCTCACCGAGTTCCTCCCGGTCTCCTCGACCGGTCACCTGACCATCACCGAGAAGCTGCTCGGGTTCAAGCTCGACGACCCGGGCCTGACGGCCTACACGGCGATCATCCAGCTCGGCGCGATCGTCGCCACCTTCCTGTACTTCTGGCGCGACATCGTCCGGCTGGCCGGGGCCTGGGCGGCTGGACTGCGCGGTGGGGAGGCGCGAGCCCACCACGACTACCAGCTGGCCTGGGCCGTGATCGTCGGCTCGATCCCGGTCGGCATCATCGGGTTCGTCCTCAAGGACGTCATCAGCGGACCCCTGCGGTCCCTGTGGGTCGTCGCCTTCGCCCTGCTGGGGTGGAGCGTGGTCATGTGGCTGGCCGAAAGTCGCCACGCCATGCTCGACAAGCGCGGCGAGCAACGGGGCGAGGGGAGCGTCACCCTCATGGACGGACTGGTGATCGGCCTGGTGCAGTGCATGTCTCTGGTTCCCGGTGTATCGCGGTCGGGGGCAACCATCTCCGCTGGACTCTTCCGCGGCCTCGACCGGGTGACGGCGACGCGACTGTCGTTCTTCATGGCCATTCCAGCCCTGACCGCGGCTGGGCTGTTCGAGGCGGCGCACGAGCGCTCGCACCTCAAGCTGCTCGGCGTGGGGCAGATGGCGTTGGGGATCCTGGTGTCGTTCATCGTGGCGTACGCGTCCATCGCCTGGCTGCTGCGGTTCGTCAGCACCAACCGGATCACCGCGTTCGTCTGGTACCGCGTGGCCGTCGGCGTCATCCTGATCGGCGTCCTCGCGACCGGCGCCTTGTCAGCGACCTGACCCGTGCCGACCTGTCTGCTTATCCGGCACGGACACTCCAGCGCCAACGGTGAGGGGATGCTCGCGGGTCGGCTACCCGGCATACATCTGACCGAGTCGGGCCGGGACCAGGCCGCCCGCCTGGCCGATGCCCTGGCCGGCCTGCCGGTGGTGCGGGTGGTGAGCAGCCCCTTGGAGCGATGCCTCGAAACCGCGGCCCCGTTGGCGGTCGCGGCCGGGCTCGAGCTCATGGTGGACGCGGACCTACAGGAGTGCGCCTATGGCGCGTGGACCGGCCGCAAGCTGGCCGAGCTGGCCAAGGAACCGTTGTGGGCCACCGTTCAGGACGACCCCACCGACGCTCGCTTTCCCGACGACCCGGTGTATGCCGCGGAGAGCCTGCCGGAGATGGCACATCGGGTGACCACTGCGGTACGGCGCATCGACGCCGAGGTGCGCGAGGCGCACGGTGGCGGCGCGCTGTGGGTGGCCGTGACCCACGGCGACCTGGTCAAGGCGGTGCTGGCGGACGCGACCGGCAGCGGCTTGCCGCACTTTCAGAGCTACATCGCGGATCCGGCGTCGGTGTCGGCCGTGCGGTATGGCACCCGGCATACCTTCCTGCTGGCGGCCAACGTGATGTCCGCTGATCTGTCGCGCTTCGTGCCCGCCCCCCAGAGCCAGCCCGAGG